>BTRA01000021.1:0-32492 GCA_036986155.1 Gemmatimonadota bacterium | reverse complement strand
CGGACATCGCTGTGAATCGATAGGACGACCGACAGGAAGTCCGATCGTAGCACCAGGGAGACACCCCACCTGATTTCGTAAGACCAGCCGGGGCAACCACTTCCACAAATGGGCCTGGGAGGACTCGAACCTCCGACCTCACGCTTATCAGGCGTGCGCTCTAACCACCTGAGCTACAGGCCCTGCAACAACTTTCGACTGCGGTGTGCCATGGTTTGTGCAAGAATGGCTTGTTCATGCCTCCCGCTTCGGAAGCTCCCCGCCGGCGCAGAACGACACGTAAGATAGTATCACGGACGGGCTGGAGGTAGGCGGTCTCGAGGGTAGCCCGAGCCTCAGGTTGGTCGTCGGCCGGCTCCGCCTCTTGGCTCGTCAACAGGGCGTTCGGGACCCCCGCCGCCGCCCGTCCCGGCGGGCCGGCGCGGGCTGAGCGACGGCCGCACCTTTCGGCCGCGCGCCAGCCCTAGCGCCGGGACCCACCAGGCACGGTTCGGCTCAGACCTGCTGCGGAGCACCCCTCCCCAACGACCAGCCAATGGCCGCACCACCGGTGCCGAAGACGACGGCCGAGACGAACGGGTCGATGTACGACATTACCGACGTGGGCAGTGTCGTCATCGCATAGAATCCGAGCCCGAACGCGATCGAGATCAAGAGGCCGACGAGCGCGGCAGCCATGAATCCGCCTCCCGCTGTCGACCCACCGGGCCACTTGCTGAGAATCACGGTCAGCAGAGCGGCCCACGCGAACTCGGTCAGGATGAGCCAGAGCCAGAGCGGCGCTTCCCGGTCGATGCCCGTCTCCGGATAGGCATTTGCCAACGCCAGGCCGTACACCAGGAAGCCAACCACGAAAAGGGTGACGCCTCCCACGACAGTGGCGATGAGGAACCGCTGGACATCCATTGCTGCCTCCTTGGTCGATCGAGGGTAGAACCCGGGCCGACGGCACCGGGGCGGTGGGTGTCTTCGGCACTGAGTCGTCAGATCGACGTCAACATCCTACCGAGCATGTCGAGCGCGCAAGTAAGCCGCGCGGTTGAGGTCTCCTACCATGGTGGCGCCATCGCTCGGGTGCGGATCCGATCCGGCCCGGAGGAAGCAGACACGCGGCGGAGTTGTGCCACTGCTGGACGCACCGATCGAGCAGCGAGAGCGAGCTTCAGTGGCGTTTATATAGAGAGCGCCACGCCGGTCAGCCGAGAACCACCCACGAAGGATTCCTTGAATATCGGGGGTCGGTATACCTACCATTGAAGTAGGGTCACGCACCTCACAGGGAAAGCACGCCAGGCGAATCCCATGTCCTCCCGCACCAGGATCCGGCACGCAGAAGCACCCGAAGCGCTTCGCAACTCACTCGGCGAGGGCGCGTACGAGCAGGTTCTGGAAAACCTCGACGCCGCGGTGGCGTTCATCGGCCTCGACGGGTCGTATCTGAAGCAGAACCAGATCCACAGCGAGTTGCTCGGCTATTCCGACGCGGAACTCTCGAGCCAGACCCCGGCCATCCACCTCGGCGAGGAGGTCTTCACGAACGTCGCCAAGGCGCTACAGAGCGAAGGACAGTTCCAAGGGGACGTAGTCAGCACGACCCGGACGGGAGATCGCCTGCAACTGCAGCTCACGGCCTTCACGATCCACGACGAGTCCGGCAAGCCCATGTGCTACGTCGGAATCAAGAGAGACGTGCGTAGCGTAGCGAGCGCGGAGGACCGGCTGGAGCGCATGGTGTCGCTCCTCCAGGCTACCCTGGATTCTACGGCGGACGGCATGCTCGTCGTGGACCGCGCGGGCAAGATCGTCCAGTTCAACCGACGGTTCGTAAAAATGTGGGGGCTCCCCCTCTCGATTCTCGCGACTCGAGACGACCAGGCCGCGCTTGCCGGCGCGGTCGAACGCATCAAAAACCCCGATGTGTTCCTCGCCCGCGTGAAGGCGCTCTACGACCACCCCGAGGAAACCAGTTGTGACGTCATCGAGCTGCTCGATGGGCGCATCTTCGAGCGCTACTCCCGTCCTCAGCGCCTTGGCGAGGAGATCGTCGGCAGGGTGTGGAGCTTCCGCGACATCACGAACCGCACCAGGGCGGAATCCGCTCTTCGCGACAGCGAACAGCGATATCGCAAGCTCTTCGAAGACTCCCGGCACGCGATCTACCTCACGACTCGGGACGGGTTCCTGATCGATGCGAACCCGGCTGCCCTGCGTCTGTTCGGCGTCACGGACGAAGAAGCGTCCCACATGGACGCTCGAGAGCTCTACGTCGACCCTGCCGAGCGTGAGCGTTTCCAGGAGGAGGTCGAGAAAACCGGTGCGGTGATGGACTACCCCGTCCGCCTGCGCTCCAAGGACGGGCGTGAGATGGAATGCGTGCTCACCAGCACGGTGCGCCGCGACTCCGAGGGGGGGGTTCTCGGCTATCAAGGCATCATCGACGACGTCACCGAACGCCGGGAGACGGAGCGGGCGCTGCGCGAGAGCGAAGCGAAGTTCCGCTCCCTCATCGAAAACGCCAGCGACACGATCACGGTTCTGGACGCGACCGGCCTCATTACGTACGAGAGTCCTTCCCTCGAGCGCGTCCTCGGGTACCGGCCGGAAGATCTGATCGGAAGGAACGTCTTCGAGTACGTGCACACCGAGGATGCCGCCGACGCCCTCGGGCGTTTCCAACACCTCCTTTCCACCCCGGATCAGGTTACGACGCTCGAGCTGCGCTTCCGCCACAAGGACGGCACGTGGCGCATCCTCGACATCGTGGGCCGCAACCTCCTCCACGACGAAAAGGTCCGAGGCATCATCGTCAACGCCAGAGATGTCTCCGAACGGAAGCGAGCGGAAGCGCGCCTCCTTCACAACGCCTTCCACGACAAGCTGACTCAGTTGCCGAATCGTGCGGTTTTCTTGGACCGTGTCACCAAGCTGTTGCAACGTGGAAAGCGAAAGGATGCCGACTGCTTCGCCGTGCTCTTCCTCGACCTCGATCGCTTCAAGGTCGTCAACGACTCGCTTGGGCACCTGATCGGAGATCAGCTGCTCGTGGCGCTGGCAAGGAGGCTGGAAGAGTCACTCCGCCCCGGGGACACGGTGGCGCGATTCGGGGGTGACGAGTTCGCGATGCTCTTGGACGGTGCCTCCATGGAAGAGGCTTCGGGAGTGGCGGATCGTCTCAGGGAGGACCTCATGACACCCTTCCAGCTCGGTTCGCACCAGGTGTACGCGACCGCGAGCATGGGGATCGTCACCAGCGACAGGGACTACGCGAGCCCCGAGGAGATGCTCAGGGACGCGGACCTCGCCATGTACCGTGCGAAGGACACCGCGCCCGGCGACTCCATAATCTTCGACTCGAGCATGCGTAAGGACGCCGTCGCGCTGCTACGCCTCGAGACCGACCTCCGGCAAGCTCTCGATCGCGGCGAGTTCGAGATGCATTATCAGCCCATCATCCACCTGAACGGTGGGACCCTCAACGGCTTCGAAGCGCTACTTCGCTGGCGGCACCCGGACCGAGGGCTGCTGGCGCCCGGCGAGTTTCTCCAGACGGCGGAAGACACCGGGCTCATCGTCCCGCTGGGCTGGTGGGCGCTCGACACCGTGTGCGAGCAGCTCTCCAAGTGGGCGGCGATAGAGCGGACCACGCCGGCCCCGACCATCCAAGTGAACGTCTCGCCACACCAACTCGAGCGCGGCGAATTGCTCGACCGTGTTGCGGCCTCCCTCGCGCTGTTCGACGCACCGGCCGAACTCCTCCACCTGGAGTTGACCGAGGACACGATGATGGAGAACGCAGAGAGCACCGTGGAGACACTCTACGAGCTGAAGAAGCTCAAGATCGGGCTCTCGATCGACGACTTCGGAACCGGGTATTCCTCGCTCAGCTACCTTCACCGCTTTCCGACGGACAGCGTCAAGATCGACCGCTCGTTCGTAAGCCGAATGGGGCCTCGTGGTCGGGACTCGGGCATCGTGCGCACGATCGTGGATCTCGCCCACGACCTCGGGATGCACGTTGTGGCCGAGGGGATCGAGACGGAGGCCCACGCCGCGCTGCTGCGAGGAATGCGCTGCGAATGCGGCCAGGGCTTTCTTTTCGCGAAGGCCATGGCCGCTGTTGAAGCCACGGAACTCCTGGTGACCCGCAAGATCTGGGAAAGCTAGGCCCGTTCCACAGTCAGCGTCTTCAGCGCCCTGAATGGATCGTGTGAGGTGCCTACGCGTGTGCTCGATGACCAGCTACGCCACGCCTGAGGATACCGCCAACCTACGCGCAGCTTCTACCGTCGTGTCCGTCACCGCCGCCATGAACGCGTAATCCAGTGTGTCGTGCGTGTCTGACACCATGTGATAGTGCGGGTTCCTGAGGAACGCGGTGTCGGTGATCATCACCGAAGGATACGCCTGCGACCAGAACGAAGCGTTGTCGCTGAGGCGGGTCTGCCACACGAGCCAGCCCCTGAACGGCGTGCGAAACAGCACCACGCTCAGATCCGGCGCGACGTCTGCCGCCGCGTCTCGCATCACGTTCAACAGCCGCTTGGATCGGCCGTCCGCCGTAACCGCCAGAAAGTCGGCGGTCCTCGGAATTCTTTTCCATGCGATCAACTTGGGCACGCGCTGAGTATCCGGCCGAGAGTCGGTGTAGCCCACCATCTCCAGCACGAGCGCGCCAGCGTAGCGGATGCCCTTCCGGCGGGCCTCGGAAGCGTGGTGTCGGCTCCCGACCCGGTAGGTCGTGCCCTGGTTCTCTTCCAGGTTGAACGCCACGAACTCGATCGTGGACGCGAAGGATCCGGGCGTGAGCAGACGGGCGGCCTCGAGCAACGCGGCTACGCCGCTCGCGTTGTCGTCCGCTCCGGACGTGCCCCGCACCGAGTCGTAGTGTGCCCCGATCAGAACACGGGGTGCGGACGGGTCCTCCCCCTCCTTGACCGCAACGATGTTGTCGTAGGAAGCTCCCTGAAAGGAAAAGGGTTCGGCGGCGGCGAGGAGGCCCACGTCCTCGAACGAGGCCCGAATGTACTGGGCGGCTGCCTTCAGCGCCTCCGGGGAGGACTGGGGATGGCGCTCACCCTCGATGCGGCACACATGCGCACGCAGCCGCTCGCTCGATGCGGACGTCACTTCGGTCCGGGCGGACCCTTAGGATGGCGCTCGCACGCGGGCGGTTGCGCCACCGAATAGCTGATGAACGCCACCTTCCAGCCATCCTCAGTCAATGCCAACTGGAAGGAGTCCGTGCCGCAGTGGCTCCACCGGTCACCGAAATAGAGGTCGTAAGGGGCCCACAGCGAAGCGATCGGTCCATCGATCATGACCACGGGATCCCACATTCGCTCGACCACCGGACCTTCGCTCCGCTCGAAAGCCTCCGCGAAGCTGGTTCCGGTGCGCCAGCTGGGGCCCCTCTCCCCCATGGACAACAGCTTGCTCTCTGAAAGCATGATGGAGCGGAGCACCTCGGTGTCACCGGCGGCCATGCCCGCGAACACGGCTTCAACCACTGCGATGACCTCGTCTTCCGACGACTGCTGCGCCACCGCCCGCCCGGGGAAAGCGATGCCGACGCCTATCACGAGAGCCACGATCACCCTGCCCATCACCTGATTCCCACCAAGCCCCGGACCTCCCGGAGCATCGCGCGGGAATCGTATCCCACTCCGTCCTTGAACACCGTCACCGTGTTCTTGATGACGGCGGCGTTCTGTGTGAGATCACCCCGGAGCAGGACCATGTCCGCAATCTTGCCGACCTCGATGCTGCCCAACTCGTCTTCGACGCCGAGGACCTCCGCTCCGTTCAGGCTCACGATCCGCACGACCTCTTCGATCGAGAAGCCGGCTTCGGACAGAAGCTCGACGTTTCGCTGATCGCCATAGCCGGGGAGCGCCCCACCGTTGCCCGTCGGGTCCACTCCGGCGGCCAGGAGTCCGCCCATCTCGACGAAGCGCCGCTCGTACGCCATGGCGTTCTGGAGCATAGCGGGGGTGTAGCGCGGGTTGGCGGAGTTGTCGATGCGCTCGCGGTCGGCCAGATAGACCTCGCGCACATCGTCGGACATGGCCTCCAGGGCGCGCGGGTCCTTGGTCGGGCGGTTCGGAACGAACAGCTCGTAGACGGCCAGCGTGGACGTCATCGCCACGCCCGCGTCGATCATCTTGCGAAACGTCGCGGCGACCTCGGGACCACTCACGTCTATGTTGCCCGCCACCGCGAGGTTGTTTCTGGGGCAGCGATCCGGCTGCTTGTCCGGATGGTAGTCCGAGTTGGTCAGGAGGCCGTGCTCGATATTGTCGATGCCGAGATCCACAGCCTCCGTAAAGCTGATCGAGCAGATGTGGCCGGTCACCTTCATGCCCCGGGCGTGTGCCTCTTCGATGGCTGCTTTGAGCTCGGCGCGCCGGATGTTGGTGTAGGCCTTGAGCCAGGTCGCACCCTCTTCGCCCCAGTAGGCCACGAAGCGCCGTGCCTGCTCGGGCGAATTCAGCAGCGTCATGGTCGTGTTGCCCTGGCCGCCGGTGATGTAGGGCGCGGTGATGTGGATGCGCGGGCCTGGCACCCTACCACGCTCGATCTCGGCCTTGAGGTTCAGCTCGGAGTAGGGCGCCTCACTTCCGGTGGTGCGCACAGTGGTCACCCCGGCGCCCAGGTATAGACGGGGCCCGCTGAACGAGAGCTGGGCCGCCCGCCCGCCCGCAGCCATGTAGAACAGGTGGTCATGCAGACCGACCATCCCCGGAATGAGCGTATGACCCGAGAGGTTCAGCAACTCCGCATCCGGCGGAATGGCGACCTGCGTGCCGATCTGAGTGATACGACCTTCTTCGATCACCACCGACTGGTTCAAACGGGCCGGAGCGCCGGTGCCGTCGATCAGCGTCACGTTCCGAAGGACGTACGCGGGCGCGGACACCTTGACGTATCGGTCGCGAACTCGGCTCGACAGCTCGGTGGCGAGTTGGCCGACCGCCCTGCCGGGAATGGCGAGGGCGAGCATCGCCAGAAGAAGGATCGTTCGTCTCATGTCACTACTCCCTCACTGCGCCGGACGGGCGCGCGTGCTATTGGACGCTGAACACCATCATCATGCCAGCCTCCAGATGCTCTGCGATATGGCAATGCAGCATCCACAAGCCTGGGTTGGACAACTCAAGCAGGATGTCGGCCGTGGCGCCGACAGGCAACATCAACGTGTCCTTCCACACTCGGTTGCGGTTGGGGACGCCATTCATCTCCAGCAACAGAAACCTCTGACCGTGCAGGTGAATGGGATGCTGCATCGCGTGCAGAACCCGCCTCTGATTGTGCAGCCGGAGCTTCACCACATCTCCCACGGAGAACGACCAGGCGATGTCCATGTTCTCGTCGCCTGTCCGAGGGTCGCGCAGGATCCACCGTACGTCCGACGCCGTGGCGGCCCAATTCATCATGGGCATGGTGCCCGACCACTCCACGGGGCTGAAGTACGCGGAGTCGAGCTGCATCAGGCGTCGAACGAGGCGCGGGAGTCCGGGCGCTTCCATGGTGAGCTCGAGCTCATGGTCGACGGGCCGGTCGAAGTGGGGACGATACCGCTCGATTTCCTCGACGGTCGCGCGGTCTTCGCGCAACACCTCGAACGAGCCCGACAGATCCTCGCCCACCGCTGCGGCCGACACCTCGACCACCCCCAACGTGTCGCTCTCGGGAAAGTAGGTCCCGTAGAGGTGGTCGATGCCCTGTACGTCGTTCACCAGAGGGTAGCTGCCGGCCTCCGGGAAGCGCACGTGGACCACATAGCGTTCCGCCGGAGCAATCACGACGCTCTCCACCCACTCCTCCCGCTCGAAGTTGCCCACGTCGGAGCCCACGAGCTTCATAGGCGCCCCGCCGAACGAGAGGTTGTACGTGCGCGTATTCGAGACGTTG
This sequence comes from Gemmatimonadota bacterium, assembly GCA_036986155.1. Classification (GTDB taxonomy): domain Bacteria; phylum Gemmatimonadota; class Gemmatimonadetes; order Longimicrobiales; family Gaopeijiaceae; genus JACZXQ01. The sequence goes on along the minus strand of BTRA01000021.1, from coordinate 24,581 downwards.
GTGAAGAAGAAGCGGATCACCTCCCCGCGGGTCGCCTCGGCCGTCCATTCGGGCTCGCCATTCACGAGGAATACGTTGCCGAAACGACCCATGAGCGCGTGTGTGGCCACGGCCGTACCGTATGGCATGAGGTCGTCCTCACCCACTAGGATGTCGTCGAGCGTCAGGATTTCCTCACGGTGGGCCGGCCCGTAGAAATCCTCGCGCTCGGCCAGCACACGCATGTTGCCGTACAGGCCGAGGTCCTGCGTTACGTCCTCCCGGACGTGCGGGTGATACCAGTAGATGCCGGCGTCCCGGAAAAACACACTGTACTCGAACCCACCACCAGGTGGCACCACGTCCTGCGTGACCGGGGTACCGTCGTAGCGGTTCTCGATGCGTACGCCGTGCCAATGCACCGTGAGCGGCCAGTCGATTCGGTTCTCGAACAGCACAGTGATCGTCGCGTTCTGCGGAACGCGCAGGAGCGGCCCCGGAATCTGCTCGTTGAAGGCGAACATCACGAACGATCGACCGTGCAGCTCCTTACGCACCATGCCCGCGGTGAGCCTCAAGGTGTCGCCGTCGGACAGGTCGACGACCTCACGAGGGCGGGCCCGGGGCAGCCCCGAGGGAGCCGTCGTCGACGGGAGATAGGGCATCGCGTTCGGCTCGAGCTCCATGAGGGAGAGCAGCATGGAGATCTGTGCGGGCAGGGGCGGCCGTGGCCAGAGATCACCATCGGCCCGCGGTGAGTCCTGGTCGAGCCCGGGCCCTGCCACCATGTACTCCATGAGGTCGGCAGGCCGCATCCGCGTCGCGGGCGACATTGCACGAAGCACGATCCGACCTTTTCTCTCCGCCGCGTCGGCGGACCGCTCGGCCGATATGAGCACCATGAACTTGTTCAGGTCGATGTCCGGAAGCGTTGTCGTGCCGTTGCCCACCTCGCCGAGCTTCCGCATCGGAAACATGACGGGTGGCCCTACCCAGGCCACATAGGTCGTGTAGTCACCGAGCGTCGATGGGTCGGGCAAATCCGAGAGCGTAAGGCGGGCTCCAAAGGCCAGGCGTCCGTCGCGCCGGACCCTCGTACCGACCGGCGACCCAGACATCATCAGCTCCAGGATGCCCTCGCCCGCCGGCACCGTAGGGTTGCGCACGAGCTCCACACAGTAGATGTCGCGGCTCGGCGACATCGGCCCGCCGAACCCATCGCACGCGGCGGCCGTGTCCGGCCCCACCTGGGTCGCGAGTACCGCAGCCAGAAGCGCTCCTACGCTCACCCGACCTCTTTCCGGGACGGAGTGGTGATCTGATGCAGGCGGCGGGTCTCCAACTGGAATGTGATGTGCGTGATCCCATGCCGCTCGATGCGCGTCTGGATCTCGTCGAGCACCACCTGGTGGTGCGCAGGATCGTCGATCACCCCGTGGCCGCTCAGCGCGACGAACCCGCTCGTGAGCGTCCATACGTGCAGATCGTGGACATCGTGCAACTCGGGAATCGTCTCGAGGTCCTTCTCGACCCGCTCCATATCGATGTGGCGCGGCGCCATCTCCAGAAGGACCTCGGCGGCCTCACGGACCAGGCGCCACGCTCCCACCAGGATCAGCAACGCAATGAACACCGAAATGATCGGGTCGGCCGGCGTCCAACCGGTAAGCAGAATGATCAAGCCAGCCGCGATGGCCCCAACCGATCCCAGCAGGTCGCCCAATACGTGCAGGTAGGCCCCACGCATGTTCAGGTTGGAACCGGAGTCGGAGTGGAGCATGAGGGCTCCCACCACGTTCACGCCCAGACCCACCACGGCCACAGCGAGCATCACGGGCCCGTCCACCTCCTGCGGCACACCGAGACGTTTCCAGGCCTCCCAGGCGATGAGGCCGCTGATCGCCAACAGTGCAGCGCCATTCACCAGCGCCGCGAGAATCTCCAGCCGCACGTACCCGAACGTGCGCTCGCGGCTCGGCGGCCGTCGCGCGAGCCTCATCGCAAACATGGAAAGAGCCAGCGCACCCACGTCGGTGAACATGTGGCCTGCGTCGGCGAGCAGTGCCAGAGAGTTGGAGACAACCCCGCCCACGATCTCCGCGACCATGAAACCCGCGGTGATGACCAGGACGATCCTGAGCTTGTTCGACTGGGCTGTCCGCTGGACGGGCCCCGCATGGGAGTCGCCGTGGGCGTGGGTGGGGCCGGCGTGGATGTGTGCCATCAGCACCTTTCGACCACAGGGGCTCCGGCCGTTCTGGCTGACCGCCGCGGTGTGGGATAGTGTGGGGGGCGCCCACGACGGGAAGTCCGCAGTCACGATCTCCCGCCCGAACTACGGCAACATAAGCGGCCCGATGACATCGTTCCAGCGACAGGTCTACGCTCTCGTGGCCCAGGTCCCGCGCGGCCGAGTGCTCAGCTATGGAGCGGTGGCCGCCTTACTCGGACGGCCACGGTCGGCGCGCGCGGTGGGTGGGGCGTTGTCGCTCACGCCGGACGATCTGGAGTTGCCCTGGTGGCGCGTGATCAGCAGTTCGGGACGGATCTCCACCTCTCCCATCCACCACACGGCCCAAGTTCAGCGCGCCCTTTTGGAGGACGAGGGGGTCGAGTTCGATGAAGGAGGGCGCATCGACTTCGAGCGGTTCGAATGGGACGTGGCCGCGCACTACGACTCCACACCCGCCCCCTCCGGCAACATAGGTGCCAGCGCGTCCCACAGGTCGGGCTTGCCGATCGGCTCTAGCTCGTAGCGCACGCGAGTATGTGGCGCCGAGATCTTCACGAGGCCGGCCAAGTCGATCGGCGTACCGATCGCCACCGCCTCCACCCCACCCTCCACCGCCCTCTGAATGGTCGCTTCCAGGTCGGCGATCTGCTGGTCCCCATAACCCATGGCCGGAAGGATCGGCCCTACGTCTGGATAGGTCGCGAACGTCTCCTTGAGCTCGCCCACCAAGAAGGGCCGCGGATCCACGATCTCGGCGGCACCCCCTGCGCGTGCCCCGATGACAGCGGCGCCGTAGGCCATGCCACCGTGTGTGCACGTGGGGCCGTCCTCTACGGCGAGGACCTTCTTGCCCGCGAAGATCGAAGGGTCGTCAGACCGGATCGGTGACGCGGCCTCGATGACCATGGCACCCGGGTTTACCGCCGCCACATTCGCCTTCACGGTGGCCAGATCTTCCGGTCTGGCCGTGCGCACCTTGTTGATGATCACCACGTCCGCGAGCCGGAGGTTCGTCTCGCCCGGGTAGTAGAGCAGCTCGTGCCCGGGGCGATGCGGATCGACCAGCGTGATGTACACGCTGGGCTTGAAGAACGGCGTGTCGTTGTTGCCACCGTCCCACAGGATCACATCGGACTCGGACTCGGCGGCTTCCAGAATGGCGTGATAGTCCACACCGGCGAACACGACGGAGCCGTTCGCGATATGGGGCTCGTACTCCTCACGCTCCTCGATGGTGACGTCATGTTCCACGAGGTGGTCCACCGTCGCGAACCGCTGCACGCGCTGAGCGAGCAGGTCGCCGTACGGCATCGGATGCCTCACTACGCCGACCTTGAGGCCCGCCGTCCGAAGCAGGTTGGCGACGGCCCGGCTCGTCTGACTCTTCCCCACTCCCGTACGCACCGCACAGACCGCCACGACCGGCAACTTCGACTCGAGCATCGTCGCCCTGCTGGACGGAAGCTCGAAGTCGGCCCCCGCGGCGTTCACCCGGCTAGCCAGATGCCCGACGTACTGGTGCGAGACGTCGGAGTAGGCCATGACGCACCGATCAACGTCGAGTTCCCCGATGAGTCGCTCCAACTCATCCTCGGGATGGATCTGGACGCCCTCCGGATAGAGGTCCTCGCCCGCGATCGCCGCCGGGTATAGGCGGTCCTCGATGTTGGGGATCTGCTGAGCCGTGAATCCCACCACTTCGACATCCGGGTCGCCCCGATAGAGCGCGTTGAACACGTGGAAGTCGCGCCCCGCGGCTCCCAGGATCAGGATGCGAGTACGTGTCATGTCAGATCCTCTCGAGTCGTCTGGTCAAGCGTGGTCGCCACATCCTATCGAACGGAGGGCCTCCCCGCCATCAGGGAAGATCCGACACGATCTGCGGCCGTCCGCGCTCCCGGAGCATCTCGTTCAGCCTGTCCAAATCATCGGCGAAGAACGCCTCGGCGCGAGCCCTCGCGGCCTCCAACCGCTCGGTCAGGACACCGTGGACGGCCACCTGCTGGGTGGTCGGCGGGAAGTCCGCGCTGCTCGCACCCACGTCGGTCGCCAACGCACTCAAACGCCCGTAGAGCTTCATGGGAGCGCGGAAGGCGTCCTCACGGGCACCGGTGAGTTGGACGTCGAAGAATGAGCCCTCTACCTCCACCGCCAACTCCTCCACCCGGCGAGCTTCGGTCACGATCTCAGGCGCACCGCCGTCACGAGCCAGCGCTCCCTGAATGTCCTCGAGCTGCTTCCTGGCCCACTCCAACCGGTCGACGAGGTCGACGATATCGTCGAGTTGACCCCGCATGCTCAGCGAGAGGGCTACCTGGGCCCGGATGTCGTCCATGGTCCCCGTGGAGTACGGGTCCTTCAGAACCTCGACCGTCTTGCTCACGATCTCCTCGCCGATCTCCACGCGCACCTCGTAGGCCCCGGGCACCACCAAGGGGCCGCGCTGGCCGGGATTGAGGTCGAGGTCCCAGGTACGCAGGTCGCGCGTACCGTCGATGCCGAGCTCGACCCAGGGCCGGTCCGGCGGCCGCGTGCGCAGGCTCGCCCTCCGCGACGGAGCGTGGCGCAGATCCCATACCGCCCGATTCACGCCGAGCCCTCGAGGGCCGTCCAGCGTGCGCACGGTGTCGCCGGCCGGACCTAGTACCGTGATACCCACGGTCTCGGTGGTGTCGGCCAGGAAGTAGTTGATTCGGGCCCCGTAGCTCGGATTCCGGCCCGTTACGAAGCTCGATTCGGTCTTGATCCCCTGGACCGGCTGGAAGCGGTAGGCCGAACGGATGTCGAAGACCGTGTTGCCCGCCGCGAGCACGTCGGCCTCCAGCGCCCTGAGCGGCGAAATGTCGTCCATTATATAGAAGCCCCTCCCGTACGTGGCCACGACCAGGTCGTCGAAACGCTCCTGGATCTCCAGCCAGTAGACCGGGGCCGGCGGCATGTCGAGCCTGAGCTTGTTCCAGTGCTCGCCGTCGTCCAGCGAGAACCACACCGAGTTGTCGGTACCGGCGAACAGCATCCCGGGCCGGTTGGGATCCTCCTTGGTCACATGCACGAACGAGTGCGGAGACGCGGGGATGCCGTCGGAGATCTTCTTCCAGTCCCGCCCATAGTTCTCGGTCTTGTAGATGTACGGGTCGAAGTCCGCCATCTGGTGGAGATCCACCGAGATGTATGCCGTTCCCGACGTATACCGAGACGGCTCGATACTGGCGATGGTGCCCCACGGCGGAAGGTCCGGGATGTTCTCGGTGACGTTGATCCAGCTCGCACCCGCGTCCCGGGTGAGCTGTACCTGCCCGTCATTGGTGCCCGCCCAAATGAGCCCCGGCTCGACCGGTGACTCGGCAATCGAGAACAGCAGCGCGCCGTCGTAGGTCATGAGGTTGTCGAAGGCCACGCCGCCCGAATTCTGCTGATGATCCTCGAGATTCAGCGTGAGGTCGGGGCTGATCTCCTCCCAGCTCTGCCCGCCGTCCCTCGTCCTGTGTACGTACTGGCTGCCGACGTAGACCGTGTTGTTGTCGTGGGGCGAGATTTCCAGCGGGAAGTTCCAGTGCCACCGGTATTTCAGATCGGCGGGCGCCCATCCGTAGGCGGCCTCGGGCCAAACGCGCACGTTCCTGGCTTGCTTGGTCCGGAGGTCGAAACGCTCGAGCCCTCCGTCATAGCACCCGGACCAGACGATGTTGGGGTCGGCCGGGTCGGGCTGGGCGAAGCCGCTCTCGCAGCCGCCCACGTCCTGCCAGAGTCCCAGGGGTATCGTCGAGCCCGCCCGGCTGTTCGAGGGCCCACGGTAGGAATACCCGTCCTGCCGGTTGCCGTACACGTTGTAGGGGACCTCGTCGTCCACTGCCACATGGTACATCTGCGCGATCGGTAAGTTGACGCGCCGGAACGAGGCGCCGTGGTCCAGGCTCACGTTCGCTCCCCCGTCGTCGCCCACCATGATCCGCCTCGCGTTGGTCGGATCGATCCACACATCGTGCGTGTCGCCCCCGCCCCGCGGAGGGTCGGGCACGAGCGTGCGGCCCCCGTCCAGCGTCATGCTGAAACGCACGGAAAGGAAGTACACCCGATCCGCGTTTTGGGGGTCGACACCGATGCGTGTGTAGTAGGGAGCTCGCTCGTTGATCGTGTGGTTGGTGAGGACCAGCCGCCAGGTCGCGCCATAGTCGTCGGAGCGGTAGAACCGAGGGCTGTCCTCCTCGGTGAGCACGTAGACCCGCCCAGGATCGCTGGGCGCCACCTCGACGGCGATCTTGCCGATGGTCTGGTCGGCGCTCGAGGGCAAGCCCCGGCCTCCGTGCGAAAGCCGCTCCCACGTGTCGCCCCCGTCCATGGAGCGCCACACGCCCCCGTCAGGGCCGCCCGAGTCGAGCCCCCACGTGTTGATCTGGATGTCCCAGAACGCGGCGAACAAAATGCGTGGGTTGGTCGGGTCCATGGCCAGATCGATGCACCCCGACTCCTCGCTGACCTGCAGGACCAACTCCCAGGTGTCGCCGCCGTCTTGGGTGCGGTAAACGCCCCGCTCGGGCTGGGGTCCGTACGTGTGACCCAGCGCGCATGCGAACACCACGTCCGAGTCTCGGGGATCGACCCGGATGCGCCCGATCCTGCCCGTCTTCTCCAGCCCCATGCGCTTCCACGAACGGCCTGCGTCCGTGGACCTGTAGATCCCGTCACCCATCGCGTGCGCGGGCCGGATGATGAACGTCTCGCCGGTGCCCACCCAGAGGATGTTGGGGTCGCTGGGCGCCATGGCGAGCGCCGACACGGACGACGCCTCGACATCGTCGAAAATCGGCGCCCAACTCACGCCTCCGTCTCCCGTCTTCCAGAGCCCGCCCGAAGCCGCGCCGACGTACATCACGAGGTCGTTGCCCGGCTCGCCCATCACCGCGCTCACCCGGTTCCCGTCCGGGCCGATGAAGCGGTAGCCGAGACCCGGAAGCAGGGACGGATCGACCTGTTGGGCGGAGGCGGACCCGGCGATGGCCGACAGCAGACCAGCCAGCGCTATGCTCATCACCCCTGTGACCCGATTCATCGGCAATCCCCTTCGCAACGTGCGTCTTCCATGGTTTCTAGTCCCGCGCGTAGAGCGCGGATTCGCAATTAGGGACCGGCGACCTGAGCCCGCAAGTACCCCTTGACCACTTAGGCATAGAGAAGTACATTCCCTAAGCCAACGAGGCATAAGCCACAGAGGGATGCCGTGCCAGGAGAGCCGGAATGAGCGGAAGTGATCTTTTTACCGGCACCCTCGACATCCTGATCCTCAAGACGCTCAAGAACGAGGCGCTTCACGGATACGGGATCGGCCGTTGGATCCGGGAGAACAGCAACGGCGTTCTCAACGTGGAGGAGGGGGCGCTCTACCCGGCGCTCCATCGCCTCGAGCGCAAAGGTCTCCTCGAGTCCGAGTGGGGCCGAACCGATACCGGCCGGCGCGCCAAGTTCTACTGCATGACCAAGCTCGGCCGAGAGTCGCTCGAGGACGAAGCGGCCCGCTGGGCGGCGTACTCCGGCGCGGTCACTGCGATCTTGAACGGCGCGCGACGCTAACTCGGCGTCGTCTTGGATGTCACCGCACCGAGGCTTCCGTCGCGATTTCCATCCGGGTCCTGTCGGCCGCGACCTCTCCAAGCAGATCAAAGATGAGATCCGCTTCCATCTGGAGATGCGCACCCAGGAGCTGATCGATACGGGCGTGGCGCCCGGTGAGGCCTGGCGTGCGGCCCTGGAGGCGTTCGGAGACCCGCAGGACATAGTGAAGAGGACCCGGCGCGAGGCCGGGCTCGGGAACGGGACGAGGAGGAGGGGGCGATTGATGGCTTCATTCATTGGGGACCTGCGGTACGGGCTGCGCATGCTGACCGGAAATCCCGGATTCTCGGTGATCGTGATTCTCACCCTGGCCCTGGGCATCGGGGCTAACACGGCCATCTACAGCATCGCGAACGCCGCCCTGTTCCGCGCTCCTCCCGTTCGCGAACCCGGGGAGTTGGCGGCGGTTTACACGACGAGCCGCCGTGGTTTCCCCAGGAGCTCCTCGTCGTACTTGGACTATCTCGATTACCGCGAGCGCTCGACATACTTCGCCGACATGGCGGCAACCGCGACGCTCTCGGCGGGGCTCGGCGACGAGGAGCTGGGCGCACGGTTCAGCACGGTGGAGGCGGTCACCGGGAACTACTTCGACCTCCTCGGCCTCACGCCCGCGCTCGGCCGACTCATCCAGCCCGAGGACGATCGGTTGGAGGCGGGCGTCCCGGTGGTGGTCTTGAGCCACGCGTTCTGGCAGGATCACTTCCAGGCCGATGCCGATATCGTCGGTCGGACGGTGCGCCTCAACGGCTCCCCGTTCACAGTGGCCGGTGTGGGTCCCGTCGGCTTCGCCGGGATGAGCCTGAGCGTGCGGCCCGACCTGTGGATTCCCATGCGAGCCGGAACGTCCCTGGGCACCGGATCCATCGCCGATCCACGCGTCTGGGAGGAGCGCGCCTACCGGTGGATCGGCAGGTTGATCGCCCGGCTCCAGCCTGGCAGCAGCGTCGAGCAAGCGCGAGCGGAGATGCTCGCGATTTCCGCACAGTTGGCCGAGGAGGACCCGGAAGCGCGAGGGCCGCGGTCCGTGACCGTGGACGCCCTGCCGGGCTACGCGCTCCCGGTCGGCTCCGAAGCGCAGATGACAGGTTTCGTCTGGCTGCTTCTTGGCGTCGTAGGACTCACCCTGCTCCTCGCCTGCGCCAACGTGGCGAACCTCCTGGTCGCGCGTGCTTCGTCTCGGGCCCGCGAGGTCGGAGTGCGTCTGGCGATCGGAGCGGGCCGCGGCCGACTCATGCGGCAGCTCCTGACGGAGAGCATGGTGCTGGCCCTGCTCGGCGGTGCAGCGGGTCTGGCCGTGGCCTGGGCGGTGCTCGCGCTGATGGGCGGTCTGCAGCTTCCGGGAGGCGTCTCGATCGGCATGCTGGACATCGGGCTGGACCGTGGCATGCTCGCCGTCACCCTGATCATCTCACTGGTTACGGGCGTGGTGTTCGGATTGGCGCCCGCGCTTCATGCCACACGGCCCGACCTCGTCGGCGCCCTCAAGGGAGAGGCGAGGCTCAGGGGTCTCGGGCGGGGACTGGGCCTGCGCAAGTCGCTGGTCGCGATTCAGGTGGCGCTCTGCCTGGTGGTTCTCGCAGGCTCGGGGCTCTTCCTGCGTACGCTCCAGAGGGGGCTCTCCGCCGACCTGGGCATCGGGCTCGACAACGTCGCGCTAGCGCGCTTTCCCCTCGCCCAGCTCCAGTACAGTCCCGAGCAAGCAATGGCCTTCACCGACGCCCTGAAGGAGCGCGCGAGCGGGCTCCCCGGCGTCACGGCGGCGGCGCTGAGCACGCGCGTGCCCCTACAAGCCGGAGGGGCCATCGGTTTCTTCTTCGAGGTGGACGGCTATCAACCGAGGCCCGACGAAGAGCTGCGCATGGACGTGGTCTTCGTCACGCCCGGCTATTTCGAGAGCCTGGGGCTACCCTTGAACGAGGGCCGGGTGATATCCGCGTCGGACGACGAGGGAAGCCCGAACGTGATGGTCGTCAGCCAAACCATGGCGAGCGCGTACTGGCCCGACGGCCTCGCGGTGGGCGGCACCGTACGCACCGGTGGTGAGGTCGTAGAGGTCATCGGCGTAGTCGATGACGTGACGTGGAACACTCTGGCGGACGACCCTACGGATTACGTCTTCGTCCCGCTCGCCCAGTGGTCCTCGCGGGCGGCCAGCTCCTTCCTCACACTCTCCGTCCGGACGACCGGAGATGCCCGGAGCCTGCTGCCTCTGATTCGGTCCGAGGTCGGGGCCCTGGAGCGGGACCTTCCGATCACCACCCTTCAGACCATGGAGGACCAGGTCGCCCGGGTGCTCACGACCCAGCGCATGGGAGCCGTCCTCCTCAGCGCGTTCGGCGTGTTAGCGCTGATCCTCGCCGGAGTGGGGATCGCCGGTGTGGTCGCCTACAGCGTGAGCCGGCAGCGCCGCGATATCGGAGTGCGGATCGCCCTCGGCGCCGCCGACACCGACATCTTTTCGATGGTGGTCAAAGGCATGGGCGGCCCGATCCTGATCGGGTTGGGCGGTGGACTCGGCCTGGCGCTGAGCCTCGCCCGAACGATGGAGGGCTTCCTGTTCCAGGTGAGCGCGACGGATCCGCTCACGTTTCTGGCGATCAGCGCAGGACTGGCGACCGTGGCGGTCCTCGCCACGATCATCCCCGCCCGTCAGGCCACTCGAGTAGATCCCTTAACCGTGCTCAAGGCCGAGTAGCCGACCTCCCGAAATCGTTGACCCCACCCCTCCAGAGGGGCAACGTGCCTCCGACCCACATTCTGGCTTGACCGGAGGGATCACCATGGCGTGGGGAGCGGTCGAGATGCCGCTGGCCACGATGGCGGGGGCGTGGCTGTATCGAGAGGCGGAAGCCGCCACCCAAGCACCGCTTGACGCCGAGGCCTGACGGCCTGAGCGGGCGCAGGTAGGTGGCAACACGATGTACGGAATTGGAGGTCCGTCTTGAACGTCACCGTGGTCCATGGCGACCTCCTCGACCAGAAAGTCGACGCGCTCGTCAACGCATGGAACCGCAACGTCATCCCCTGGTGGCTGCTGATACCGCAGGGCGTAGCCGGCGCCATCAAGCGCCGGGCGGGGACCGGCCCCTTCCGTGAGTTGGCGCGAAAGGGCGCCCTTCCCCTTGGGCACGCGGTGCTCACGAGCGCCGGCCACCTACCGCATCGAGGCATCATCCACGTCGCCGCGATCAACCTGTTGTGGCGGGCTTCCGAGGCTTCGATCCAACGGTCCGTGCACAATGCCGTGGAGGTCGCGCGCGAGCAGGAGTTCCAATCGATCGCGTTTCCGGTGCTGGGCTCGGGTGTGGGAGGCTTCAGTGTCGAAGCCGCGTTGTCTCTGATGCGCACCGCGTTGGACGGATGCGATTACGATGGCGAGGTGGTGATCGTACGTTACGAGGCTTAGGCGGGCGAAACCCTCCACGCCAGCGTGCGGAAAAGGACGCAGACTCGCCAGCGGTTAGCCGCCCTCCTCGTCTTCCCCAGCGGCCCCACCACCGTATACCTCCGGCACCCAGGTCATGCTGTCGATATCCGGCCGCCGGTAGTTCGGGTCCTTCTGCAACGGCGGCAACTCGATCGGCTCGTCGGGTAGATCGGTGTACTCCACGGTCTGCAGCAGATGGTGGATGCAGTTCAGCCGCGCGTGGCGCTTCACGTCGGCATTGACCACGGACCACGGGCACTCGTCGATGTCGGTGTACATGAACATGGCGTCCTTGGCCCGCGAGTACTCGGTCCACTTCGCCCGAGACGCCACGTCCATCGGGCTGATCTTCCAGCGCTTCTTGGGATCGTCGATCCGTTTCAGGAAGCGCCGCTCCTGCTCCTCGGCGCTGATCGAGAACCAGTACTTGAGCAGGATCATGCCCGAGTGAACCAACATCCTCTCGAACTGGGGGCATGACCGCAGGAACTCCCTGTACTCGTCGTCGGTGCAGAAGCCCATCACCCGCTCCACACCGGCCCGGTTGTACCAACTCCGGTCGAAGAGCACCATCTCGCCGGCCGCGGGCAGGTGCGGCACGTAGCGCTGGAAGTACCACTGGCTCTTCTCGCGCTCCGTCGGTATGCCCAGCGCCACGACCCTGGCGATACGAGGATTCAGCGTCTGGGTGATGCGCTTGATGACACCACCCTTCCCCGCCGTGTCGCGGCCCTCGAACAGGACGGCCACTCTCAGGCCCTCGTGCTTGATCCAGTCCTGGAGGGCGACGAGCTCCTCTTGGAGCCTGACGAGCTCCTTCTCGTAATACGCGTTGGTAATCCGGCCATCGGGCCGGTAGTGCTCGGTCATCGTCGCGTTCTCCCTCGAGTCAGCCTGCCGGACACCCTACCGGCTGGGCACCACCTCTGCGACCCCTGAATCTACCGAAGCCGCTGGCTTCCAGGTCGGGAAGCGCCTTGCGCGGCAGAAGCTCGTCTCGGTTCGCGGTCAGATACACGAACGCGGCCACCACGACCGCGTTGTGCTTCATGTCCACTTCCTGGATGCGCTCGTAGACATCCTGGCTGGAGTGGTGGGTGCGGGTGCCATACTCCACCGGGTCCTGGATGAACTGGAAACCCGGGAGACCCACCGCGTCGAACGCCAGGTGGTCGGTGCCGCCCGTGTTCCCCGGGGCGATATGCCCCACGCTGATGCTGTCGCTGTTGAGCGCGGTCATCCACCGCGAGAAAATCGGCCCCACGGCGCTGTTGCCCTGGAGGTAGATCCCTCGGATGGCGCCCGTGCCGTTGTCCACGTTGTAGTAGGACGAGAGCTTCTCGTGGTCCGGCCGAAGCTGCATCGTGGCGCGGTCCAAGAAGTGATCGTCGATGTACGCGCGGCTCCCGAGCAAGCCCTGCTCTTCGCCCGTCCAGAGGCCGATCCGCACGGTGCGGCGAAGCGGGAGGCCGCTGGCCTTGAGTATCCGCATGACTTCCATCATTACGGCCGAACCAGCGGCGTTGTCCGTCGCGCCGGTGCCCGCCTGCCAGGAGTCGAAGTGGGCGCCCAGCATGACGACCTCGTCGGCCTTGTCGGTGCCCGGTATCTCGGCGATCAGGTTGAATGAGTTGAGTTCGTCGGTGTAGAAGGTGTTCTCGACGTCCAGCTCCATCCGTACCGGGATGTCCTTTTCGAGAATCCTGTAGATCCGGCCGTAGTGCTCGGGCGTGAGGCTGACCTGCGCCGGGGCGCGCGGTGCGTCGGCCGCCCGGCTACCTCCGCGACTCACGAACACTGTCCCGCCCGTCGAGTTGCCGCCGCCCGGCCTGAGCACGGCCGCGACGCCCTCGTCGGCCAGGCACTGCGCAAGATCGACCAGCGGGCTGCCATCCGGCGAGGCCTGACCCGGGCCCGGACCGCCGAAACGACGCCGGCGAGCGAGCGCCCGACCATCACGCCCTCCAACCGGAAACGGGTTGGCAAGCGCATTGAGCTCCTCCTGAGTGCGCCGCTGCGCCAGGGCGGTGAAGAGCGCGGGAACCTCCCTGGGCGGCTGGCTCAACACGATCTTGCCCTCGAGCGTTCCCCGGTACGGGGCGAACTGGGCGGCCGTGCGGACCGTGCTCGGAACGATCACCACCTCCGACTCGACCTTGCCGTTCGTCCCGTCACTCCAGGCCGCCGGGTAGGCGACCACCGGAAACGCCACCGGCTCCGTGACCTGGGCCACCATGCGGTCGTTGACCCAGCCACGGCCGAACGGGCCCCACCACTCGTAGTGCGCGTTGGACAGGCCCCACTTCTCGAACTGCTGAATCGACCAATCGCCGGCCGCCTTGGTGATCGGCGAGCCCGTCAGGCGGGGGCCGTGCACGTCGGTGAGCCAGCTCATGATGTCCATGACCTGGGAGCGCTCGAAGCCCTCCTCCTTGATCTTGGCGATGGCGGCCAGGTCGATCGGCTCTTGCGACCCCTGCGGGCCGAGGCCGAAGCCCTGGGCGGCGGCCGGAGCCGGTCGGAGCGGAAGCGCGAGGGCCAGGACCAGCACGGCGAAGACGACTATGACGGTCGCGGGTCCACGAGCGTGGACTCGGGTGGACGCGGTCGTGTGCGAACGATGATGGATCATGAAGGGCTCCGTTTCTGCTGTGGGCTGGGCCACGCACCGGCCTGCCAGGAGAAGACACGATAGTGCCTCAAAGGGTTGACGCCCGCCCACCCGGTGGATCGACCACCGCCGCGGCCAGACGCTCCAGGAAGTCGAGGTTGGCCTTCTGAACATCGCCCTTGCTCAGCGTGGTGTAGATGTTCACGCGCCACTCGGACGTGTGGTACTTGGGGCTGCTCCAGCCCCGCATGATCGCGCTCGTGAAGCGGGGGGCGCCGGGCAGGCGGATGACCGTGGCCCACATGCGGTAGGTCAGGCTCGTGCGGACGGACGGATTCAGCGAGCGGACGTGCGTGAGTACGTTGCCGACCCATGCCTCGGAAACGTCGTCCGACGCGGGCCGGAGGACCGTCACCAGACCCTTCTCGGGGGTCTTCTCCACCAAGGTGCCCCAGTCCCTGGCTATGGCGGCCGAGAATCGCCACAGGGGCACCATGATCAGGAGGCCGAGTCCCCCGTTCACGATCGCCTTCAGTCGTCCGCCATGGCCCCAGTTTTCTTGGTAGAGGGCCGTGCGAAGCCACAACAATCCGAGGAGCGCGAGGAGCAAACGAAACGCAAATGACATCAAGACTTGCCTCCGAATGCCACGTATGCCATTCCAGGCGGAAGGAAGCTCCATATTGAGCCGGCGGGGTTCGCTTGTCCAACCCGGGCCGCCGGAATCACGCGAACGGACTCATCACGCTGTCACGCTGCAGCGTTGTTCCATACCTTTTTCGCCATGATCGTCCCGAAGACCTCCCCCCTCCCAGCGATCTCCACCGCCGGGGCCATGTACGAGATCAACATGCTGATCTGGCCCGCGATATACGGCGTCACGGGCCATGCGCTCGGGAGCGTGTTCGGCCTTGGGTGGTTGGGTGCCATCGTCGGCGTCGTGCTCGGGTACGTCACAGGCGCGGTCATGATGCGCATGCTCTTCTACGACGTCGAGATCCTGGCGCCGCTGGTCTTCGTGCCGATCATGATCTTGGTGCCGGCGCCGGCGAGGCTGTGGCTCATGGGTGCCGTGAGTATCAGCCCCTGGGTGCGGATGATCCCCAGGGCTGTGGCCGGACGGACCAAGGCCGCCGCGCACACCAAGGAGATCGCCGCGTGCATGTCCGCAGATGGCCTCCTGCCGTTTCTGGAGGACGACGCCCACCAGGTCTTCCGGGCCGCCGGTGACCGCCTCTACGCCCTGGGCCTGACGCACGACGAGATCGTCCGGGTCATCCTGAGGCACGCCGCCGGACTGAGCAGCGCGGACCTAATCTACCCGGAGAGACGTCGTTGGCTCTGCCACTTGGTGCAGCCGCTGGCGGAGGCGGGCACGGACGCACGCGACCCCCTGCTCGAGTTGTATGCCAACTTCGGCTGGCTAAGGGACGCGTCCGGACCGGCCGACCAGAACGCGGACCGCCTGATCGAGGAGGTACTCTTCGAACGGCTCGCATGGGAGGACGATGGCCCCCTGATGCAGGTGACCGAGCGGCGGCTGTCCCAGGGGTGGAACGTGGACGCCATGGTCGATCGGTTGCTCGCCTCCGACGCCGAGGCGGGCTGTGCCCTGGCGGAACGAGCCTTCCCGGCAGGATCGCTCTCGCCCGATCGGCTGAACGCGCTGGGCGACGAGCGCGGCGTTCTCGCTCATTGCGGCCGTGCTGCGGACTGAGGACAACGCCTACTCGATCGAGTCCCGCGTTCAGGCCGGTCTTCTCCGGGCCAGGAAGAGCATCCTGTCGCATCGGAACGAGGCCCCCGACGAGGCCAATGAACTCCTGGCTGCAGCTCGGTCACGGATCGCCAGGATTGAGGAGGAAAACGGGGGGGGCTCCTCTGCGGCCCAGGCCTACAAGCTCGAGGTGCTGCGGGAGCTGGAGGAGAAGCTGGGGGACTAGCCGAGGGGAACGCCCACGCCGCGCCGATGGTAGGGCACGGTGGAGGCGTGGGGCCCACCCCGCCTCGCCCATTACAGCGGACGCAGGAACCATGCGCAGATTCTCTCTCCTCCTGAGCGCTCTCACCGCGACCACCCTCGTCGCTTCGGCCTGTGAAGAGCCGCGGGCCTGGGGCGAGTGGAACAGCATCATCGCCGGCGTAAGCAATGAACGCTGGTCCGAGATCCAGGACATCGTCTACAGCGCGCTGGAGCCCAGAATCTTCACGGTTCGCCCGGAGAAGATGTTCAGAGTCACCCAGCAGGATCCGCGCGAAGAGGATTGGAACCAGCTCCAGCGCTTCCGCCAACTCCTCTTGATTGGTAGCGCGGACGAGCCGTGGGTGGCCAAAGCACTGACCAAGCTCGACCAGGACACCTTCGACCCACCCGAACTCCTGCAGGCGGAGGATGTGTGGGCCCAGGGCCAGCGCGTGAGCATTCTCCTGCTCTCTCCCACGGGCGGAGCGGAGGAGGTCGCAACGCTGCTCGACCCGCTTTCCGAAATGCTCGACGGACAGTACCGCCAATGGGTTCTCAAGCGCATGTTCATGACGCCGCCCGACACGGCGTTGGCCGACTCACTCGAGGCCGAAGCAGGGTTCAGGCTGCTCGTGCCCGAGGTCTACTATTGGAGACAGACGGACTCGGTCTACGTCTTCCGCAACGACAACCCCGACCCGTCCGAGCTCATCAGGCAGGTGACCGTCAGCTGGCGCGACGTGAACCTGAGCGAGATCGGAGAGCAGGATATCATCGCGTGGCGGGAGGAGGTACAGGAGAGCCATTTCAGCTATCCGCAGGTTGTGGACACCACGGCTATGCGGGGAAGCCGAATGCAACGCGCCGGCCTGGACTTCTACGAGCTACGCGGAATCTGGGAGAACCCAGCCGAATCGTTCCCGGCCGCGGGCCCCTTTATCACCCGCGCGGTCGGCTGCCCGGCCCTGGGCCGCACGTATTTCATCGACGCCTGGCTCTACGCTCCAAGCAGGGAAAAGTACCAGTACATGATCCAGCTCGAAACCATCCTCGACACATTCCGCTGCGGGGAGGCGGCCGAGGGGGCTTAGTGTCCCGACTCTAGTAGGCGGCCGCCATCACGTCGGTCCGACCGAAGTCGTCACCCTTGAAGAGCAGCGGCTGCGCGGCCGCCATCGCGGCACCGTAGGCAAGGCAGTCTCCGTAGTTGAGCACTCCGGGTGATCCGATCCCCTTCCCGAAGCGGCTATAACCCAAGCGCGCGAGCCTCGCGGCATCGTTCGAGAAGGGGAGACTTTCAGCATCCAAGCTCCGGAGCAGCGCATCCAAAGCGACTTCCCCTCCGGGCCCTTTCTTCGCACGCATGACCGCCGAGGCCTCGACCACGGTCGGCGTGGCTACGAGGCGCGCCTGAGCCGATGCGATCGCCTCTACGAGCCGTGACGCCTCAGGTTCATTCAGGAGGATGGCTACGAAAGCGGAGGTGTCGATCACCAAAGCGGCGCTACTCCGGTAGCCCGAACTCGTCGTAGCCCAAGCCGGCGTCGACACTGCCGCCCTCTACGTCAGGTAACGAGGCGACGAACTCCTGGATCGCCGCCACCTCGGCCAACAGCACGTCGGGGGAACCCGCCACGCGCACGGCGGCCAACCGCTCTCGCACAGCCTCCGTCACCGCCTCCGTGATACTCTCACCAGTCTCGACGGCGAGCTCCCGGGCGAGTTCATGGGCTTCCGGACTCTTGATATTCAGCGCCATCGTGGCCTCCACCATCAATAGGAATGGTGGAAGATATGCTTCCTATCCACCCTAGGCAAGGCGGGCCCGATCGGTCTGATCTTCCCCTGTCATAGATACATCATTACATTCGGATATATGGATATAGTAGTCGAACCCAGAGTTTTCGAGCGGATGACCGCCCTCGGCGACTCCGCGCGGAGCCGTCTCCTGCTGTTGTTGGAGGGGGGCGAATTCACGGTTTCGGAACTGGTCGCGGTAGTTCAGCTCCCACAGTCGACGGTCAGCCGCCATCTCAAGGTCCTGGCCGGCGACGGCTGGGTGGTTTCACGCGCGAACGGAACCAGCCGGCACTACCGGATGACGCCCGGGTTGGACGACACGGCCAGCGAGTTGTGGGGGCTCGTGCGCGATGAAGTGCGCCAGGCCCCGATCGGCGACGAAGACGCGGAACGGGCGAAGGCCGTCTTGGGGCGCCGGCGTGATCGATCGCGCGAGTTCTTCGCCACGGCCGCCGGCCGCTGGGACACGCTCCGCGGCGAGTTGTTCGGGGCCGAGGCCGAGGTCCTGCCGCTGTTCGGCCTACTCGACAGCGAGTGGACCGTCGGAGATCTGGGCGCCGGCACCGGCCCGCTGGCCGAGGCGATCGCGCCGTTCGTCGCCAGGGTCGTCGCGGTGGACGCGTCGGCCGAAATGTTGGCGGCCGCCAAGGACCGGGTGGCGGACCTGTGCAACGTCGATCTGCGCCAGGGTGAGCTCGAGCGACTCCCGGTGACGGACGGCGAACTGGACGTGGCGATGATGCTGCTCGTGCTCCACTACATCGTGGACCCTCCGAGCGTTCTCGCCGAGGCGTGCAGAGCCCTGTGCCCGGGTGGCCGGCTCGTCGTAGTGGACATGCGTGCCCACACGCGCGACGGTTACCGTGAGGAGATGGGCCACCTGTGGCCCGGCTTCACCGAGAGCCAAATGGAGGAATGGATGACGAGTGCGGGACTCGAGCAGTTCCGCTATCGGCCGCTGCCGCCCAGGCCCGAGGCGGAGGGACCGCTTCTGTTCATGGCCACGGCGCGGCGCGGCGCATGAGACGTGAACACACACCCATGAACGCAACCGAGGATGACGACATGGACACGGCTGTTCTGAACGATACGCGTGACGCGGAGCCACAGGGCGAGCGCCTTCCCTTCAAGGTGGCCGACCTCGGATTGGCCGAATGGGGACGCAAGGAGATGCGCCTGGCCGAGCATGAGATGCCGGGCCTGATGGCCGCCCGGGAGGAGTACGGGCCTCAGAAGGCGTTGGCCGGACTCAAGGTGATGGGTTCGCTCCACATGACGATCCAGACCGCCGTGCTCATCGAGACTCTGGTAGAGCTGGGCGCGGATGTGCGCTGGGTCTCGTGCAACATCTTCTCCACTCAGGACCACGCGGCCGCGGCGGTCGCGGTAGGGCCGGACGGCACCGAGGAAGAGCCGAACGGTGTGGCCGTGTTCGCCTGGAAGGGCGAGACGCTCGAGGAGTACTGGTGGTGCACCGAGCAGGCTCTCGCCTGGCCCGATGGCAGCGGCCCCGACCTGATCGTGGACGATGGCGGCGACGCGACCCTCGTGATCCACAAGGGTGTCGAGTTCGAGGACGCGGGCGCCGTGCCCGACTTCGACCCAGAGAACGATCCGGAGGAGTGGGGAGTCATCCTCGATCTGCTGCGCACCAGCATCGGCCGTGATTCAGGGACCTGGCACCGGATCGCCGAAAACATCTTGGGCGTCTCCGAGGAGACGACGACAGGCGTCCACCGCCTTTACGAGATGGCCGACGAAGGCACTCTGCTGTTCCCTGCCATCAACGTCAACGACTCGGTCACCAAGTCCAAGTTCGACAACATCTACGGCTGCCGGCACTCCGTGATCGATGGGCTGAACCGCGCCAGCGACGTGATGATCGCCGGCAAAATGGCCGTGGTGCTCGGCTACGGTGAGGTGGGCAAGGGCTGCGCCCAGGCGCTCAAGGGCCAGGGCGCCCGCGTGATCGTCACCGAGATCGACCCGATCTGCGCGCTCCAGGCCGCCATGGAGGGCTTCGAGGTGAAGCGCCTCGAGGACGTCGTCGGTCAGGCGGACATCTTCGTGACCACGACGGGCAACAAGGACATCATCACCGCCGATGACATGAGCCGCATGAAGGACAAGGCCATCATCGGCAACATCGGCCACTTCGACAACGAGATCGACATGGCCGGGCTCAAGCGCATCCCGGGCATCGAAAACATCAACATCAAGCCCCAGTACGACGAGTGGGTCTTCCCGGACGGGCACAGCGTGCTGATCCTGGCCGAGGGCCGGCTCCTCAACCTGGGGTGTGCCACCGGCCACCCGTCGTTCGTCATGTCGGCGAGCTTCACCAACCAGGTGATCGCCCAGATCGAGCTCGCGACGAACCACGAGCAGTACGAGAACAAGGTGTACCTGCTACCCAAACTGCTCGACGAGAAGGTAGCCCGCCTCCACCTGGACAAGCTCGGCGTGAGACTCACCGAGCTGACCGACGAGCAGGCCGAGTACATCAACGTGCCGAAGGACGGACCGTACAAGCCGGAGTACTACCGGTACTAACGACGTCCCGTCGTGCTTGATCGTGGGGGATGACGTTGCACTCGAGGGCGGCGAACTCTACGCGCAAAGGTGACCGGCGGACTCTTTGAGGGGGACTTCTTCAAATGTCCAATGGGTAGGGGCATGAGGCGTCAGTCACTCCTGAACATGTTCACGCCGGATGACTCGATCCAGCGTCCGGGATGCTCACCTCGGCCAAGGGCCTTTGAAACGCCTACCTCTGGGGTCCCCCCTCCCTCAGTTTTTCAACCCCCCACGATGATGTCCAGCACGCCACGACGCCGAGCCGAGAGTCCGAAGTGAGAATATCCCGGCGTAGGCATCGTCTAGGAGTTACCCGTCGGGTTCACGGTCTTCAGGGGACCGCTCCAAGGAGGGAACGCGCATGGTTTGTCGCCACCTACGAGCGACGTCTACCCGGTTGTTTCTGGGTCTGCCTGCGATCGCCGCACCCGCGGCCTCGCAAGGAGACGTTTTTTGAAACGCCTATCCCTCTCAGTTCTGGAGGACACCAACATGGGATTCTTTGAGGACACTAGCATGAACAGGATTGGGCTGCGTCTAGTGCTGCTGGTTCTCGTAACATTGCCTATTTCATGTACCAGCTACCGACCACGAATAATACGGTGGCAACATGATGATGAATGGGACACGCGTGTGAGCAAAATCGCGGCATGGCTTGATGTCCCCGACGGTCATACCATTGACGAGATTCAGATCAGATTGAGTAGGATTCCGAGAGACAGTCCACTGATCGGTTTTCCCGCCGTACTGGTGTCACCTGAAGACGGATTCGGAAAGCGCACGGCAGAACTCGCCTTTCCACTGCTCTTCTTACCCGGGGAATTGTTGTCAGACGGAGACGGAATCAGAGCGCGCTTCGCGGAAAACGCCTTTCCCTTCGGTGATGACGTGGCATTTGTAGACCTGATCAGTCGAAGCTGGGGAGATGGAGACCAGCTCGGGGAGGAATTCCTGCAAAACGGAGACCAAATCACGTTTTCACTTGTTATCAACTATACCAACTCGCTGGGAATATCCCTGACTGCCACAGATGGACCCCACACATACACCTTTGGTCATCTTGCGGAGGACATATATCGGACCAGCACGCGCAGAGACGGCGACACATCTGCTCCAGAATTCGAGGCTGTCGCAATAACCGGTGGTCAGGGAAGTCACGTTCAGACAACCGACGATGGAGCAGCATCCTTCCAAGTAGGCGATGAGGTCTTGCTCATCAGTATGCAAGGAAACAACGCCGGTCAATATCACCTGGGCATAGTAGGAAGTAATACTGCTTCCGAAACCGATAATGGAAGAGACTTCACACTCTGCGAAAGGTATACACCCCCTGGCCATAGTACTGGTAGCGGCTACGGTGATTATCTCGAGATAGAGGAGTTCGTGCCGGCCTTTGAGTTTCTTAATGCATGCGAACCGCTCCAGAATACCTGCTGCTTGAGCTTTAGTGCCAATACCAAGATTCAGATGGTGAAAATATTTCACTATGATGATGTGTTGGTGCGAAATGGCGATACTCTTTCCGTGCCCGCATGGGACGGCACCAAGGGTGGGGTGATGTTTTTTCGTGCGAACTCTGTCCTGGTTGAACGCACAGGATCGATAGACGTGTCCGGCAAGGGATTTGGTGGCGCCCTGTCCGCGGGAAACGGGCTTTCAGGACTCTCGGGTGAATCTTATCGGGGGCCGGTTCAAGCATTCCGACAAGGTGGAGCAGGAGGTGGCGCGCAGACTCCCTGCGAAGAATATGACTGTGAAGACAGGGTTGATCCCGATAGTCGTCCGACAATTGGACCGGGGGGTGGAGGTGCCGGTTACGGAGGATTCGGGACTTCCGGTATTGCTAATGAATCCAACTTTCTTCCCCAGTTTAGTCCAGGTGATCGTGGTTTCCCATATGGAAAAAGGGACTTGTCCGAGTTGTTTCTTGGAGCCGGGGGCGGTGGAGGTGGGGGAGGCATCGACGGCCCCGCCGAACAGGACTCCGGCGGAACCGGAGGCGGTATCCTTGTTGTTACTGCGGGTACGATGAGAATCATGGGTGAGATTCGATCCAAGGGTGTTGGAGGATCAACGAATCATAACACGATGGACCAGGATGGAAATTGTGTGCGAGAACGTGGGTCCGGCGAGAGTGGAGGCGGCGCCGGTGGTACTATCTGGTTAGCCGCTCGCTATCTTCTTGTTCGAGACTCCAACGCCGTCGCTGGAAACACTGCCAACCCAAACATTCGAGCAGATGGAGGAAGCAATAGATGTCGACTCGGTGGTGGAGCCGGAGGTGTTGGAAGAACGCGATTGGACTATCGGTTCATCCAAGGCATCATGACAGGTGGCACGGCCACAACTCAACTGATTGAGGAGGGCGCAGAAGAAGCAAATGAACTGATCGAAGGCCGTACGCATCCAAAACCCTCGGTCGTAGGTGGGTTTTAGGGATTATCAGTTGGCTTTCTTGGAGTCTCCGCCGTGCCGGCGACCGGACGAGGGCGAAGAGTAAGCACCGGCCAACTTACGCATCACCTCCGTCCCCGCAGCGCTGCGAACCATGCGTATGATCTGATGCAAAACATGCGTACTGCAGGACGGAGCGTCCCGAAGAGCCGGGCCTTGGGCCCGAATCCGACGCGATCGCTTCCTATTCCGAGGGGAGTCCGAACTACCTTTCGCGGAATTGCTACGGGTATCTGGAGTCGGGACTGATCAGATACACACGGGTGAGTGTCGACGAGATCCACTTAGACCTGAACGCCTCCGGCATTTGCGACCGCGCTGATTTCCAAGATCAGTACCGGTTGAAAAGCGCGAGGATCGACGAGCTCACGCCGTGTGTGAGTCGAAGTGAGTTCGCATCTCCCCATCTGCGGTCATGCAGGGATCCCTGAAGCGTCCAACCATCCGACGATGTGACCCATGAGAATGCACTAACTCATTCGTGGCATCGCAGGACGGTTCGCCCTGGTTTCGCTCGCCATGGGATACCTGGTAAGGCCCTGGTGGGACCTCTTCACCGCGTTCGTCGGCACAAACCTGCTGCAGTCGAGCTTCACGCGCTGGTGCCTGATGGAGAGCATCGAGGAGGCCAGGCACGTGATCGGCGAGTTCATCGAACGCTACAACCGCGGGTGGCTACCGGAACGGCATGGGTACCGGACCCCGCCCCAGATCCGCGAGGAGTTCATCCGGAAGGCGGCATGATTAAGCCGAGCACTTGTCAAGGAAACCGGGATCGGTTCAGGCGCTACTTCGAGCGTCTCTCCGCCGAGGGATCCGTCTGTCTCAATCGTGTGAGGCCGACGTGTCTGTGAACCGACCCAAGACTACCAACGTCGAGATTAGAAGGTCCTCTTCGCTATGACCCTTCTCAAGGAGAAGCGACCATTTGGCCCGAAATCGATCCCTGAACTCGACGGCCTCGAGGTCAACATGACACGTGAAGACTTGAAGGTCCATCACCTCGTCGAACAGGCGGTGGTAATCTCTCCACCCCCAGTGGCTAAAGAGATCTAGGTCGATGTAGAGACGGCCGAGTGCCGGTGAGCCGTCAATGACGTCGACGCCGGGAACAGACATGTGCTCGACAAAATCCCGGTAGTCGCCGGTGTCGAGAATGAGGTGGTTATAGCCGTGTTCTAGGCCGCCCCTCAGCCGACTCAGATGGTCACCACCAACTGTCCTGTAAAGAGGTCCAAAGGTGGCCAAGAACCATCCGCCAGGTCCTACGACTCGCTTCGTCTCCTCGAGGGCCGCGCGAGGTCGCTGAACGTGCTCCCATGTATTGATTGACGCGACGCCGCCAAAGACGTGATCTGAGAACGGGAGTGCGGTAAGATCTGCGGCGAAGTTGCGAGTCACAGTATTGCCAGCATCGTCCAGCGTACGGCCTGGATCGAAATCGACTCCAATCAAGCTGTTAGGCGCATACGGAAGCCAAAACCGGGATTCTTCTCCTCCTCCAATCCCTTGAAGAAGAACATCCTGACCCGCAATGCTCGATCGACCAAGCACCGACAACAGGTAGTCGAACTCGGTCCCTCTGGGGCCCCAGGTCAACGGCGGCCTAAGCCACGCAATCCCTCGACGTCGGGCCGCGACCCTGGAGAGGAGAGGCAGGAGCGTACGATAGCCGATTCTCTTGAGGTCATTCTGCCACCGGTCGCCAACTGGGGACCCCTCAGAGAAGCTCCGACCCGCCCGCGGATCTGGTTGTGGCCATCGGGTCGATCCCACCGCCGTCTCCTGTGTCAGCCTAGCGTCTCGCGATTCTGATCTTATAAGGCGAAGGGCTGACCTCACTCGAGCGGGGCGTTACGCTGAACTTGCTCAAAGGCCTGCGGCACCCAACCCAAGGAGGCCAGCCATGTTTGTCGCAGGGATT
>BTRA01000020.1:0-32509 GCA_036986155.1 Gemmatimonadota bacterium | reverse complement strand
CGTCAGCCCCCACGAGCCGCGAAAGACGATCAGCTCGGAGCGGACCTTTTTTCGAGACATCAAGGACGACGACGAGTTGGAACGCCAACTCATGAAGCTGGTCGTGTCGATCGGCGGAACCGTGCGCAGGAAGAAGCTGAGGGCGCGCACGATCACAGTGAAAATCCGTGACGGCGACTTCACGACCCGCTCGGCCGGTCACACGCTCCCTGATGCGGTCGAGACGGACCGCGGCATCATGTCGGTCGCACGCAGCCTGCTTAGCGAGTTGCGCCGAGCCCGTCCCGCCAAGACCAGGCTGCTGGGTGTGGCGCTCAGTAACCTGGTCGACCGCGACGCACCCAATCAACTCGAGCTGTTCGGCGAGGACGCGGCATTGGAAGGAGAGCGCGACCGGGTCCTCTCACGTGTCATGGACGATCTACGTCATCGGTTCGGCGATCAGGCTGTGCGGCCCGGCGGTGTGCTGCGATCCTGAAGCCTGACGGGTTCGGCACTCAACGCGGAGGCCCGAAGGCCTCCGCGCGTGTCCCTGCGTGACCGCATCTGTCGATCAGCCCCTCGTTCGAGTCCTTATCCACGGCTCCCGCTCGAAGTAGCTGGTCGTCAGCTCGCTTACCTTGCCGGACAGGAACACCAGGGCAATCAGGTTGGGCAGGATCACGATGCCCAGGAACACGTCCCCTAGGGTCCACGCCAACTCGAGGGGCACGATCGCGCCGAGAAAGTGCATGAGCACGTAAGCGATCTTGTAGGGAAAGATCGCGTTGTGGCCAAACAAGTAGTTTGCGCACCGATCCCCGTAGTAGCTCCACGAAATAGCGGTCGAAATGCCGAACAACAAAACCGACACGATCACGATGTAGTGGCCCCAATCGCCAAGGGGCGCCAGTCCACGCCGGAATCCCAATTCGGTGAGCGGTGCTCCGCTCTCGGCGGCCGGACCGTACAACGAGGTGTGCGTGACCCCTGTGGCTTCCACCGCCTCGCCCCTCGCAGGGAAGATCGTCCCCGTAAACGGTAGTGTCTGGGCTTCGTCCAGGTAGAACTCGGCCACGGCGACTTCATGCCAGGCCAACTGCGAAGCCCCCACTCCCGTCTCGATCGGACGCCCCCCCAGGACGCTAATCTGCGTGGGCGGTTCGTCTACCTCGGTGTACCTCCCCCGCTCGTCCTGGGATACATAGCTGAGGTCACCACCACCGAGCGTAATCTCGGTGGGCACCCGATCGTTCCAGACGCCGGTCATGACGATTACCAGTGCGGTCATCGTGACGATCACGATGGTGTCGATGAATGGCTCGAGGAGCGCGACCACTCCCTCCGAGACCGGCTCGTCGGTCTTCGCCGCAGCGTGGGCGATCGGTGCCGACCCCTGTCCCGCCTCGTTCGAGAAGAGTCCTCTCCGCACGCCCCACATCATCGTCACGAGAACAGCGCCCACACCCGTCCCAGCGACTCCCGCAGTGGGGTTGAAGGCCTCCGTGAAGATCAGGCTCAGGGCAGGCATGACATCGCCCAGGTTGAGCACGATGATCGTAAGCGCCCCGAAGGCGTAAATGGCCGCCATCAGAGGAGCCAGGATGCTCGTCACCCTGCCGATGCGCGCGATCCCGCCGAGTATGACCGCGGCCACGAGGCTCGCCGTGATGAAGCCGCTCACCCACCGGTCGATGTTGAAGTTGGTCTGGAGGGTGTCGGCCACCGTGTTCGCCTGCACACCGTTCCCGGTGAGAAACGCGGTGAGCCCGAGCGTGAAAGCGAAAAACATTGCCATCCACTTCCACCGGGCTCCCAGCCCGCGCTCGATGTAGTACATGGGACCGCCCGAAACGGTACCGACGCCGAGGCGGGAGTCGGCGTCCTCGACCCGCCGATAGTGCTGGGCGAGCGTCACCTCGGTGTACTTGGTGGCCATACCCAACAAAGCCGTAACCCACATCCAGAAGAGAGCCCCTGGGCCGCCCCAGTGAATCGCGAGGGCCACACCGGCGATGTTGCCGATGCCTACCGTGGCGGACAGGGCCGTCGTGAGTGCCTGGAAGTGCGACACATCGCCGGGATCATTCGGGTCGTCGTACCTTCCCGTGGCCACGGCCACGCCGTGCCCGAACCGCCGAAGCTGAATGAGACCCAGGCGCAGCGTCAGGAACGCGCCCACTCCGATCAGTATGATCACCACGAAGGGGATCGTCTCCCCCGCAACGGGGATCCCCGAATCCCAGACGAGGTCGTTGGCCCGATCAACCAGGCTGGTAATGAATTCCATGTAGCTCCCTAGCTCCCTCTAGTGGAAATGGCGTGAAAGAATGTGCCCGACGACGCTTCGCGGCAAGCCGCTTCGCGCCTAACCGGCCAACATCGGTCCCAGAGGACGACCGCCCAGTAGATGTACGTGCAGGTGGTAGACCTCCTGCCCACCGTGATCCCGGCAATTGACGATCAGGCGGTAGCCAGCCGCGGCGACGCCCTCCGATTCCGCCAGTTGCGCGGCTACCGTCAACATGTGCCCCAACACCTGCTCGTCGGCCTCGGTCACGTCGGCGATGGTCGGGATTTCGTGGTTCGGGACAATCAGGATGTGAGTAGGAGCTTTTGGACTGATGTCCCGGAAGGCCGTGACGGCATCGTCTTGGAACACGATGTCCGCAGGGATCTCCCGCCGGATGATCTTCCCGAAGATCGTGTCTTGCGGCTTGTCACTGTCGCTCATTCGTCTCGCCTCCTTCGCGCTCGATGTTCCAGCGGCCCCATTCTACGGCCAATCCTGTAGTCGAATCCACCACAGGGCGTCAGGTATTTCTCCCGGCGGCCCGACTTTTCTCGTTCTTGTACGATTCATTCATGGGTACTCGCGCTGGCAAAAGTACCGGGGAAAGTGGCCCGCCGTGGGGCCGGAGCGATTTCAACAGGTCGCCGTTTCTCGTGGTCTGGGAGACCACACAGGCCTGTGATCTCGCGTGCAAACACTGTAGGGCCGAGGCCCGGCCCTGGCGAGATCCGGACGAACTGACCACAGAGGAAGGCAAGAAACTCCTCGACGATGTACGAAGATTCGGGCCGATTATCTTCGTGTTCAGTGGTGGAGACGCCCTCAAGCGCCCGGACATCGTCGAGCTGGTTCGGTACGGATCGGATCTGGGTCTACGCATGGCCGCCACCCCCGCTACAACGCCGCTGGCGACACCCGAAATCATCCACGAACTCAAGGACGCCGGCTTGGCCCGCCTGGCCGTGAGCCTCGACGGGTCCTGCCCGGAGATCCACGACGAGTTCCGCCAGGTGGCCGGCTCGTTCGAGGAGGGCATCCGCATCCTGAAGACAGCCCGGGCGGCCGGCATGACCACCCAGGTCAACACGGTGGTCGCAAAGCACAATCTCGACGATTTCGAAGCGCTGTGCGAGCTGATGACCCCGCTCGGCATCGTCTTCTGGGAGGTATTCCTGCTCGTGCCCATGGGAAGGGCGAGTCGCGGCGACGTCGCGAGCGCAAAGGAGTTCGAGGTGGTCTTCGAGCGCCTGTATGAACTCTCCAAGACGGCGCCCTTCGACATCAAAGCGACGGCCGCGCCACACTACCAGAGGGTCGTGTTGGAGCGAAAAGCCGCGGAGGCCGCCGAAAAGGCTGTGGCCGCCGAACTCGATCCAATGACTTCGGGGACCGCCCACTCCTACCGCGACGGCATCGGGCGGGCCCGAAACGTGAACGATGGCGACGGATTCCTGTTCGTGAGCCACACGGGGGACATCATGCCCTCGGGCTTTCTCCCGATCGCCGCCGGCAACGTTCGGTCGCACGACCTCGTCGACACCTACCGGACCGCCCCGATCTTCAAGAAGCTCAGGGACCGGACCTTGCTCAAGGGGAAATGCGGTGTCTGCGAGTTTCGTGACATCTGCGGCGGAAGCCGCGCGCGGTCTTGGGCAGTGACCGGCGACTATCTCGCGGCGGAGCCGTATTGCGCCTACATCCCCGACGCGTGGCGTGATCGTAAAAAAGTGGAGCGGACGCTGCCGATGACGGGAGCGGCGTAGGGACGCCTAGGAGCGTCCTCGCTCTTCGGTGATCGGGTGGTACCCCGAGGTTTCTCGGGCTCATTGAGGCGGGCGCCACCCCACTGGACGTCCGCGCCCAGTGGGCCAAGCCCCAGTCCGCGGGTAGTTGCTACTCGGTTTCGAGGCCCCCGGTGGAGTCGGCCCGTTCCCTCAACGCCACCATCATCTCGTCGAAGGCCGTCTCGATTTCCCGTAAATGCTTGTCAGCCCGTCGAAACCGGAGGCGGCGATTCAAGTCGCCGCCTTTCACATCGTCGAAGGCCCGTCTCAGCTGTACCATCGGCCCGGCCACTCGGGCGGTCATAAAGACCGCGAGCCCCGAGGCGGCCACCGCAAGAAGGGGCACTCGGGTGAGAAGGAAGAACCAGACATCGGTGCGAGACGCCGGCGGCACTAGGCCGGCCAGCATCATCGCGACCGTGATGACCGGCGCCGTCAGCACCACCATGATGACCCAGGGGGCAAAGAATGGCCACACGGATGGTAAGGTGTGCTTGAATCCGCTTCCCCGGAGTTTCCGATTTGCTTTCATCGTCTGCCTGTTTGTACGTGAGGCATCTTGCCGATGACGCCGTTGCGCGGTGCCCCACCCAAACCCGTCGATCGGCAAGCCCTCGGGTAGGACCGGTGGTGTCGGCGGTTACTCAACTACAAAGATCCTACCGGTCACATGCTGCGCGCAAGAAAAAAGAGGCCGAGGGCGAAGGCTCGCAGGCGATGATCGCACGACGGGCAATAGGCGGCTAGGCCTCTCCTAGGTGGTCGACGCTGCGCTGACGGACCCCATCAGAGTGCCGGAGAGCAGGCTCCACACGTGGTGGTCACGCGCGATTACGCTGGTACCGGAATGGGATGGAGCCGCAGACCCACCCTCACTCCACGGCGTTGATCATGTCGAAGATTGGCAGGTACATGGCTACGATCATGCCTCCGACGACCACACCCAACACCACGATCATGATGGGTTCCATCGCCGAGAGAAGGGCCTCGACCGCCGTATCGACCTCATCGTCGTAAAAGTCGGCGATCTTGGTCAGCATCTCGTCAAGGCCACCGGTCTGCTCACCCACGTTGATCATCTGGACGACCATGGGCGGGAACACGCCCGATTCCTTGAGCGGGCCCGAGATCGTTTCGCCGCCCGCAATCGACGCCCGAGAATTCATGACCGCATCGTGAATCACCCTGTTGCCAGCGGTCTTCGCGGTGATCTCCAGACCCTCGAG
The DNA here is from genome assembly GCA_036986155.1 of Gemmatimonadota bacterium. Classification (GTDB taxonomy): domain Bacteria; phylum Gemmatimonadota; class Gemmatimonadetes; order Longimicrobiales; family Gaopeijiaceae; genus JACZXQ01. The sequence goes on along the minus strand of BTRA01000020.1, from coordinate 27,227 downwards.
GATCGAGACGCCGGAGGAGACCAGGGTGCCCAGGGTACGCGTGAAGCGCGCCACGGCAGACTTGCGCTGCAAGTCGCCGAGGACGGGTAGAACCAAGAGCATCTTATCCATAGCGAGCCTGCCCCCGGACGTCGAGTAGGAGTACCGGATGAGGAAGACCCCAGCAATTGTGGCCGCGCCCAACGCCCACCAATAGGCCTGGAGGATCTGCGACATCTGAATGACGATCCGGGTCGGCAGGGGCAAGGGGACGCCAGCAGACTCGAACATCTCCTGGAACGTGGGGATCACGAAGATAAGCAGAGTGATGACCGCCAAACCGGCAACCGTGAAGATCACGGCCGGATAGATCATGGCACCCTTGATCTTGCGTATCAGGGCGTCGTTCTTCTCCAAGAAAGTCGCCAGGCGGAGCAGAATTGTATCGAGAATACCGCCAGCCTCACCGGCGGCTACCATGTTCACGAACAACTCCGTGAAGACCTTCGGATGTTTGCCCATGGCGTCGGCCAACGTATGGCCGGACTCCACGTCGTAGAGCACGTCCCGGATGGTCTTCCGAAGAGCCGAGTTCTCGGTCTGCTCCGCCAGGATGTCGAGGCTCTGGACCAGAGGCAGGCCGGAGTTGATCATGGTGGCGAACTGCCGCGTGAAGATCACGATGTCCCGGGTGCTTATTCCGGTGCCGAACCTGATCTCGATTCCTTTCTCCTTCTCGCGAACCGAGACGGGAATCATCCTCTGCTTGTGGAGGAACGCGAGGACCTCGTCCTTCGATTTGAGTTCTACCACCCCCTGCTGGATATCTCCGCCACCCGCGGGTCTGGCACTGTAGGTGAAGGTCGGCATGGATTCTCCCTAATCGTCCGTCGGTACAGGCTCGCCTACGGCCCTCAACAACTCGTTGGGATCGCCGGAGCGCTTCAAGGCCTCTTCAAGGCTGATCGTACCCTGCATATACAAGACCTGCAGCGAAGCGTTCATCGTCTGCATGCCGTGCTTCTTACCCGCCTGCATAAGCGAGTAGATCTGGTGGATCTTCTCGTCCCTGATAACCGCGCGAATGGCAGGCGTACAGACCATGACCTCGGTGGCGACCACACGGCCCTTCCCCTTCACCTTGGGTAGGAGGGTCTGCGTGACCACTCCCTCGAGGACAAACGCCAGCTGCGCCCTTACTTGAGCCTGCTGGTGGGATGGGAAGGCGTCGATGATCCGGTTGATGGACTCGGCGCAGGAATTCGTGTGGAGCGTCGCCAGGACCAGGTGTCCCGTCTCGGCGATGGTCAGCGCCGCCGCAATCGTCTCCAGATCCCGCATCTCACCGATGAGGATTACGTCGGGGTCCTGGCGCAGCGCGTACTTCAGCGCCACAGAGAAACTCTGGGTATCGGCGCCCACCTCACGCTGATTCACCATGCAACTCTTGTGTCGGTGAATGAACTCGATGGGGTCCTCAACCGTGATGATGTGCTCACGCCGCTCGGTGTTGATCTTGTCCACCATCGCCGCGAGCGTGGTCGACTTTCCGGACCCAGTCGGCCCGGTGACCAGCACCAGGCCACGCGGACGCTCCGCCAGTTTCTTGAGCACAGATGGCAAGCCGAGCTGATCCAGGCTCACGATGTCGTAGGGGATCTGCCGGATGGCCATCGCAACACAGCCGCGCTGCTTGTAAACGTTGCCTCGGAAGCGCGACAGGTTCTGGACGCCGAAGGAGAAATCCAACTCATCCTCGGTCTCGAAACGCTTCTTCTGGTTCTCGGTGAGGATCGAGTATGCGAGCTGCAGCGAGTCCCGGGGCGCGAGCACGTGATTTACGGCCGAATCTTGGAGAGCCCCGTCGATCCGGATCTTGGGGCGCTCTCCCACCGTGATGTGAAGATCGGAGGCGGCCTTCTGGATCATCTCTTGAAGGAGGCTACGGAGGCTCAGTTCTTGTTGCTCGGGGGGTTCAGCGGAGGCTTGCGGTTGGTTCATTCTTTCGGTTCACAGTCCTTTGATGGGGTTAGCCCTGTTCCGAGGTCTCCTTGAGGACCTCGTCGAGCGTGGTGACGCCGCGCTCGATCTTCCTGAGCCCGTCCATGCGAAGAGTCAACATCCCTTCCTTTACAGCGAGGTCGCGCAGCTCGTCGGTTCCGCTCGAACTCATGATCGCCTTGCGGATGGCCGGGGTGACGGCCATGACTTCGTAGAGGCCTTGCCGGCCCTTGTAGCCGGTACCCCCACATTGATCGCAACCCTCGCCCTTGTACAAGGTCACCTTCTTGAGGAAGCCGTCGGGCAGGCGAGCCGCCTCCAGGAGCTCGTCTTCGTAGGTGGCCTCCGCCTTGCATTTCTCACAGATGCGCCTGAGAAGGCGCTGCGCCGTCACCAGGTTGAGGGCAGAAGCCACGTTGAATGGTTCGAGGCCCATATCCATGAGACGTGTAATCGTGGAGGGAGTATCGTTGGTGTGGAGCGTCGATAGCACGAGGTGACCCGTGAGCGAAGCCTTGATGGCGATGCTGCCGGTTTCGAGGTCACGAATCTCACCAACCATGATGATGTTGGGGTCCTGGCGAAGAAACGCCTTCAGGGCGGCGGCGAACGTCATCCCGATGGCCGTCCGCACGAGCACCTGGTTGATACCGTGGAGGTTGTACTCCACAGGATCCTCCACGGTCATGATGTTCGTTTCTTCGGTGTTGATCTTGGAGAGCGCGGAGTAGAGCGTGGTCGTCTTTCCTGATCCCGTCGGCCCAGTCACCAGCACCATGCCGTACGGCTGCCCGATGGCCTCGAAGAAATCCTTCTCGGCCTTGGGCTCGAATCCGAACGACGCCAGGTCGAAGGTGAGGTTGGACTTGTCCAGGATTCGAAGCACGATCTTCTCGCCGAAGATCACCGGCAAGGTCGACACACGGAAGTCGACGACCTTGCGCTTCATGCGCAGCTTGATGCGCCCGTCCTGCGGAACTCGCCGCTCCGCGATATTCAGGTCGGAGAGAATCTTGATACGTGAGGTCAACGCCGCCTTCATCTTATAGGGCGGCTTCATGACTTCCACGAGGGCACCGTCGATCCGATACCGGACTCTGATCTCTCTCTCGTACGGCTCGATGTGGATATCGGAGACCCCCTTCACCACAGCGTCGGTCAACAGCCCGTTGATGAACTTGACGACCGGAGCTTGGTCAACCTGCTCCTGTAGCGACGCGACCGAGACGTCGTCTTCCTCCTCCTCCATGAACTCGAGGTCTTCTTCCATGAAGTCGCCGAGGAGGTCGGCCATGCGGTCCGCGTCTGCACCGTAATAGTCCTCGAGGTGCTTTCTAAGTGTGTACTCGCCGACTACTACCGGTTCAATGTCATAGCGGGTGATGAACTTGAGGTCGTCGAGGGCCCCCATGTCGGTCGGATTGGCCATCGCCACGGTGAGCGTTCGGCCCACTTTTCGGAGGGGGAGAACCAGGTGCTGGTACGCCACGTCACCGTCGATGACTTTGAGGACCTTTCCATCGACCTTGACCTTATCAAGATCCACTGCCGGGACGCGGTACTGCTTCGACAGCATCCGCGTCAACTCTTCCTCAGCCACGAATCCAAGCTTGACAAGGGAGAACCCGACCCTGGTGCCGTTGTCCTTGGCGTCCTTGAGAGCATCCTGAAGCTGCTCTTCGTTGATCAATCCCTCGCGAACGAAGAGATCGCCAAGCCGTACCTCAGCTACGTTCGTCGCCATTTCTTCCTTCGGAAAAGGAAAACCGCGTGCTGCGCCAACTCCATAGAATACCTTGACACCTGGCCGTGGTACAAGACACATGTTTTGTGCCGTTGGCAAGACTCGATGAAGGTCTCCCCACCCGAATCAACGGCCGACCGTCACGTGGCCGTCGAGTTTCGCCATGGTGACCGGGCCGATTCCACGCACGTTCACAAGCTCCTCGGCCCGTCGAAATGGACCGTGCCGCTTCCGATACGCGAGAATACGTCCGGCCAATGACGGCCCGATTCCAGGCAAGGCCAACAACGAGACCGAGTCGGCTCGATTAATGTCGACCCGCCTCGAGAACGAGGTCACAGGGATCCCGATTGCGGGCGCTCGCGGTACCAAGCGCCGCGGAATCACTGACACCTCGAGGTGTGGCCGGATGCGCTCCAGCGTGGTGGGACCAATGCCTCGAACCCGAAGAAGTTCGTCGGGCGAGCGGAACCCGCCGTTGGCCGTTCGCTCCCGGACGATGGCGAGGGCGGTTGCGGCGCCCACTCCCGGTAGGCGGTCGAGCTCCACATCCGAAGCGGTATTCGGGTCCAGTCGCTCGGACGACCCGAGTGGCTTGGTCCTCCGGTCCTGGTCTGTCCGCGCCTCTGCCACCGCTTCCGAGAGCGCAGGGAGTACGCTGGCAGAGTCGGGCTCGAAGAGCGGCACGCCTCGGCGTGACTCTACACCGATCCGCACTGCACTGATCAGAATGAGCACAGCGGCAGTGTGCGACAATGCCCGTGTTTCAGCCCGCGTCATGGATTCACCTTATGCGCGGGAAGTGGGCGATGGAATGCTCAGCCGGGAAAGGCGCCGCCCGCGATGACAAAGGTCCCGAATAGCCCGAATTGGAACTGTGTAGAGCCCGACCGGAGTCCGACAAAGGACTGGCGGTCCGTGTAGGAAAGCTGGAGTCGCAGGTCCATACTTCGAACCGACGTATCCAACCGGACGTTGAGGCTCCTGATGAGTTCGTCGAGGAACGGCACGCAGTCGCTCTGGCTGGCGGTCGATCTACAGTTCGTCTCCAGAGAATACCGATAAAGCACGGAGGCGGTAATCGGCCGATCCAAATAGGGTGCCAGCCCTCCAGGCGGCACGAACGAGGACGTCACCGCGACCTGATGCTCAGCGCGGGAGCGCTCCGTGTCACCGGTCGGATCGAAGCCCTCACCGCTTCGGAACAATCCACGGTACGTGGTCGTGAGGGAGCCACCCCAGGTGAACCCCAACGTGAGAGGAATCTGCCGGTCCTCTTGGAAACGCCTCTGCTGCCCCGCCCCTCCGAACGTGATCTCGCGGCGGATCCGACGGAAACCCGAGCTGAGCGAAATCTGCCGTAACACGTGTTGGAACCCGTCAGGCATCCGCAGCTGGTTGATCCGAGCAGTGAGGTCGGGCCATTGCTCCAAGATCTCGGCCCGGTCGCTGCGGGTGTCGAGCGTGCTCGCGTTCGTGCGCTGATACGCGATCCCGAGGCGCAGCCCAAGCGGCAAGCCCGCCCCACCCCGAGCGGACCAGGTGGTGCGGTCCGTGAACGTGGTGGCCGTGTCACCCGAGACTATGCGGAAGCCGTCGGTACCGCCGAGTCCGAACTGGAAGCCGAGTCCGGGATCGACGACGTTGCGGTTGAAGCGTGACGTGACGCCATCGGCCCAGGTGAGGTTGATCGGGTCGAGCGCTCCCAGCACACGGCGAAGTGTAGAGGCCCGGTCCACCTCACCGTCCGCCGCGGGAGCAAGCGCAGAGAGGATGGCCCCCGGCGTGAGCAGGACCCGACCGGTTATGTCCCGCTGGCCGTTGACGTTTCGCTCCAGAGCCACGACCGTGTCGCTCCCCTCGGCCTTCCGGTCGATGAAGTTCGCGTTTCGGTCGGACGCGTAGAACGTCTGGACGTTGAGGTCGGTGCGAAGCCAGGGCTCCTCGATCGGTGTGTACTTGACGCTCGTGCGTAGCCGGCGGTTGGTCTCCCACCCGAGATCCAACCCTGCCAACGCGGAACGCTCTACCTCGAGTATCGATTGTATCTCGGTGTCGGCTACGGCTCTCCGGGGATCGATGAGATCACGCGTGGAGATGATGCTGGCCTGCCCGGACAGGGACCGGAACGGGCGGAATTCTATCTCGGCGGCACTCTCCAGCGACTCCCGCGGCGACAGCGTGGGCAACAGCAGTGTGTCTCCGAACAGCGACACTATCTGGTCGAAGCGGAACGCCCGGCTATTCGATCGGGCGTATGAAGTGGCCATCGAGAAACGCTCGGGGGTCCATCGGACTCGGCTGTTCATGAGCCGCTCCTCCAAGAAGCCCGGGAGAATGACATGGAGCACCGGTCGCAGAAAGCCGGGAATCACGGAGAGATCACGGCGCCCGACACTGCGCCCCCAGTCGAGGCGGGCGTCGATCCCTTCCGAATCGCTTTCGGACGTGACACTTTGGGCGCTGGCTGTGAAGTAACCCGCGCGGGCTTCCAGCCCGTCCAACAGCAGTCCCACAATGGGGTTCGACGTGGGAGTGCTCTTGCGAAAGGCGATGTCCACTCGAGTCCTGTTCGTTTCCGGTCGCCGGAGATTTGGCAACCTATCCACGCGGACATCGCTTCTGGACAGGAACGTCGGGGTTTGCCCGCTCCCCACGTGGCTCAACGTCACAGGGATTTCAACGCCCCAATCCGCCGGCATGATGCGCTCGAGCCGAAGCGTGGAGTTGAGGGTGAAGGAGGTCTCGTCCTGGAACGTTGGCCCACCCTTGAGCTGCCTGAACAACGCCCCTCGACGGGTGAAGGTGATGCGGGCGTCGAGCACGTCGGACGCCTGAAGATCCACGGCGACTCGCCCGGCAAGACCAACGTCTCTAAGAGCCTCCGACAGCCGGATCTCGTCGATCCACACCTCGCCCCCGGTGGGAAGGCCACCCTGGTTCCAGACGCCCAACGAGAGTTCACGAACGGCGGCCAAGTTTGGCGCCCGCGCTCGATCCTTCAGCACGATGGCGTATGTCGAATCCACCGACCATACCTCCAGAGGCGGTCCGGTCGGACTCCTGGGCCGCAGGATCAACTCTTGCTCCGCACGCCGCCTCAGGTCGATCCACTCGTCGAAATCCACGAGAATCTCGGGCAGCCATTCCTCTGGGTTGATGGCATCGGGATTCAGTGCGGGCTCCATGGAAGTCCTGAACAGGTAGAAGTTCTCAGCGTCCTCACCAACCTTGACGAAGAAGGACATCGGCCTGTCACTTCCCCAGTCGCCGCGGCGGGCCACGGCCCAAACGCGAAGTTGCCTGTACGTGAGGAAGTCTCGTGGCCGCTGCGGGAAACGATTGAACACTTCGGCCCGGTCTCCACCGGCCACATCCTCGTACTCGAGCTTGAGCCCCTTCTCGTTGAATTCGAATCCCTGCCCACCGAAGGTGGCCGTCGGATCGTCGAGCTCTTCCAAAACTCCCGGCGGAGGCTGATAGGCGGCTCCGTCGGTCAGGCGGCTCACCGGGCCGACCTCGGCCCGGCCGAAGCTGCTGGCGGTATCTCCGACGATCCCACGTAACACTCCGGCCTGGGCACGCTTGACCCACCGCGAGCCTACCAACCTCATGCGTGCGAGGGTGAGACGCTGACGCCGAGATCCGGTCACGGTCATGCGCAGATGGCGCACCGCACGGAAGTCCGCCTCCGTGAACGGGCCAGGCACTTGAATCAGATCGGCGCCCCGGAGGGGAATCCGGTAGAGCCGAAACGCGGTACCCGTCTCGGAGCGATCCCGGGCCAGGAAGGGGGAGGTACCATCCAACCGCACCACGAGGCGCAAATAGCGCTCGAGCGTGTCGAGGTTTCCGTCGCCGTCGAGATCCTCCGTGTCGCGTCGGCTGTTCCCGCGCGTGCAGTTCGCCCGCTCGTCACCGATCCGGTAGATGGCTGCGCGTTCGGCGATGCAGCGCTCACCCCACACTCCGACTTCATCCAATACATCGCTCCAGATTTCTCCTCGACGGGGATCGGCCTCCTGATCGAGGAGGCCCAATCCCCAAGGTACCCCTGTCCCCTTGACCCCGTTGGCCTCGCCCGAGCGGTTCAGGAACATGGCATCCTCACTGACTATGCCGAGGTCGAGGACCAGCGTAAGCGAATCTCCATCCGCCACGTAGAACTCGAGAAATTCGGTCTTACTCAGGTCCAGTCCTGTCGGGCTGAGCGCCGTAGTTATCGAGCGCCAGGAACGCCCGCCGCGCGTCTCCGGCATCGGCGTGAAGTCGAGCACCATGCCGATCTCGCGGGCCTGGCTCCCGGTGAAGCGGATCTGCTTATCGATGTCCACCTGCGGCAGGAACCCCTCGAATATCCCCACACTATCGCTTTGGAAGCCCTCCCGGACCCAGGTGTGCTGCCACGTCATCTCCCCCACGTCACTCTGATCGACAGCCAGCGGCAGCGCCGCCTCGGCTCCGCTCCGGAAACCGGGGGCACTACCGCGATCCCAGTCGGACGAAAACAGAGATAACGGGAGCTCGTTGGCGGAATCGAAATCGTCCAAGAACACGTCTGTGCGGGTATTTGGATTCGGAAGCGAGACCGCCAGTTCGCCGCTGATACCGATGGACGACGGTCCACCCAACCGCAGCCCGGGAATGTTCTCCAAGAGCCGGTCGAGCCGCTCCGCCCCGAACACGAAGCTTCCATTGAGCCCACCCAGCGTGATGGAGGCTGGCTCTACGCCCAGTCGCGGTCGTTTGACCAGCGATTCCTCTCCCTGATGAAGGGCCAGGAGGTCGATTGAACCCGCCGACCCCGCATCGTATCTGGCGCTGAGTCCGAATACTGTGGTCGGCGCAATCTGGAAGAGGGACTTCTGCTCCCAGGACGCCCTCACGACGGGCTCGCTGATCGCGGCGAACAGGGCCTCCGGGCGAATCAGCGTGACCTGTCCGATGTCGTAGTCGATATGGTAGTCCTGGTCTCTCACCAATAGCCGATCGCCGAGAAACACCCGCTCACTCCCGTCCCGGATGCCGAGCGCCCCCAACGAAAAGCTCGAAATAACCCCCCGGCTCCGCAGCTCGAACGGTATCGTGAGCCGGTAAAGACCTCCATTGTCACGGTCGAACGGGTCACCCGCATCGTAGATTGTCGCGTTCACGTCCGATCCGAGGATCGCTGAGGTCTGGGTCGCGTCGAGTCCACGCGACTCGAGCGGAGGAGGCGCCTGAAAAGGCCTCAGCGTCGGGAAGACGATGAACACGCCAGGCACCGGAGGCTGATCCTGGAAGAACTCCTGGGCCGGCTTGTAAATACGGGCCTGGTCGACCACGTCCACCGGTGACTCTTCGTCGAGCCCGAAGAGTCTCAGCAGCGTGATGTCCTCACCCGCCAGGTCGCGCTTGAAGGTCTGACCGCCGGACAACTCGCCGAGGGAGATCGTCACCTCCACGGATGCCGGGTCCACGTCCGGAGAAGACGACACGCGGTAGACCTGGTGCATCTCCTGATTCCACGTCGGGCGGCCGGGCCGGTGGTTGGCGTTCGAGGCTTTGAGAAGGCGAAGGGTCGGGCGACCACCGGCATTATAGACGCGCTCGGGATTGTAGGTCCCAATGGTGTCGCCGAGGGCGGTGATGTATGTGATGGCCAACATCTCGTCCCGGCGCAACGGCCGTCTGAGCGCCAGCCAGAGCCCGCTCGAGTGAACGGAGTAGTCCTCGCCCGGTCTTAGGTAGCGGAACCATCCGGACTCCTGGACCCGATCACCGACGGGGCCGGCCACCGCGTCGGCCTGAATCAACCCTTCCACCTGCTGCCGTGTGACGGGATCATCCTCGAATCGGTAAACCTGAATCGGCTCTATGCCCGGCACCACCCTGGGCGGGGCAGCCGAGGGGTCGAGTCCGAGAATGTCGATGTGAGGGCTGTTGTCGATGAGCGCCGGGTCCACCACGAAGAAGAACTGGCCTCGGATGTAGTCGGCGTCGTCGAGCACGAGCGTGTCGACCTGGACGAAGTTCTCCTGGCCAGGCGCTCCACTGAGGCGGAACTCGCGGCTGGACAAGTCTCCCCGCTGCTGCGCCCACACACCTCGGAAGTCGATCGGCCCCAGTTGTCCCGTCGCTTGAAGTCCGAAATTCCCAGCCGGAATACCACCGGAAAGGAAGCGAGACGAAGGCAAGTCGAAGGTGACGTCGCCGATCTCGATGCGCTGGAGCACCTCATCCTCCAGGCCCTCATACACGATGTTGATTCTGTTCGCGGCCGAGAATTCTCTGGCCTGATCGAAGTCGACATCCAGCGTCACCCGATCCGCGATAGTGCCTTGCAAGCGCACCCCGAACTGAATGTCCGGGTTGATTTGCGGGATGATTCCCGGGGCACACGTGAATTGGACCCGAGTGTCACAGGGACGGAAACGCGTCCAATCCCCGCCGAGCTCGGCCCGCCCCGTGATCTGGAGGTCGAGGCTCGACACCTCGCTCACGAACCCGACCGGGCCGGCGATCTCTTCCCCGGGGGTCACGGGCCCGGCGAAGGCCTCGGAACTCGGAGGTTGCAGTGCGAGGAGCTTGATCAGGCTCAGGCGGGTGGCCGCTAGTCGGTGTCTGAGATACGCCGCTCCTGGCGCGAGCAGCCACGCCACGGGGGTTTGGAGCGCGAAACTGAGGGGACGGATGGGCATAGCCGGCTTGAGGGAGCCCACACCCGTTGCGAGCCGCTGGGGTCCAGCCAACGGATCGAGGAACGACGGTAGCACGACGGGCGCTACCCGAAGGCGGACCGTATCGGGAACCATGGCCGGGACGGTCTCCGCGGCGCCGACCTGGTCTACCGTTCCTGCTACCAGGACGACCATGGCGGTCACGATCCGCCCGAGGATCGACGACATCAATAGCGGGGACCGGAGCGTGGGTTGCGGTGTAGGGACTGCGTTTGGCGCTCGACGAGGTGTCGGCTCGATGGAGCGCGACGTTCCCGTCCCCAAGTATTCGGTTTGTAGATGAGGATTCTCACTCGATACGTGATCCGTGCCCACGCGGGACCGTTCTTCTTCGCGTTCACCGCCGTCACGGGTCTCCTGTTTCTCAACGCCGTAATCCAACGGATGAGTAATCTGGTGGGCAAAGGGCTCCCATGGACAGTGATTGGCGAGTTCATGCTCCTTTCGCTTCCTCATACGGTCGCCCTCACCCTACCCATGGCCATATTGGTGGCCACCCTCTACACGTTCAGTGAGCTTACCGCCTCCAACGAGATCACCGCCATGGCCGCCGGAGGCATACGGCCCCTGCGGGTGATGGCGCCGATGCTCGTAGTGGGCGTCATGCTCGCGGGAGTAATGCTCTTTTTCAACGACCAATTGCTGCCCCGTGCCAACCATCGCCTCAGAAACCTATTGATCGATGTCTCCACCAAGAGCCCCACGCTTGAGCTGGAGGAGCACATTGTGAACCAGCTCGAGACGGCGGCACGAACCGGAAAGGTGTACCTCGAGTTCGGCGAGATCGACCGTGCGACGAACGAGCTCACTGACGTCGTCATCTACGATCTGACCGATCCTATCGCCTACCGTACGACTTACGCTGAACGGGCCACCATGATGTTCAATGAGGATCTTACGGATCTGTACTTGACCCTCTACGAAGGTGTGGTCTACGAGATAACCGGGAATCGAGAGGGTGGCTTCAGCAAATCCCGCTTCGAAAAAGATATCCAGCCCCTTCGTGGTGTCGGCAACGTGATGCAGAGGCAGGCTGGAGGCGTCGCCCGCGGCGATCGGGAGATGACGATTCGGCAACTCCGAACGGAGAGCGATGCACACGTTTCGGACGCCGAACAAGTCGAATCATCCAACCAAAGGCGGTCGATCGCGGCGATCGAGCTGGCGCTGGCCATTCCGCCGGCCGGCACTGCGACCGGCGAGACGGAGGCCGGGGTCACGCATATTCCGACACTCCGCACTGCGGGCTTCACGGCCGACGTCGACGACATGACCCGCGGGGTTGCCCAAAACTCACGCCAGAATCTGAGCCAGATCCGGGCTCACGAGCGGCGCATCGATGTGCTCTCGGTGGAAATGCACAAGAAGTGGGCGATCGCCGTGGCCTGCATCGTTTTCGTGCTGCTGGGCGCTCCACTCGCCATGCGCTTTCCACGTGGCGGCGCCGGCATGGTGATCGCGGTCTCGATCGCGATCTTCACCATCTACTGGGCCGGGCTGATCGGGGGCGAGAGTCTGGCCGATGATAACAAGATCTCCCCGTTTATTGCCATGTGGGCTCCCGACATTCTCTTCACGATCGTCGGAGTCGGGTTGGCGATGCGCATGGGCCGGCAAGCCGCAACGAGCCGGGGCGGTGGCTGGGAGGACATCCTCGGCCCCATTGCCCGGTCCGTCAAGGCACTGGGAGTCAGGAAAAGGGCAGCGGCGTGATCCGCATCCTGGACTGGTTACTGTTCCGCACCTTCCTCAAGCTTTTCCTGGGCTTTGTGCTAGGGGCTCCAGTACTGTTCGTCGTGGGCGACATCGTCCAGGAAATCGACCACTATATAGCGAGGGGCCTCACCTTCGGCGAGGTCGCGTCTGCCTACATCTACAAGTTCCCCCTCTTCGTCAGTTGGGCATTCCCGATCGCGGCCCTGATCGCCGCCGTGTTCACCGTGCACGGAATGACGATGCACCGCGAGGTCCTGGCGGCAAAGGCCGGCGGCATCTCTTTTCACCGTCTCATTCTTCCAATCCTGGTCGCCGGAGTCGGTTTGGCCGGGGCCGGGCTCTTGCTTGCCGAGGTGGTCCCCCTGGGCAACCGGCGCGCAGCCAGGCTGCTGCAAAGCGAAGATCCAGGACTTCAGTGGCGCCAGAACTTCGTGTTCAAGACCGACGACGGAGTAAGTGTGAGTATCCGGCGGCTCACCGCGTCGCCAGGTAAAATCAACGGCGTGATCATGGAGATTCCGCCGGGCCCGAACGGCGAGCCCGCCCAGCACGTGAGTGCTAAGGGAGCTGTTTGGGGAAGCAAGGTCGGTTGGACGTTCCAGGACGGCTTCGTCAGGGTGCTCTCCTCGGAAGTAGACTTCCCCACCTACAAGTTCTCACAGATGCGCACGGTTCACTTTTCACCACCCCCGCAGGACCTGCTGACAGACTTTCGCAATGAGGATGAAATGACGCGAGCCGACATCAACCGACTCGCGGCCAACATCGAACGCTCCGGCGGTGACGCGAGCGAACTCTACGTGGAGAAGAATCAGCGCAGCGCGATCGCCGTGGCCGCTCTGATCATCATCCTGTTCGGCGCTCCGCTTGCGACGAGCACTCAACGGGGTGGCACCGCCTACGGTATCGGGCTCGCACTCGGAACCACCCTCCTATACCTCCTCCTTTTCCGCCTGACCGAGGCGGCGGGCGAGAGCGGCGTGATAGAGCCGATGATGGCTGCGTGGTCACCCAATGCCGTCTTCCTGCTTGCTGCGCTCCTGCTCTTGAGGAGGGTGCGTACTTAGCAAGCAGTATCCGAGCTACGCGGGACCGTTCAACTCCTCGAGGAAGCCCGCCGTGAACTCCCCCGTGTACACTTCCTGAACGGGACCACGCAAGGTCACCTCCATGTCCTCGCCAACATCGACGTGGAGCGTTCCGCCCAACATTCTTACCTCGACCAGACCGGGAGCGAGCGACTCGGACCAGACCGCCGCCGCCGCTACGGCGCAGGCGCTCGTTCCCGAGGACGCCGTGGGGCCCACTCCGCGCTCCCAGATCAAGGCCTCCACAGCGTTCGGGGCAACGATGTTGGCGAGTTGGACGTTGGTACCGGCCCTGAACGCAGGATGTCTCGTGAGGTGAGGCCCGATTCGACCCAGCTCATCCTCACTCAAGCATTCCCGAAAGACGACGCAATGGGGGTTACCAATCGAGACCCCAATGAACGGGAGGGGGCCCTCCGGTCCAAGGATGCACCCGGGTTCCTCCAACTCCTCTTCGATCACGCCGACTTCGTCAGACGAAAAGCCTGCCCGGCCCATGTCCGCGGTGACGTCGTACATGCCATTCGATGTCACCGAGTTGACGGTGAGCTCCACCGAGTCGCCGCCCACAGTTACGGCGAACGGCTCCCGGCCGACCCGACCACAGGAGGCGAGATACGCCGCGAGAATGCGAAGGCCGTTCCCGCTGCGCTCGAACTCCGAGCCGTCGGGGTTGAACATCCGCAGGAGGTATGGGGGTCCGGCGGACCCGAGCAAGACGACGACGCCGTCGCTTCCAGCCCCCCGCCAACGGTCGCAGACAACCCGGATCGCCGCCTCGGACAGCGGCCAACCGTTTCCCTCCTCCACCACGATGTAGTCGTTCCCGAGCCCGTGGCCCTTGAAGAACCCAGCCGCAGCGCGCGGTCGATCGCTCATGGAGTTTCCGATCTGTCGAGTTGAGGCGTGGCGTTCAACATATAGGGTTGGCCCCACTTGGCGCGCATGCTAGCTTTGATTCGGAGAATCGGAACGGGGCGATTTACGGCGTATTGCGGCCCCTCGGACAGTGTGCTCCGGATGAACCGCTAAAAAGCCAGCCTCGGCGCACGATGCTTGCGACGAGGCCTTCTTCTTTGGACGTGCTCTCTGCCGTCGCCTCTCCCGGTCATGCGACCCTGGTCGCTCGCGGCAAGCAACCGGAGCAATCGGTATGTCCGACTCAGTGCGTACACGTTTGGAGGCGTTAGCGGTCGCTCTGCGCGAGCGAATCCTGGTGCTCGACGGCGCCACCGGAACGATGCTCCAGGGGTACGAGCTGTCCGAGGCGGACTTCCGGGGTGAGCGGTATTCCGACCACGAGCTCCCGCTTGTGGGGGCGAGCGACGTGCTTTGCCTCACCCGCCCCGACATCATCGAGGAGGTGCACCGAGCTTACCTCGATGCCGGTGCCGACCTGATCGAGACCAACACTTTCAACGCGCAGGCGATCTCGCTCGAGGACTATGGGCTGAGCGACGACGTCTACGAGATGAACCGCGCGGCGGCCGAGATCGCCCGCGTAGCCGCCGACGACTTCACGGCAGCCAACCCGAAAAAGCCACGGTGGGTGTGTGGGTCCATCGGCCCCACGAATCGTACGTGCTCGATCTCCCCCGACGTAGCCGACCCGGCGTTCAGGAGCATCACCTTCGAAGCCCTCTCGGCGGCGTACCGAGTTCAGGCGCAGGGATTACTCGACGGGGGGGCGGACGTGATTCTCGTCGAGACGGTCTTCGACTCGCTCAACGCAAAGGCCGCCCTGTTCGCCTTGACGGGCTTGCGGGCCGAGACAGGGCACCCGGTGCCGATCATGGTCTCCGGCACCATCACCGATGCGAGCGGCCGTACGCTGAGCGGTCAGACACCCGAGGCATTCTACAACTCGGTTCGGCACGCCGGTCTATTGAGCGTGGGGCTGAACTGCGCGCTGGGTGCCGAGCAACTCCGACCCTATCTGGAAGAACTGGCGCGGGTGGCCGAGCTTCCGGTGAGTTGTTATCCGAACGCGGGTCTTCCGAACGCTTTTGGTGAGTACGACGAGACTGCCGAGATCACGGCGGGGATCATTCGGGAGTTCGCGGAAAGCGGATTCGTGAACATCGTTGGCGGATGCTGCGGCACCACCCCGGAGCATGTGAAGGCCATCGCCCACGTCGTGGCAGGCCTGGCTCCGCGAGAAATACACAAGGCCCCTCCCCGTCTGAGACTCTCGGGGCTGGAGCCCCTGGAACTCGGGCCCGACTCGCTGTTCGCAAACATCGGCGAGCGCACGAACGTCACCGGGTCGAAGCGGTTTCGCCGCCTGATCACCGATGACCGATACGACGAGGCTCTCGGCGTAGCTCGCGATCAGGTCGCAGGCGGAGCCCAGTTGCTGGACGTCAACATGGACGAGGGGCTTCTCGACTCCGCCGACGCAATGACACGCTTTCTGAACCTGATCGCGTCGGAGCCCGACATCAGCCGGATTCCTATCGTCATCGATTCATCCGACTGGGACGTGATCGAGGCAGGGCTGCGATGCGTGCAGGGAAAGTGCATCGTCAACTCCATCAGCCTCAAAGATGGAGAGGAGGCCTTCCGCCACCGGGCCGACCTGGTCCGGCGTTATGGTGCGGCAGCCATCGTCATGGCCTTCGACGAGGAGGGGCAAGCCGACACCATCGACCGAAAGGTCGCGATCTGCAAGCGGGCCTACGAAATCCTGACCGAGGAGGTCGGGTTCGACCCCACCGACATCATCTTCGACCCCAACATCTTCGCGGTAGCCACGGGCATCGAGGAGCACCGGAAGTATGCGATCGCGTTCATCGAGGCGACGCGTCGAATCAAGGCCGAGCTGCCGAACGCCCGCGTGAGCGGCGGGGTCAGCAATGTCTCATTCTCCTTCCGAGGAAGTCCCACCGTGAGGGGGGCCATGCACGCGGCCTTCCTCTACCACGCGATCCAGGCTGGGCTGGACATGGCCATCATCAATGCCGGAGCCTTGCCCGTCTACGACGACATCGAGCCGAGGCTCCTCGAAGCGGTCGAGGATGTCCTGTTCGATCGCCGGCCGGACGCTACGGAGCGACTGACTGCCCTCGCGGAAACCCTAGCCGGACCCGAGGAGCGCCTCGAAGCGACTATGGAATGGCGCGACGCGCCGGTCGAGAAACGTCTCGAGTATGCACTCGTGGAGGGCGTCGCCGACTTCATTGAGGAGGACGTCGAGGAGGCACGGCTTGCGCGTGATCGGGCGCTGGACGTCATCGAGGGCCCGCTCATGGACGGGATGAACGTGGTGGGAGATCGGTTCGGATCGGGCCGGATGTTCCTGCCGCAGGTGGTCAAGAGCGCGCGCGTCATGAAGCGCGCCGTAGCATATTTGACCCCATTCCTCGAGGCCGAGAAAAGCGAGGGAGCGGGATCGGCCACCAAGGTCTTGTTGGCGACCGTGAAGGGTGACGTGCACGACATCGGCAAGAACATCGTGGGTGTCGTGCTCCAGTGTAACGGATTCGACGTGGTAGACCTCGGAGTCATGGTCCCCACGGAGCGTATCCTCGAGACGGCATTGGCCGAGGAGGTCGACATGATAGGGCTTTCGGGCCTCATCACTCCGTCTCTCGGACACATGGTGCACGTGGCCTCCGAGATGGAGCGCCATAGCTTTCGGATTCCGCTACTGATCGGCGGCGCCACGACCTCACGGCGCCACACGGCGGTGAAGATCGCCGGAAACTACTGTGGTCCGACGGTTTACGTCCCCGACGCGTCACGGTGCGTCAGTGTGGTGCGCAGCCTTCTCGACAAGGCAAACTACGAGGAGTTCATCACCGGCGTCCGGGACGAATTCGAGCGGGACCGCATCGCCCACGCCGCTCGTCGTGAAAAGAGCGCTCTCATCACACTTCGCGCGGCCCGCGACAACGGCGAATCGTTCGATTGGGATTCATACGACCCCCCACGCCCCGCCTGCCCGGGGGTCCGAGTGTTCGACGAATATCCACTCGAGGAGCTGGTCGAGTATATCGACTGGACACCATTCTTCCATGCCTGGGAATTGAAGGGAAGCTACCCCTCCCTCCTGGAGGACGAAGCGACCGGCGAAGCCGCGCGCAGCCTCTGGGCCGACGCGAACACACTGCTGGAGCACATCGTCACGGAGGGGATGCTTACCGCGCGAGCTGTGGTCGGCGTCTTCCCTGCCGCACGGTTTGGCGAAGACGACATCGCGGTCTACCGAAGCGGTGACGGTGGGAGTCCAATCGCGGTATTGCACGGGCTGCGCCAGCAGTTTCGGAAGACCGACGGAAGGGCGAACGTCTGCCTGGCGGATTTCGTGGCTCCCGAAAGCTCGGGCAAGGCAGACCACATCGGAGCGTTCGTGGTGACCGCCGGACACGGGCTCGACGCGATCGTAGCCGGGATGGAAGCCGCCGGCGATGACTACACAGCTATCCTGGCCAAGGCGCTGGCGGACCGGCTTGCGGAAGCGATGGCTGAGAGGATGCACGAGCGAATCCGGACCGAGTTCTGGGCCTATGCATCCGATGAGCACCTCGACGGCGAGGGTCTCATGGCCGAGCGATATGATGGCATTCGCCCTGCGCCGGGGTACCCGGCATGCCCGGACCACTCGGAGAAGAAATCCCTTTTCGAGCTCCTGGACGCAACCCATGCTACCGGGGTCGCTCTCACCGAGTCGTTTGCGATGACCCCGGCCGCGTCGGTGGCCGGATGGTATTTCTCGCACCCCAATGCACACTACTTCGGCGTCGGTCGGATCGGGAAGGACCAGGTCGCAGACTACGCCCACCGAAAAGGGGTGGCCGTGCGGGAGGCCGAGCGTTGGCTGGCGCCCAGCCTCGCGTATGATCCGGAGGAGGATTGATGAGCGATGTTTCTCGCCGAGAACCCGGCTCGCTGCTCGAACTTATCCAGGGCAGGCGCGTGCATGTCTTGGACGGAGCCATGGGCACGCTGCTGTACGCGAAGGGCGTGTTCGTCAACGTGTGTTACGACGAATTGAACCTCAATGATGCAGACCTCGTCGAGTCCGTCCATCGCGAGTATGTGCAGGCCGGCGCGGAGCTCATCGAGACCAATACTTTCGGGGCGAACCCGGTCAAGCTTGCCAGCTTCGGCCTCGAGACCAAGACGGAGGAGATCAACCGGGTCGCCGTCGCGATAGCGCGGCGAGCCGCAGGTGTTCGAGCCCACGTCCTGGGAGCGGTCGGTCCCCTCGGGATTCGCATCGAGCCCTTCGGCCCAACCTCACGGGGCGAATCGCAAACCCTGTTCGAGCGGCAGCTCACGGGATTGGTCGATGGGGGGGTGGACGGGATCATCCTCGAGACGTTCAGCGACCTGAATGAGCTGCATCAGGCCTTCCTCGCCGCCCGGAAACTCTCTGAGCTTCCGATCTTCTGCCAGATCACCATCGGAGAGGACGGGCGCACATCCTATGGCACGGCGCCGGACGCAGTTGCCGCGGAGGTCACCGGATGGGGAGCGGAAGTCATCGGGGTGAATTGCTCGGTGGGTCCGGCCATCCTCCTCGACGCTATCGACCAAATGGCCCGGGTGACCGACGTACCGCTCTCCGCACAGCCGAACGCCGGCCTACCGCGGGAAGTCGGCGATCGGAAGATCTACCTCGCCAGTCCGGAGTACATGGCCCAGTACGCCCGCCGAATGATCGAGGCCGGCGCTCGCTTTGTGGGCGGATGCTGCGGAACCACTCCCGAGCACACCCGCCGAATCAGGGAGTGCGTGGAGAGCGCTCAACCACCGGCCTCGATGGACGCTCCGGGTCCTACCAAGAACATCACGGTGGATTCGTCCCCGCAAGCCCCGCTCGCCGGCCGCTCCGAGTGGGGAGCAAAGCTAGCCAGGGGCGACATGGTCACGGCCGTTGAGGTACTGCCACCCCGTGGCTGGGAATCTCGTGAACTGGTCACCGACGCAGAGCGGATTCGCGATGCAGGAGTCGATGCGGTGAGCGTGCTGGACAGCAACCGGTCGAAGAGCCGCATGAGCGCGATCCCAGCGGCGTTGATCATCCAGGACAAGGTCGGAATCGAGACGGTGGTCCACTATCGCTGCCGCGACCGCAACATGCCGAGCATGATCAGCGACCTCCTTGGTGCGACGGCCGGCGGAATCCGGAACGTCCTGTTGATCACTGGTGATCCGCCGCCCATGGGACCGTACCGGGACGATACATCTGTGTTCGACATCGACTCGATCGGACTCACCAACGTCGTTCGCGGTCTCAACCGGGGGGTGGATCCAGGCGGGAACCCGATCGGCGAGCCCACACGCTTCGTCGTGGGTGTCGCCGTCAACCAAGCCGCGTTGGACCCGGAGAGAGAGGCCGGCCGCTTCGCCTGGAAGGTCGATGCCGGAGCCGACTTCGCGATAACTCAGCCGGTATTCGACGTCGAAGCTCTCGAACGCTTCCTGGAGCGCACGGCTGACCGGAGCATCCCGATCATCGCGGGACTGTGGCCACTCACCTCGCTTCGCAACGCGGAGTTCCTCGCCAACGAAGTGCCGGGCGTGGACGTGCCCGAGGCCGTGCTCAAGCGCATGGCGGACGCCGAAGCCCGGGATGGCGCATCCGCACGAGAGGAGGGCATCAAGATCGCCTGCGAAGCATCGAACGCCGTACGCGGACTCGTGCAAGGGATTCATGTGACGGCGCCCGGCGGCGACGTGGATGCCGCACTTCGGGTTGTACAGGCGGCGCGGAGCCCCGCCTAGCGGGCCCGCCAGCACCCACCTCGGGTCAGAGCCAAACCGGGTGATCAGAAGCCGACCCGTTCAAGAATCCGTGCTAGTCGAGCCTCGACGCCCCTTTGGCCCAGGTTGCTCACATAGATCTTTTCGGCGCCCACCCTCCTGAGAGCCTTGATCGTGCGGGCGCAGATATCCTCCGGTGACAGCCCGGCGTCGAAATCGTGTGTGATCTCGGCTGAGGGCACCGGGAAAAACCGCCCAAGCCAATCGAGCGTTTCCGGGCGGGCGCTCCGGTAATAGAAGACGCCGAACACTCCAGGAATCTCGACTCCCCGGCGCCCAGCCTCTTCGAGGAAGGCCTCCACCGCGTGGGCGCTGTGGTGCGAGACCACCTGCGTCAGATAGAAATCGGCCGAGTACGCTGGATCCACGACGAACCCGACCTGCTCCGATGCGTCCCTGTGCGGATTGGCCCACCCGCCGAGAAGCATCCTGGGGAGGTGCTGCCGAATGCGCTTCCGAAGTTGAAAGGCGTGCGGGAAGCATCGTGGTAGACCCACGTTCTGATCCCCTCCCAGCACCGTGAGGGCTCTGAATCCCAGCGCGTCCGCGCGCTCCGCATACTTGAGGCAGTATTCCAGTTCGTGTTTACTGGTGAGGAACGGCACCAACTGAGCGACCGGCACGTCACGTCCGAGGTTGGACGCAAGGTGGCCGAGGTTCTCCTCCTCGCGCTCCCCAACAGCATCGTCCGTCAGGAACACGAACACTTCGTTCTTGGCGAGTCGCGATATCGAGTGGTGCAAGTCGATCCAAGCATCGACGCCACTCGCGTACCCCAAGTCACTGGGAGGAGGACGAAGCTCGACCGTGACCAGCGGGCCGGGCCCGCGAAGCCGGCTCATCAGATCGTCGCTGTCATTCCACCTGAAGGGCTTCCAGGCGCCAGGAGGTGCGTGACTCACGGATTCGCCTGTCTCGTCATCCGACTAACTCCTCGATCTCGCCGGTCTCCACGGGTAGGTCACTCGTGAGAAGCTCATGGCCATCCGCGGTCACGAGGACGTCATCCTCTATGCGGACTCCGATTCCCGACAGATCGGTGCCACCAGCGGAGGCCTCCATGAGGTCCGGCCGAAAATAAAGGCCGGGCTCCACAGTGAGCACCATGCCCGGCTCGAGAACTCGCGATTCAGCGTCGAGCACATAATCACCGACGTCGTGCACGTCGAGACCGAGCCAGTGTGACGTCTGATGCGGGAAATAGGGCTTGTAGGCCTCCTCCTCGATGAGCAGCGCCGCCTCACCCTCGAGTACGTTCAACTCAGCCAGCCCCTCCACGAGCACATCGAGCCCGGCTTCGTGTACGTCTCCGATGGTCGACCCCGGCTCGACGGCCCGCACGGCCGCCCGGTTGGCCCGGGTTACGATCTCGTAGACGGCTCGCTGCACCCCCGAGAATCTGCCGGATGCCGGGAAGGTGCGCGTGATGTCGGCGGCATACATGTCGAGCTCAGCGCCCGCATCCACCAGTACCAGGTCCCCTTCACCGATCGGGGAATCGTTCTCCAGATAATGGAGCACACATGCGTTCGCCCCGGATCCGACGATGGTAGGGTATGCCGCTCCAGCCCCCCCACCCGCCCGGAAGGCCTGATCGATCACGCTCTCCAACTCCCATTCGCCCAGGCCGGGTCGCACGATATCCAACGCTGTACGGAATGCCGCCACGCTCAACGCCGCAGCCCGGCGGATCCGGTCGATCTCGTGTGCGTCCTTCACCAACCTGAGATCATCCAGGACAACACCAGGGTCGACGATCCCTCTTGGTCCAGTCCCGCGCCGTGGGCCCTTCTGCCTCGCGCTCTCCAGGGCCGCGAGAACAACCGCTTGCGCCTGACTCTCATGCCCCAAACGAAAGAACACGCGATCGGTGCCGGCCAACAGCGCGGGGAGTCTCTTCGTGAGCTCGTCGATCGGGAAGGCCGCATCTGCGTCGAAGATCTCCTTGGCTCGCTCTGGCCCTAGCCGGGCACCCTTCCACAGCTCTACTTCGGGGTCCCGAGGACTTACGAAGAGTGTGAATCGCTCGGACCCACCTCCTCCACCCAGCACGGCAACGGCCTCGGGTTCCATCAGTCCCGAGACGTAAAAGAGCTCGCTATCGGGTCGATAGCGGAGTTCGACGTCCCGGGATCGGATAAGAGTGGGGGCCGCCGGGAGCACCATCACCCCCTTCCCCAGGCGCTCAAGCACCCGCTCGCGCCGATGGGCGAAGACTTCGGGCGGGAAGCCCAGCATTCTCGGGTCCGTCTCCCTCACTCGCCCCTCCGCGCTCGGTAGGTGGGATCTCGCACGTGACGACATCCGAAACGCCGCCCGCGGAAAGGTAGAAAACCTCACTGTTACACGATAGTCACCGGCTTTCGCGCCACGGATGTGACCTCCCGTGGGCATCGCTCGTCTTGTACCCAGCCTCAAGAAGGATGCGACTCATTCAACAGGAGAAAAACGATGTACAAGTCACCGAGACCAAGTGGTGGAGGCTCCGGCTTCCTGATGTTGCTCCTCGTCTTGTGGGGAGCGTTCTACCTAGCCGGCTGCGCCGACGTAGCCACCAGTCCAGCGTTCGACGAGTTCGAGGATCTCCCGAGTTCCACGGTGGAGTTCGAGGACCTCGATCTTACCATCGATCCCGACATCGTGACGTCGGTGATCCTAGACATCGAGTCCGAACTGGGCCCGAATCCTTCTGCGGTCGCACTGAAAGAGGTCCAGGACGCCGTCGGACTGCTCCAAGCGGCTCAGGTGGAATACACGAACGGCAACTTTCCGCAGGTCCAGGTGCTGGGCGAAGCAGCGCGTAACGCCCTAAGCCGGTCGCTGCTGAGTGAGGTCGGAACCGTGAGTATCGACGACCGTATCGCGCGGATCGACAACCTGCGCGCATCTCTCCAGGCAGGGGACACGCAGGGCTTCGCCCAACCCGACGAACTCGCCAATCGATTGAGCGAGTTGGTGGATCAGGCGAACGACGCCCGTCGTGTAGGCGACGATGTCCTGGCCGGCGCGCTCACGGTCGAGGCAGATCAGCGTACCGATCGGAGTCGCGGACGCCAGCACGACCGTGACCGTGATAGGGACAGGGACCGCGGCAGGGCGACAGACGCCTCTGCCCGCCTAGCCGTGGCCATGGCAAACACCGCCGTACAACTGGCCTCCAGACTCCTCGACGGCAGGGATGTGAGCGCGCGCCAGCTACACCTACTGGAGGCTGCGGCACGATTGGCGGCGGGTGCGTCCGAAGCCCTGGAAGCCGGCAGGTTCCGCGCGGCCGCGATGCTCGGACACAAAGCCGTCAACACCTCGCTTTGGGCAGTCGTAGCGCCCGAGGTCACAGAGGATGAGGTGCGCATGGTCAAGGACCTGGCCGAGGAAATGCTGGAGGCTGCTAGGGCCGCCCTCGCGGCGAGTCCGGACGAAGCCCTCCAGTTGCTGCTGAGCCGCGCAGTGGCGGGCTACGAGTTCGGTCTCGCCAAGCTGGAGGCGGGCGACCTCCGGGGCATCAGCCTGCTCTGGAAGGCCGCCGTCGTAGGAGCCGTGATCGCTGGGTAACGCCCAGACGACACGCGAGAGTGGATCGCCGCCCGGGGGAGCCTACCCTCCCCCGGGCGGCGATCCGCATAATGTGACCCGTACAAGGTTTTCCTCGTCTATATCAAGGACCGCGAGTTAACTTGCACTCGATGAGCACGCAGCTGAACGTCAGCGACGGCGACGCGGTGCGCGCGGTCTTGGAGGGCGACCGAGAGATGTACCGTGTGCTAGTACGCCGTTATCAGGACACCCTATACCAGCACGCTCTGCGTATGGTAGGACGGGCGGACGATGCCGCGGACATCGTCCAGCGCGCCCTGGTGAACGGTTTCGAGAAGCTGGGCCGATGCCGCGACCCGGAAAAAGTCGGTGGATGGCTTTTCAGGATCATGTCGAACCTGTGTAAAGACTTCCTCAAGAGCCCCCGGCGCGACGACCTCTCGATCGAAGGGGCGTCGGCTGCGGTCATCGACCGGTCCGACCCCTCGGATGATCTCGAACGGGGAGAACTACAATCCTCGGTTCGACAAGCGCTGGAAAAGCTCAATGCCGAGCAGCGCGAGGCGTTCGTGCTCAAGCACCTCGAGGGGCGATCCTATGACGAAATGTCCGAGTTGCTCGGAGTCTCGAAGTCGGCGCTCAAAATGCGCGTGCTTCGGGCCCGAGAGGAGTTACAGTTCATGTTGAAGGTGTACCAATGAATCCCGACTTGAGGGCCTATCTGGACGGAGAGTTGAGCTACGAGGAGCTCTCGCCGGACTTGAGGACTGAGGCGTCCGCCTGGGAGGTGCTGGCCCACGATATGAAGCAGGGTGAGCCGCCGGGAGCTCCGCCGTGGCTCGAGGGCGCCGTGATGACCGAGGTCGCCGTGAAGCCGGCCCCGGCGCGCAAGGAAACGGCACTCCATTGGCTGCTTCGGTCGAGGACGATCCATATGTCGCCCCTGACAGGTGCCCTCGCGGCGGCGGCGATCTTAGTGGTGCTCCTGCTTCCGCGGGCACCGCAGAGCGTAGCGACCGACCCCGCGTCGACCCGTACGACCATCCTGGTCGAGTTCAGGCTCGAGGCGCCCGGGGCCACGAGCGTCTCCCTTGCGGGTGACTTCAACGACTGGGAAACCGACATGGCGCTGGAAGATAGTGACGGGGACGGAATCTGGACGGGGCGAGTGCCGATTCAGCCGGGCATTCACAAGTACATGTTCGTGATCGACGGAACCGAGTGGGTGACCGACCCGAACGCCGAGCGCTACTCTGACGACGGCTTCGGGAATCGAAATGCCGTCCTCGCCGTAACGCCGATCACGTGAGGGACTGATGCACGATCTCTTGAGTCGACGCGGAACGTGCTCCAGGGTAGCGGCCAGCTGGTTGGCTATGGTGTTGCTGGCACCAACGAGCGCGGTCCACGGGCAGGTGGGCGACGCACGGCTCGAGATCGGTGCCGCCCGGGCGTTTGCGCCCACGGGCTCCGACGCGCTCGCCTCCACGTACCTGACGATCGGACTGCGTGTCGATCGGTGGACTCGGCGCGGGGGCGTGTTCGCCGGCATCCTCGGTGGGGTGAGTTCGGACTCGGTGGGCGGCGACTGGGGCAGTCTGGTCCTCGGGGGAGAGGTCATCATCGGCGCATCCGCGCCGGTCGAGTTGGCATTGATGGTTACAGGATACGGTTTCCGTGTGGGCGAGCCATTCACATACACCGCCATCACGGGGCAGGCCCGGCCCGAACTCCGCTTCAAGGTGTCACGGGATGTGACGGCGGTCCTACAGGGAGAGGGTGGGGTGGGAGAGACAACGGTCGAACTGAGACGCGGCGACCTCTCCAGAACGTTCCAATCGGACCTGTGGCACTACGGCGGCGGACCTGAGTTGCGACTCCGGGTGGGCCGTGCGCTCGCGACCCTCGGCGGCAGCGTGCTGCGATCCGCCGCAGGCACGTACCGGCGAGGTATGCTGCGGCTGGGAAGCACCGGATCTGGGCGCGCATGGGAGGCGAGCATCAGGCTGTGGGACACGCCGCTGGGCATTGAAACCACCGGTGGCCTCAGTATCACGATCCCACTCGGGGGCGGGTGGATGACACAGGCGATCGGTGGACGAACCGACCCCGACCCTTTGATCGATACGCAGCCAGGAGCCCAGGGTGGCGTTGTGTTGGCCCGAAGCCTCGTGACGTTCGGACCTGGTCCCTCGTCTGAATTAGTGACGTTGGAGGAAGATCCCGTCGGGGCTATCGCCCGCTTTATGCTGGATACCCCCGGGGGCACCCGGGTCCAGGTGATGGGCGACTTCTCCGCCTGGGAGCCGGTGGAAATGCGCAAGGAAGGCCAGCACTGGGTAGTCGAGATTCCCGTGGAATCGGGGACCCACCACTTCGGTTTCCTGGTCGATGGTGAGTGGTTCGTGCCGGAGACGGCGAGCGGGCGAGTAAGCGACGAATGGGGCCGTGTGAACGCGACCCTGCTCGTACCCTAGACTGTGAGACGAACATGAGACGGGTAGAATGGAATTCGATGCTCGACCGCCTCGGGCGACGCGGGGGACGAGTCCTCGTGGGGCTGTTGGTGCTCGTCGCCTTTCCCACGACCGCGGCGGCACAGCAGGACCGCCTGGCGCGGTTACGTGAGGCATATTCCGCCGAGGCTATGGTGCGGATCGAGTCTATTGTGACCGGAGCGAGACAGGCTGGCGTACCCATCGGCCCGATTTACAACAAAGCCCTCGAGGGAGCCGCCAAGGGCGTTCCCGCCAACCTCGTCGTCCCAGCCCTCTCCGAGTTCGCCGGTCGGATGGGTCGAGCCCGGGAGCTGCTCGGCCCGACGGCCCAGGCTCCCTGGGTTGTCGCGGGTGCGGACGCCTTGAGACGGGGGGTGGCACCCGAGTTGGTGGCCACGATCGGCCGCGATGCGGCGAACCGGGCACCGATCGCGCTGCTCATGGTCGGCGACCTGGTCGAAGCCGGCGTTCCCCCCGACCGCGCTCTCGAAGTCCTGCGTGAAGCGCTGTCCAGAACTCGCGGGGAAGACGAGCTCAGGGACGTGCCGGCCACGATCCGGCGCCTCGTGCGACAGGGCTCACGCCCCCGGGATGCTGCTCGAGACGTACTCAATGCGATTCGCCGAGGCACACCGCTTCGACGACTCCACCGCCGACCCCCGAGATTGGATATTCTGACGCATCGGCCCCGCCCCGTACCGCCGGGCTCCCGGCCGGCCCGCGACAAAAGGCGCGCCCCGTCGCAGCGTGGATCTGATGGTGGGCGTCGACCGGGAGGTGGTTAACCTCCGGCGGCCACCGACGGGGGTTCGTTGATTAGCCAATGGACGAACCAACTCCGGATCCGCTCGAGGCGATCGACCAACAACCACGGCTCACCCGTACGCGACAGACCGTGAGAAGATCGCGGATAGCGGACCATCTCGACTGGCACCCCCAATCCCTTCAGGGCCATGAACCACTGCTCCCCGTCCCCGATCGGCGTACGATAGTCGTTCTCGCTGTGAATGATCAGAGTGGGTGCGGTGACGTTCTCCACGTACGAGATCGGCGATAGGCGACGGTAGAGGTCGCGCCGCTCCCAGGGCGGTCCAAAGAACTCGTATTCAGTCAGACCCTGTGCGTCGGAACTCCCCCACCAACTCTCCCAGTTCGAGATCGATCGCGAGGTTACGGC
>BTRA01000019.1:0-33101 GCA_036986155.1 Gemmatimonadota bacterium | reverse complement strand
GGCGCTCGAGAGACGCCAGGGCAGCGGGTGCGGCCTCGAGGGCCGTCACGCTTCCGAACCGGGTAAGGGCCTCCGCGAGCATGCCCGTTCCGGCGCCCACGTCGAG
The DNA here is from genome assembly GCA_036986155.1 of Gemmatimonadota bacterium. GTDB lineage: Bacteria > Gemmatimonadota > Gemmatimonadetes > Longimicrobiales > Gaopeijiaceae > JACZXQ01. The sequence continues at coordinate 32,995 of BTRA01000019.1, read as the reverse complement.
GATGGCTAGGTCGTGGCCCTCGTCCGCCAGCTCCCTGCGGAGCAGTGTGAGAATGATGCTCTTTCGCGCCTGAAACCACCAATGGGTCTCTTCGGTGTCGGCGAGACTGTCGTAGAGATCTGGACGCATTCTACCGAGGCTGATGGTGCGACGTTGCGGATGGCATCAACCTCCGTGCGCGGCCGGGCGTACACAAGGCGTGCCGCCTTCCTCGGGTGTGGAGTAGACGCTAGTCGCCGCGCACCACATCGGCCGGATCGGTGCGGCTCGCTCGTCGGCTGGGAAAGTATGCGGCCAGCACGCCGACCACACTGAGGACCACCGCGACAGCGCCGAGGGCCAACGGGCTCGTCGGGTCGAGTTGGTAGAGCCTGCTGGCCAGAATACGGGTCAGTGCGATCGCACCGCCGACGCCCAAGAGCAAACCGATACCGACCAATTCGAGTGACTCCCGCATGATCTGCCAAAAAACCGTGCCCGCCTCCGCCCCGACAGCGATCCGAACGCTGATCTCGGTGCTACGGTGGCTGACGGCGAACGACGTCACTCCGTAGATCCCGATCGCGCCGAGCAGTACGGCGAGCGCCCCGAAGATCGCCAGGAGCTGAGCAAGCATCCGCGGTTGCGACACGGAGTCCTCCAGCAACTCCTCCAAGGTGCGTACGGACGAGATCGGCACGTCGGGATCCACCGCCCGAATCACCTCGCGGAGTCTTGCCGTGAGCAGACGAGGGTCCCCCATCGTCCTCACCGTGAGCGCCATGCTGGTCACAGGGTTCTGCGTGAGGGGCCGGTAGACCCGGTCGGGAGGTGTGTCGTCGGCGGGCTGGTCGTGCGTGTCGCCCACAACGCCGACGATCGTACTCCATACTCCGCTCCGGTCCGACGTCGATCGAATGTGCCGGCCCAGTGGATCCTCGTCCTGGAAGTAGCGCCGCGCGAAGCTGCGGCTGACCACGGCCACCCGTTCGGTGCTCGATCGGTCTCGCTCGGTGAACACTCGCCCGGTTCCTACCGGGATCTCCAGCGCCGCGAAGTAGTCTGGCGATACTACATGCCACTCCAGCGACGAAGCCGCGGACGCGAGCGGAGAGAGCTGGTCGATCTCCAGGCCTCGCACGACCCGCCGCGCCTCCTCGAAGGGCAGCACCTCGACTGCCGCCGCCAGCGCCACCCCTCTGGTGAGCCTTACATCGCGCAGGAGGCGATCCCAATACTCGCGGCGCTCGAGAGGGCTCGCGTATCGGGCCGCCGCTGGAGAAAGTCGCATGGTGAGCACTCCGGTCGCGTCGAACCCAGGGTCGATGCGACTCAGGTTCCAGAAGTTCTGAATCATGAGCCCGGCACCTGTCACCAGGATCAGCGCCAACGCGACCTCGGCGATCAGGATGATGCCCAGGACGCCTTTGGCCGCCCCTCTCTCCGAGCCGGCCCCCCTTCCCTTGGAGCCCATCGTCTCGCGCACGATCGGGCGCGACGACTGCAGCGCGGGGGCGAGCCCAAAGACGATACCCGCCAGAACCGAGACGAACAGCGTGAATACCAGCACCTCACGCCCGACCCCGATCTCCTGTACGCCGGGGAGATCGGCGGGCAGCGCAGAGCCGAGTGTTTCGGTGCCCCAGATGGCGAGCAAGAGACCCAGTCCGCCACCGAGTGATGCGAGGCACACGCTCTCGGTGAGCAACTGCCGCACGACCCGCCCCCGGGGCGCTCCAAGTGCCGTGCGCACCGCGATTTCCTCCTGGCGCACCGCCGCCCGGCCGAGCAGGAGATTCGCCACGTTCGCGCACACGATGAGCAGGACGAAGCCGACGGCACCGAAAAGCACGATCAGCGCCGTCTTCGTCTCGCCGACGAGCGCTTCTCCGAGGGGCCGAACCGTTGCCTGATTCCCGAACGTCGGCGAGTAGCCGACGAATACGCTTCGGAGTTCCACGCTCACCCGCTCGAGTTCCACCAGAGCTTGGGCAGCCGTGGCGCTGTTCGCCAGTCGGGCCACCAGTTGCAGATAGGGTGCGTCGAACTCGGCGGCATCCGATGTGTCGAGTGGATCGGGCAGCCAGACGGCCGTGCCGCTCGAGGGAAAGTCGAAGCCCTCCGGCATGACCCCTACGATGATGTGCGGCACGCCGTCCAGCGTGACGCTGCTCCCGACCGCATCCGGGTCCGAACCGTAGAGACGTGACCAGAGGCCGTGGCTGAGTATGACCACGCGTTCTGCCCCGGGCTCGCCGTCCTCGAACATGAGAGCACGCCCATGCTCGGCTTCCATCCCCAGGACGGTGAACAGATTCGCCGTGACGCGGGCTCCGGATAGGCGCTCGGGTTGGCCTGCACCGGTCAGCGTGATTGCCGAGCCCGCCCATCCGGCCATGTCGTCGATCCGGTCGAGCCTGGTCCACAACCGTGTGAGGGTCGCCTTGGACGCGGCACCCTCCGGGTCGAGCCGAACCTCGACCAGCTGTGCGGGGTCCGAGAAGGGCAACGGGCGCATGAGCACCTGGTACACGCCGCTGAACATGGCGCTGTTCACACCAATCCCGAGGGCGAGGGATGCAACGGCAACCATGGTGAATCCCGGATTGCGCACCAAGCCCCTTAGGGCGAACCGGATGTCGTGAAGTAGCGTTTCCATGGTCTTGGCTCAACCACCCGCTGCCCCATGGGGGTCTCAGAGGTCGTCGGTCGCCGGAAAGATTGGTCGGATGCCTACTTCGTCGCCCGGCCGACCATCGCAATCTTCGTCCCATCCGGGCTCACGGCCAGTCGAGAGAACTCCAGACCGGTGCTCTCCAGGTCGGCAATCAGTTGCCAGCCCTTTGCCAGTTCGGGCTTCCATTGGTAGATGCTTCCACCGTCCGCCATGAGTAGCGTACCGTCCGGCGTCCAGGCGTGGAAGTCGCCGCCCGAAAGGGTCCTGACCAGGCGGGTCGTCTCCTTGGTGATCGGATCCAGCTCGGTGATCCAAGCTTCGTCGTCCGAAACGCGCTGGGTGAAGCTGAACGCGTTTCTGGTCGGAATCTTGTGGATTGAACGACCCACGTTTTCGGCCACGATCTCGACGCGCCCTGTGCGCAGATCAGCCAGACGCAGGGTGGTGGGGTCACCGAGCACGAAGAGCAACAGGGTATTCGGATCGGACCATGCGTGATACCCGACCGGAGCGAGGTCGGGCAAGACGACCTCCGGGTCCATTCCCTCCATCGTGAAGCGCCAGAGTCGCTGCGTCGAGTCGGCTTCGACTCGGATGGCTGAGAAAGCTCGATCGCCCGGCACTGGAGTGGGCGAGTACTCACTCTCGGCGGTGCGAGTGATGCGAGAAATGCGGTCGGCATTGAGGTAGTACCGCTGGATCTCCGTCTGCCCGTCGTTCCCGTCGTCGTAGCCTGAGGTGAACAGGATCGAGCGGCTGTCCGGGGTGAAGAACGGTTGATTGTCGTATTCCCCGGGCCTTTTCGTGACGTTCTTGGGATCCCCCACCAGGTAATAGACACCGTTGAAGGTGCCGAGGTCGGCCACAAGGATATCGGTTCCCCGGGGGGTCTGGGCAACGGCGGGAGCCACGATCATCGGAACCGCGGCGCAGGCGAACCAACCGGTGAGTCCGGCTCTCCGCGTACACCGAGCTCGAATCGAACTTGTTTCGAATGCCACTAGGCTCATCTTGTCCTTTCCTCCTCGCCACGATTGAAGCTCCCGGATAAGGTACCCTCCGGAACCCGCAGGGCGAACACTGCAGGTTCCGGACCAGGGAATTCACCCCTCCCCGGGCAACCCAGGGTAGCGATCGTGCGTCTTACGCTTGTAGTAGCCCACCCACCGGGAGAGGCCGTTGCCCGATACACATGCCCTGACCGAGCTCCAACTCGCCATTCTCCAGATTCTCTGGGAATGTGGAGAGGCGACCACGCAGGAGGTCCACGCCGCCATGACGGAGGTGCGCTGCCTCGCCCTCACTACCGTTGCGACTCTGCTCTCGAGACTCGAGAAGAGAGGAGTCTTGTGTCACCGCAAGGAGGGGCGCCAATACGTATATCGGGCGCTGGTGACCGAAAAGGAGGTGAGGCACTCCAAGGTCCGCGAGCTGACGGCTAGTCTCTTTGAGGGCGATCCCTCGGCGCTCGTCCGACACCTGGTCCGTGCACATGAGGTGGACCTCGACGAGGTGGAGCGTCTGGTGGACATGATTGAAGAGGCAGACCGCGGCGGTGGCTGACCTCCTCACCTACGGCACGCTTACCACAGCGGTCGCATGGCTCCTCACCTACGTCACCCACAGCACCGTACTGATCGGAGGTGCCTGGCTGGCGGTGCGCCTCGGGATCGTGAGTGGGCCGGGAGGCCGCGAAGCGCTTTGGAAGACGGCCCTGGTGGGCGGCGTGCTGACCGCGACGGTGCAGATGGCGATCGTAACCACGGGCTCGGAGGCCCATGGGGAAGTGCGCGGGCTATGGGCGTATCGCGGACTGGAGCAGCAGGTGCTTTCCACTGGGCCGGTCGGCTTCGTCGAGGAGTTCGATGTCGTTGTGCGCCGGCGCGAAGCTGGAACGCCCCATGAAGAACTCGCCGCCATGTTGCCATTGCCGTCCGGCACCGAGGCGCGGCTCACGAAGCCGAGTTCGGCGTGTGTTGCGGCCCTGCGGGGGATGGCGACGGGCGGGCAGGCATTCCAAGAGGCCTCCGACGCGTGCGCAGGGCGGGCGTTCGACTGGCGATTCGCGCTGCTCTCTCTTTGGGGATTGGGCGCTGCGTTGCTGGTTTTACGTCTCGCCCGAACCAGGATCGGTCTGCGCGCCGCCCTGGCCGGGAAGGTGGATCTCGACTCTGGTGAGGCGCGTGAGATTCTCGATGAACTCCTTGGCTCCTCAGGCATCCCGGGTAGGGTACGGCTGACCGCGTCGCCGGCGCTGGAGAGTCCTGCGGTCGTGGGTCCCAAGGAGATCTGTCTGCCCCTTCTGGCCGAGTGTGGCCTGACCCGCTCGGAGCTGCGCGTCGTGCTCGCACACGAGTTGGCGCATGTGGCGCGGTGGGACCTGGTGTGGTCCATCTTCTCGCGCCACCTCGCCGCATTGTTGTTCATCCAACCGCTCAATCGGCTGGCGATTCGATGGATGGAGCACGAGGCGGAATTCCTTTGCGATGACTGGGCGATTCGGCAGACTGGAGAGCCGATGGCGCTCGCCCGGTCGCTCACGCGGATTTCCGAGTGGCTCACGTCTCCTCCTCCGGCACCTGCCCTCGCCGTGGTCCGGGACACGGGGACTCCGCTCACCAGGAGGGTTCGGCGGATCCTCGCGCCTGTGTCGGAGCGGCAGCCTGGGGGGCGGGGCCGAGTCCTGGTCCTCGTGGTCCTGCTTCTCGGGGCTACGGCCTTCGTGCCGAGAATACCGCTGCCGAGCTCGAGCAGAATCCACGTGGTGCGGCTGAAAGACACGGGTCTGAGGGCCATGCCCCTTGGAGGTCGGGAAGGGGGGGCGCCTTCTGCGGGGCAGGCCGTGTTCATACGCGCCGTGCGCGTGGAGGTTACGGCGCCCTAGGAGCCGTGGTCGGGCGGTCTCCGGCTTGGTTGTTCACCGCAGCACCCTATATTCCCTTCGTTCACAGTCTCCCGTCCCGATCGTGAGATTGGACACACACTGCACCAACCTCTGGGAGCGTCCCCTTCGACGTGACGAGCAGTTGTCTGTCATCGAGCCTGCGATGGAGCGGGTAGGGCTGTCCGCGGCTCTGAGTCGCGTGGTCTCCGTGTCGGCACCCTGTTCCGAAGTGTCACCCTCGACCTTCCTCAGGGCGGCCGAGGGAGAGGCGCGCGGGTTCTGGGCGCGAGGCGAACACTGGGTCGCTCACCTGGGCGTCGTGGCCGAGGTCACCGCTGCCCCCGCCACCTCGGGTGTAGGTGGGCGTTTCCAAGCTGTGCGTTCGGGTGCCGACGAGTTGCTCGGGTCCGCCGCCCCCGGGGAATGCGGACCGCGGCTCTATGGCGGCTTCGCCTTCCGTGGTGATCATCGACAGGCAGGCTTCTGGCATGGCTTCCCGACCGCCCTTTTCCACCTTCCGTCCATCGAGGCCTCGGGCGGGGGTGGCTCCGTCACCTTGAGGGCGCATGCCTTGGTTGGCCTGGGGGATGACCGCTCCGAGGTCGAACGAGACCTCGGTGAGCGACTCGAGCGGTTCAGTCGAACTCTCGCCCATGCACCCGTCCGAGAACCGACCGGCGAACAGACCGTCGCTGTCGATCGTAGCGACTCGGATCGGTCCTCATGGGAGACGGCCATTTCGGCGAGTCTCTGCGCCATCCGTGAGGGTTCTGTGTCGAAGGTCGTGCTCGCGCGCACGCTCGACCTGGAATCCAGGGGACGCCTTCGACCGGTTGAGGTGCTAGAGCATCTTTGGGACCGGAATCGCGCTACGCACGTGTTTCTGTTTGAACCCCGGCCGGGGGCAGCTCTCCTCGGGGCGGCCCCGGAGACGGTCGCGACGCTGCGACACGGCTCATTCCAAGCCACGGCGGTGGCCGGATCCATCGGTGTGGGAACGACCGCGGAAGAGCGTGGAGCCCTGGCCGAGGGACTCCTCTCCAGCGTCAAAGACCGGGAGGAGCATCGGATCGCCCTCGATGACATGGTGATCCGCTTGACCCCCCTGGCCGAAGAAGTGGAGGCCCAGCCAGAGCCTCACGTGCTGACGCTTTCGAGGATCCAACATCTCGAATCGAAGATCGAAGCCCGGATTCCCGACGGGGTCGGCGTTCTCGACGTTCTCGAGGCTCTTCACCCGACGCCAGCGGTGTGTGGCTTTCCCCGTGACGCGGCTTTGGAGCTCCTGAGCCGCCAAGAGCCGTTCGAGCGCGGCTGGTATGCCGGCCCGGTCGGATGGTTCGATGCTGCAGGCAACGGCGTGTTCGCGCCGGCCCTCCGGTGTGCGGTAGTCCGAGACGGGAAGTGGCGATTGTTCGCGGGCGCGGGGATCGTTTCCGGCTCGGACGCGGCACTCGAATGGGAGGAGACCGAAATCAAGTTCGAACCGGTGCTGCGAGCCCTCGAATCCAGCGGGGCGAGCCTGTGAAGCCTAACGGAGCCAACACGCCCTGGGCTCGCGCCTTCGTTCAGGAGTTGGCGGCCTGTGGAGTCCGCCACGTCTGCATCGCACCGGGGTCTCGCTCGACGCCCCTCGTCATGGCCGTAGCTCGAGACGACCGCTTCGAGCGTTTCGTGCACCTCGACGAACGGTCCGCAGCGTATTTCGCGCTGGGCATTGGACGCGCCACGGGTATGCCAGCCGCGGTGATCACCACCTCGGGCACCGCGGCCGCGAACTTGCACCCCGCCGTTATCGAGGCCTTTCACGCCGAAGTGCCGCTCATCGTCCTGACCGCCGACCGTCCGCATCGCCTCCGTGCAGCGGATGCCAACCAGGCGATCGATCAAGTCAGGCTGTTCGGAACCCAAGTGCGCGATTTCCACGACGTGGCGCTCCCATGCACGGATGGACCGGCTCTCCGGCACCTCCGGACGCTAGCCGCCCGAGCTGTGAGCATGGCGGCCGGCCCGCCGGCGGGTCCCGTGCATCTGAACTTCCCCTTCGCCAAGCCGCTCGAGCCCGTGTCCGGGCCGGTCGGGGATCCTCCGGTGGGGCGTCCCGTAACGCAGGAGCCCGGCGGATGGCGGGAGGAGGATCCGTACGTGCGGGTCGTCCGAGGGTTGCCGTCCGTGCCGGGCGATGCAGTGGAGCACGTTGCACAATTGTTTCGTAGCCGCCGCAACGGGATCATCGTGGTGGGCGCGAACGCGAGGCCCGATGAGACAGGGATGGCGGCTTGGCGCCTGGCGGCGGCTACTGGGTTCCCCCTTTTGGCCGACCCCCTGTCTGGTGCACGTTTCGGGCGTGCCGGCAGGACGGTGATCGGCGGGTACGACCTTTTTCTGCGGGACCCCGAGATCCGCAAGCGCATGCGGCCAGACCTGATTCTGCGCGTGGGAGCCACACCAACGTCGGCGTCGCTAGCCAGCCTCTTGGAAGAGAGCACGGACGCCCGCCAGATCGTGATCGATCTGGGGGGGCGCTGGAAGGACCATCTATCCGTGGCCAGTGAGTACGTGGAGGCCGACGCGGCCGAGTTTTGCCAGGCCGTGAGCGCTCGCCTCAGCAACACGATCGCCTCGGACGCCTGGCGAAAAGGATGGGCCCGGGTGGAGGAGGTCACCCAAGCCGAGGTCCAGGCGACGCTTTCCGCGGGGCTGTTCGAGGGAGTGGTCGTGGCGGAGACAGTGGCCAGGGTTGCCACACGGGCCAATCTATTCATTTCCAACAGCATGCCGGTCAGGGACCTGGATGCGTTCGTCGCCCCGACTGACAAGATGGTCCACGTCTACGGGAATCGAGGAGCGAGTGGGATCGACGGCATAGTGTCCAGCGCCCTCGGGGTGCAGGTCGGGACCGGCAGAAAGACCGTCGCGGTGCTCGGCGACATCGCGATGTACCACGATATGAATGGGTTGCTCGCGGCTGCGAAATACGGCCTCGACGTCAGCTTCGTAGTGATTCACAATGACGGAGGTGGGATTTTTCAGGCCTTGCCGATCCGTGAGCACGAGCCGGAGTTCACGTCCTACTTTCTGACACCGCATGGGATCGACTTCCGTAACGTCGCCGCGCTGTACGGGATTCCATTTCGGCGTGTGACGAGCAGGCAAGACCTGAAAGAATCCCTGGACGACACAATGAACACAGAAGGCCCCGCGATTCTGGAGGTCCCGCTTGGTCGCGAGACGAGCCACAAGCGCCGCCAAGAGGCGGCGGTAGCGGTGGCGGCCGCCGTGAAAGAAGAGCTAGGGAAGGGAGTGTTGGCATGACGAAGCCCGACTGGCAGGTGGTGAAGGACTTCGAGGACATCACATACCACAAGTGCAACGGAGTCGCGCGAATCGCGTTCGACCGCCCGGAGGTTCGAAACGCGTTTCGTCCCGAGACTCTGTTCGAACTCCTGGAGGCTTTCCGGGACGCGGGGGAGGACACGTCCATCGGCGTCGTGCTGTTTACCGGCAACGGACCCTCCGAGGACGGGAAGTACGCCTTTTGCTCCGGTGGGGATCAACGAGTGCGAGGCGAGGCCGGGTACGTAGGGAGTGACGGTGTGCCACGCCTGAACGTCCTGGAGTTGCAGCGCTATATCCGGACCGTTCCGAAGCCTGTGATAGCTCTGGTGGCTGGTTATGCGATCGGGGGTGGTCACGTTCTGCATCTCGTGTGCGACCTCACGATCGCGGCGGACAATGCCGTGTTCGGTCAGACCGGACCCATTGTCGGCAGTTTCGATGGAGGTTTCGGCACATCGTACCTGGCCCGGATCGTCGGTCAGAAGAAGGCTAGGGAGATCTGGTATCTCTGCCGCAAGTACGATGCGGTGGAGGCACGCGACATGGGAATGGTGAACAAGGTCGTCCCGGTCGACGAGTTGGAGGCCGAAGGCTGGCAGTGGGGCCAGGACATCATGGACAAGAGCCCCTTGGCCATCCGGTGTCTGAAGGCGGCGTTCAATGCCGACGTGGACGGGCAGGCAGGCCTGCAGGAGTTGGCCGGCAACGCCACGCTGCTCTTCTACATGACGGAGCAGGGCCAAGAGGGAAGGAACGCCTTTCTCGAGAAGCGGCCACCGGACTTTCGGAAGTACCCCTGGCTGCCGTAAGTCCGATGGAGGCGGGCTCGTCCGACTTCGAGAAACCGGGGCGGCTCTTCGTCTGGATGTTGGCCATTCGGCCTAGGACGCTGAGTGCGGCTGCGGCACCGGTGCTGGTGGGTACCGGATTCGCCGCGGGTCGCGGAGTGTTGTTGGTCCTGCCCGCCACGGCCGCCCTGATTGGTGCCCTGCTCATCCAGATCACCACCAACCTCGCCAACGACTACTACGACTTCGTGCGGGGCGGTGACACTGAGAAGCGCGTGGGTCCCGTGCGCGTAACACAGGCCGGCCTCATCGCCCCCGCTTCGGTGCGCAACGGGATGTTCGTGACGCTCGGGCTGGCCCTCGCCGTGGGGGTCTATCTGGTCTGGATCGGCGGCTGGCCGGTGGTGGTAATCGGCCTCGCGTCGCTCGCTTGCGCGGTGGCGTATACGGGCGGTCCGTTTCCTCTCGCGTATCATGGCCTCGGCGATGTCTTCGTGTTCGTGTTCTTCGGGCTGGTGGCCGTGGGTGGAACGTACTGGGTACAGGCGCTCGACTTTCCGGCCGATCTACTTCTGGCCGGAGCCGGAGTCGGGGCTCTCAACACGGCGATCCTGGTGGCCAACAACCTCCGTGACATGGAGAGCGATGCGGCTGTGGGCAAGCGGACGCTTGCCGTGCGTATGGGTCGCACGGGTTCCCGCATCCAATACATCGGGCTTGTCGCCGGCGCCTTCATGGTCCCGCTGCTAGGGGTGGCCTTGGCCGGCTGGCCTCGAACGGCCCTCCTGGCACTGGCGTCCGGCGTGTACGTGATCGGTCCAATGTCTCTGATCATGACTACCGACGAGCCCAGCGAGCTGATCCCGGCTCTGGGTGGCACCGCGCGCCTGGTGGCCGCGTACGGCGCGCTCTTGGCGCTGGGATTCGCGTTGGGGGCCTGAGCGGTTCGTGGTGGATGTCCTGCGGTCGGCCGCGCTCGAAAGCCCCGATGCGGAGGCTCTGGACGACGGCGGGAAGACGTGGACGTTTGCCGAACTCGACGCTGCGGCGAGCAGGATGGCTCGGAGGTTGGCGCCGCTGGGGGCGGAGACTGGAACCACGCTCGCTCTCGTGGCCCATCCAGGTCCCCTGGCGGTGCAGGCGGTGTTCGCGGCGTCGCGGCTCGGTGCGACGGTCGCCCCACTCAACGTCGGGTTGAGGCCACCCGAGTTCGAGGCCGCGTTCGACGCGCTCGGACCCGATATGATCCTCGCCACCCGGCGGGCACGGGAGGCGTCGGGCCTCGATCCGGTCTGGGTGACCCCGTTGGATGATCTGCCCAAACCCGTGGAACAGGGTGGGGGCCATGACACGCCGTTGCCCCAGCCGTTCGCGGTGCTTTGGACCTCGGGTACTGACGGGCGGCCTCATGGGGTGTGCCTATCTTCACAGGCGTTCGACGCGGTCGCCGACGCCAGCCGGGACCTCTTGTGCAGCGGCCCGGGCGCACGCTGGTACGCGTCTCTTTCCCTGGGGCACGTCGGAGGGCTTGCGACGGTACTCCGTTCCGTCCGTCACGGGGCGACACTCGTGACCCGGGGGCGGTTCGACGCAAAGGATTTGGCGAGCCTCGTGGATGGGGGTTTGGTCACCCATGCGTCGCTCGTACCCACGATGCTCGAGCGTCTTCTTGGTGAACGAGGGCGTCGTCCCGCGCCGCATACCTTGAAATGCCTTCTGGTGGGAGGAGCCCACGCCCCGTCTTCGTTGGTCGCACGGGCTTTGGAGTTGGGCTATCCGTTGGCGCTAACGTACGGCATGACGGAAACCACCTCACAAGTAGCGACGGCATCCCCTTCGCTCGTTCGCGAGAAGCCGGGCACAGTAGGCCGTCCGCTCGGCGGCATCGAGGTTCGCCTGGCCGCTGAGGGTGAGATTCAGGTGCGCGGGCCCACCCTAGCCGTAGGCTATGTGGGTGACGTCTCGCCCCTGACCGACGCTCAGGGCTGGTACGCCACCGGTGACTTGGGCCGAATGGACGAGGACGGCCACCTGTGGATTACGGGGCGGTGCTCCGGCCGACTCGTCACGGGGGGGGTAAACGTGGACCCGATCGAGGTCGAAGAGGCACTCCGGCGGGTTGCAGGCGTGGCAGATGCCTGCGTCGTCGGGCTCGACGACGCGGAGTGGGGGGATCGGGTGGCTGCTCTGATCGTGCCGGACCCGATGGCTCAACCCGATGCAGGAGACGTGAGGAAACAACTCGAGGCGTGGCTCTCACCCCCCAAGATTCCGCGCATGATACGCATTGCCGCGGAACTGCCACAACGGCCGAACGGCAAGGTGGACCGGTCCGCGGTTCATGATCTTCTCACCCGGCAGCGGTAGGCCCGTGCTCGCCCGCGATTTGGGGGTGGCGGGAACCGGTCCGCCAAGACACCTTGCTCACCTTCCGGCACCGGCCCGCGACGAAGAGTGAATCCGAACCGCCCCATGGACCTGATCGAAGAACTCACCTGGAGAGATATGGTCCAGGACGTGACCGAAGGGACGGCGGGCGCACTCGCTGCCGGTCAGGTGAGCGGATACATCGGCTTCGATCCGACGGCCAGCAGCCTTCACGTGGGCAACCTGATGCCGATCATGGGACTCGTCCATCTCCAGCGGGCGGGGCACACGCCGATCATTCTGACCGGTGGCGGCACGGGTCTCATTGGCGACCCTTCGGGCAAGGCCGACGAGCGGCAACTGCTCACGAAGGAGGATGCGGCCGATAATTCGGCCGCGATCAAGGCGCAACTCGAGCACTTCCTGGACTTCGACGCCTCCAGCAACGCCGCCATCACGGTAAACAATCTCGACTGGTTGAGTGAGCTTTCCATGGTGGATTTTCTGAGGGATGTCGGAAAGCATTTCTCGGTCAACGCGATGATGAACAAGGAGTCGGTCCGGCGCCGGCTGGAGGGGGAGGAATCAGGCATCACGTTCACAGAGTTCGCCTACATGCTGCTTCAGGCGTACGACTTCGTGGAGTTGAACGAGAGGGTCGGATGCACCCTCCAGATGGGCGGGAGCGACCAGTGGGGTAACATCACCGCGGGGATCGACCTCCTTCGGCGGATCCGGGGCGCAAAGGCCTACGGCATCACGTTACCTCTCGTCACGGGCCCGGGAGGAGAGAAGTTCGGCAAGACGGCGGCGGGCGCCGTCTGGCTCGACCCGGAGCGCACTTCCCCATACCGCTTCTACCAGTTCTGGATCAATACGGGAGACGACGACGTCATCCGTTATCTGAAGTTCTCCACGCTACTCTCGCGCGACGAGATCACGGAGTTGGGCGATGCCCTCGAGTCGAACCCCCAGGACCGTGCGGCGCAGCGGGCACTGGCCGAGCATGTGACACGGGCAGTCCACGGCGAGACTGGCTTGGACAAGGCCGTTCAGGCCACCCGCGCGCTCTTTGGAGGGGACCTCTCCGGGCTCGGGGCGGACGACATCGCCGACATCTTCGCCGACGTGCCCTCGAGTAAGGTCACCAGGAGTGACCTGGAGGGGGAAGGAAAGCGCGTAGTCGATCTTCTGGTGGAAGCCGGAGTGGCAACCTCGAAGGGCGACGCACGCCGCTCCATCGAGGGGGGTGGAATCTACGCCAACAATCGACGCATCGGTGACCCCGACGCTCGCCTGACCAACGATGACGCCGTGGAAGGGCGCTATCTGATCCTACGAAAGGGCAAGAAGCGCTACCACTTGGTCGAGGTCGTGTGACTCCCGCCTAGAACACCACCTGCCATCCCACCAGGACCGTGTTGTTGGTCTGCAACTGAGGGCCGTTCAAGTCCTGGTGTATGGGTGTGAGGTATTCCACCGAAAAGCGGTGGCCCTTCAGGACCCCTTCGCGAATGCGCAGTGTGAAGCCGAACGGAAGCTGGGTACGGACTCCCCCCGTCGCGAACGGGTTGGCGCGCGGGTCCTCGATGCCGTTTGTTTCCGGGTCGATGCCGGTGACCGAGGCCCATTCCTCGTAGACGACCCGGGCAGACAGCGCGATCCAGTCATTGACGTTGTACGACACCCAGGTCGTCATGTCGAAGCGATCGCCGAGCCTGTAGTTCCGGTCGTTGTCGTTCAGGTGGAAGGTCGAACCGACCTGCGCACCAAAGGTGCCGGCGTCGTTCTGGGTCATGAAGCTCACGCTGGGCATCAACTCCCACGACCCCGAACCGGTCTGCATGCTGAAGGGGAGTTGGGCAAGGGAACTTGTCGCGGTACGACCCCGCTCGTCGATGTCGCCCGTCGGGATGGAGACGCCCATCCCGAGGGTCAGCACGTAGGCGCCCGGGTTCAGAAGGTCCCAGAGCGTGTTGACCTCGAGGTCACCGATGTCGTTGGCGAAGCTTGCAAAGAACGCCGTTTCGGTCTCGTTGACACCGTCCCGGAAAATGTAAGGCGCGGAAACGGCGAGCGTGAAACGGTCGGTGATTCCCAGACGAACCTCGAGATTCAGGGTCTGGGTCAGTAGGGAGACGGGCGCCACCGTGAAGAGGTCCAGAACCTCCTGCTGGAAAAGCGGGGCGGTGCCGTTCCGGTTGCCAACCAGATCGTCGCGGCTGTACGTGAAGCTCCACAGGATCTCACCGGCATCCACGGTGAACTGCCCCGAGACGCCCGGTGGGCCGAAGCCGTCTGGACGGTCCCTGTCGAACATGTAGTCGTCGTCCTGGGCCGCAGCCGATGCCGCGGTCAGTGCAAATGCAGCGACCAAACCGGCGATTATGCTTATCCGAGCCATCCTTCGAGCCTCCCGCGATTCAATCGGTTAGGGAATCCACTGAAAATGCGGCCATTCCGGGGAAAAAAACAAGTGTTTCCTTCAAATGGGGCTTTAGGGTGCATGCGGGCGCCGGGCGACCGAGTTTCGGCGCATAGGGGGTTTTTTCGTGCTGTTAAAGGGATTCCGGGCGTTCACACTATCGTTTTTGACCTCATCCTGGATGTAATTCAGGCCGCCACAAACACCCGTGTCGTTGGAGATACTGGCGTCCGGCAGCGAGGCTTCGGAGCACGTCGTCCTCCCCGAATATCGACCTTGCCCACCCCCTCGAGGCCGGATACTGTCACGGTTTCAGGCAGGTTTCCGACACGAAAGAGAGTCCCGAGTTGAGATCGCTCCGTTTCCTTCACGTCATTCTGGGTGCGGGTGCTCTTCTGGGCGCGCGCCAGCTCAGCGCCCAAGACCTCAGGACTCAGTCCGAGGTGTCGGGGTTCACGGTCTACACTGCCTATGACAGCATGATGACCTACCTCCGCGAGATTCGGGCGTCGAGCACCGATATGAGGCTCGGGGTCTACGGCGAGTCACGGGAGGGCAGGGAACTCCCCTACGCGATCTTCAGCCGTCCGCTGGTCAGCCAGCCGTGGGAGGCCGCCGCGTTGGCGCGGCCCGTGGTTTCGCTGAACGCCAACGTGCACGGGGGGGAGCGCACCCTGCGCGAGTCGCTGCTCATCCTGATCAGGGAGCTCTCGACGCCGGGGACGGAGGCGAACGCCCTGCTGGACGACCTGGTGATCCTCGTGGCTCCCCAGATCAACCCCGACGGTTTCGAGGCGACACCCCGGAGTACGCGCGGAAATTCGTGGGGCATCGACATGAACCGTGACTGGGTCAAGCTCGAGCAGCCGGCGCTCACGGCGTACGCCCGAAACGTCATCCAACGCTGGCGTCCCCACCTATTCGTAGACGGCCACAACGGTGGCTCGTTTCCCTACAACCTGAATTACCAGTGCCCCAGCCATGCCGAGCCGGACCAGCGCATCACGTTGCTGTGTGATCAGGAGATCTTCCCCACCATCGACGCCCGGTTGGAGGCCGATGGCTATCAGGCCTTTTTCTACAGCCGGGGGACAGAGACCCGCTGGAACGGCGGAGGTTCGGAGGCTCGCATCGGACGCAACTATGGTGGCTTCATCAACTCCGTGGGCATTCTCTTCGAATCACCGACCACCCAGGAGCTGTCCGACGGTGTCGCTTCGGGCATTCTCGCCTTCAAGGCCGTGCTGGAGTATGCGCGAGACGACGCGGACCGGTTGATCGAAACGGTGAACCGTGCCCGCATCGAGACCATCGAGATGGGCCTGAGCGCCCGGGGCGACGTTGTGGTGGAGATGGAGTATGGGCCCGAGGACTACGCGGTGGAGTATCAGCTCCCGGTCGGTGAGGGTGATGATCAGCGGATGATCACGGTCCAGAGTGACTCGCTCATGAAGCGGCCGATCGCAACGAAGACGCGGCCGCGGCCCTATGCGTACATGCTTCCCAGAGACGCCGTGGACGCCGTGGCGATGTTACAACGGCAGGGGATTACCGTGGAGGTACTCGAGCGGCCGGCGACCTTGGAGGTGACCGCCTACACCCTCGTCGGTGTCACGTACGAGCAGGCCTACAACCACGCGGCGGCGGCGCGCGTCCAGTTGGGGGACGTCGTCACGCTCGATCGGGACTTCCCGGCCGGTACCTTCGTCGTGCCAACCGGCCAGATGCTGGGCCGTTTGGTGTCGCACATGCTGGAGCCGGAAACGGCCGATAACGTGGTCTACTGGAACACGATGGACGCGTGGTTGCCCAAGGCTGCGCTCGAGGCCACCGGTCAGGCCGATGCCGGGCGAGGGCACGGCGGCGCGGATGAACCGGTCGGCCCGCCCGTCGTGCCGATCTACAAGGTGATGAGGCCCATCGGGCTGCCGGTGGTCATCTTGAATTAGGTGGAGCGAGAGACCCTTACAGCTCCATCACCTCGAGACCGATCGACTCGGCGGCCACGATCAACCGTGCGTCGTACGAGGCCACTCGAACGTCGTGGCCGCGCTCTCGCAAGAAGCTCGCCGATGCCAGATGAAGAGCGTCCCGGGTGCGAACCTCGACCGGGAAGGGCTGGAGCGCCCGCGCTAGTACGGAGCGGCCAAGCTCTAGGAATGCGATGCGGGCGAGCGACAGGCGCGCCGCATCGGAGTGTGACCGGGCCAAGCCGCGGGCATGGATACGCGTCCAGAGCTCGTACTCCAGGATCCGGCTCGCCACGAGTTCCTCGCTCCAGAGCTCGGCGGGAGGCCGCCGGTCTTCCGCGAGCAGGTGAGCCAGAACCACCGAAGTGTCGAGGTAGATGATCACTCGGCGCGATCGGCGTCGAGCTCGCACATCACCGTCTCTAGCGTTGTCACCGGAGCTGACGGGGGTGGGCCGCCGCTTCGAATGAGGGGTGGGGTGAGCAGGGATTCGTCCACCAGCTTGCGGAATACTCCCGATATCCGGGGGCGTCGCACCGCCTCGATGCCGCGCCGCAGAGTCTCGGATCGGGACACGCCCAACTCTCGGGCGGCTTCGTCCAACTCGGTCCTTTCCTTTGCGGTTAGGTATACCTGGATCGGCTCTCGCACACGTTTCGTCATAAAGTGAAGTTATAAACAATATTACCAAATTCAACCTTTAGGTGAGTGCCGATTGGCCACCCCTTGACCCGACCATGGCCCGAGTGCTACCTCCTCCGCCATGGACGATCCGACCCCCTTGGTCGGCGTACTCATGGGGTCCCGCTCGGACTGGGAGACCATGCGCCACGCCGTCGAAACACTCGAGACTCTCGGCATTCCCCACGAGGTTCGGATCATCTCCGGCCACCGTACGCCCGACCTTCTTTTCGAATACGCGTCGACCGCTGAAGAGCGCGGCCTCGAGGTGATCATCACGGGCGCCGGTGGAGCCGCCCATCTCGCGGGTATGACGGCGGGCAAGACGGTGCTTCCGGTCTTGGGCGTGCCCATGACCTCCGCGCTTCGGGGTCTCGATTCACTGCTCTCCATCGTACAGATGCCGGCCGGTATTCCGGTCGGCACTCTTGCCATCGGCAAGGCCGGCGCGATCAACGCGGCGGTCTTCGCGGGAGAGATCATGGGTGCCAAGTACCCGGAGATTCGAGAGGCGGTACGTGAGTACCGGAAGGCTCGGACCCAAGCGGTGCTCGACGACCCGGATCCGCGCGTCGAGAGTTAGCTCCCACCTGCCGGACCCCCACCTGGACCCTCTTCCCGGCATCTGAAACTCGGCGAGTACCTATCGCGTAGAGTCATTTGTACTAGAAAGATTGACAAATGATCGACGGAGGAGAACGCGTGTCTGGACGGAAGAACCTCGGGGAGTTCGAGCAGTTGCTGCTCCTCGCCGTCATGCGGTTGGGCGACGATGCCTACGGGGTCACGATGCGCCGAGAGGTGGAGGCCCGCACGGGCCGCGAGGTCTCCCTCGGTGCGATCTACCCGACCATGGCCCGGCTCGAGCGAAAAGGGCTGGTCAGCTCCTTCGCAAGCGAGCCGACGGGCGAGCGCGGTGGCCGTTCGCGGCGCTGCTTCCGGCTGGAGCCTGCGGGCCGGCGGGCCCTAGAGGAGGCGCGCTCTATGGTCGATGCCATGTGGAAGGGCTTCGAGGAAGGGAAGGTGGGCACGTGAGTGAGCCCATCCAGCGTAGGGACCTCCCGCGGGGGATTCGCCTTCTCTTGCGGCTGCTCCCGCAGGAGTATCGTGATGCGTGCGAAGGCGACCTCATCGAAGAGTACGAGCGGTACGTGATCCCGAGTCGTTCAAGGCGCGCAGCGAAGGTGTGGCTGTGGAGGAGTGCGTCGAAGGGGGCTCTCGTGGGATTCGGTTATCGCCTCTACGACCTGTTCACAAGTGAATCCGGCACATCGGATGGACGCGGCGGCCGTCATCCACGGATGGGAGTCGGGCAGATGGATATCGTGGCGCAGGATCTTCGGTACGCGCTCCGGCGCCTCGTCGCGAGTCCGGGCTTCACGCTCGTTGCCATCGTGTCGCTCGGGCTTGGAGTCGGGGTGAACACGGCGCTCTTCAGCGTCGTGAACGCGGTGCTGGTGCGGGGCCCGCAGGTAGCCGATCCAGGCAGCCTCGTCGAGGTCTACTCCGAGACGACGGAGGAACTGCAGATCGGCGTGTCCTCCTGGCCGGACTTCCGGGACGTGGCCACGCTCACGGACGTTTTCGATGGCGTCACCGCCTACGAAATGTTCTTCGCGTCGCAGAACCAGGAAGACGGTAGCGACTTGGTCCTGGGGGAGCTCGTCTCGGCCAGCTTCTTCAAGGTCTTGGGCGTCACCCCCGTGCTTGGCCGCGGGTTTCTGCCATCCGAGGACGAGGTGCCCGGTCGTGATCCC
This sequence comes from Gemmatimonadota bacterium, assembly GCA_036986155.1. Classification (GTDB taxonomy): domain Bacteria; phylum Gemmatimonadota; class Gemmatimonadetes; order Longimicrobiales; family Gaopeijiaceae; genus JACZXQ01. Next base: position 14,128 of record BTRA01000019.1, on the reverse strand, counting down.
GTGGTGGTGGTCTCGCAAGCTTTTTGGAAGGGCAGGCTCGGTGGTGATCCTGGTGTCGTCGGTCGTACCCTGCGCCTGAATGGCGGTCTTTACACGATCGTGGGCGTCGCGCCCGAGGGCTTCACCGGGATGTGGCCGGCGCTCTCGATGGATGTGTGGGCGCCTAGTATGATGATGGACCAGCTCATGGCGTTCGGGAACGAGGGTCGCTACGAGCGGCGTGGCTCGCAGAGCGTTTTCATCAAGGCCCGCCTACGCGCCGGGGTTCCACTCGCGCGCGCACAGGCCGCCAGCTCGGCGCTCGCGGCGCGGTTACTGGAGGCCTATCCGGAGGTTGACGAACGGTTGGATTTCACGTTGACCCCCACGCTCGACGTGTCCGTCCATCCGCTGGTGGACAAGGCTCTCGTACCCGTGGCCGGGATGCTCATGGCGGTGGTCGGCCTGGTCCTTCTCATCGCATGCACCAACCTCGCGAGCTTCCTCCTGGCCCGTGGCGCCGACCGCAAGAAGGAGGTGGCCCTCCGCCTCGCTCTCGGCGCGAGGCGCGGACGCCTGGTGAGGCAATTGCTCACCGAGACGATGTTGCTGGCCCTGGCCGGAGGAGCGGTCGGTGTGGCCCTCGCGGATTGGACGGTCCGATTGCTGACGCGGTTCCAGCCACCGCTCCCCGTGCCGATCAGCCTCGATCTGAGCCTGGACCGCACGGTTTTTCTGTTCGCGCTGGCAGTTTCACTCGGGGCGGGAATGTTGTTCGGGCTGCTTCCCGCCCTTCAGTCGACCAAGCCGGACATCGCCCCGACCCTCAAGGCGGAGAGCCACCGTGGGGGAGCCGGGCGCACCGGGAGGCTGCGCTCCGGCTTGGTGGTGACGCAGGTGGCGGTGTCGCTCGTGTTGCTGGTGGGGTCGGGCCTGTTTCTCAGGAGCCTCATCGCGGCGCAGGCGATCGACCCCGGTTTTCAAGCCCCTGAAGCTGCGATGATCTCCTTCGAGACCCGCACCAGTGGGTACGAGGACGCCGAGGCCCTGGTGGCACTTCGCCAGCTCCAGGAACGCGTGGCGGCGGTACCGGGTGTCGACGCGGTGGCCGCGGCGGACCGTCTTCCCCTCAGTGCGTCGCTCTCCCTGGAGGACTTTCAGATCCCCGGCCACGAACCGCCCGAGGGCCGGGAGGGAATCGCGCTCGACGCGGTGTCGGTGGGCGCCGGTTACCTGGACCTTCTGCAGATTCCGATCCTGTCGGGCCGTGGGATCGAGGCGAGCGATACGGGCGGGAGCGAGCCCGTGCTGGTCATCAGCCAGGCGATGGCACGCCGGTTCTGGCCTGGAGAGGACCCGGTCGGGCAGGTGATCCGCACTAGGGGCAGGGACGTCCGAATCGTAGGTGTGGTGCGCGACACCAAGGTACGTACGCTCGGAGAGGCACCAAGGCCCCTCGCCTATTCCCCGCTGGAACAGAACTACCATTCGTTGGTCACGGTGATCGCTCGTGGCCAAGGTCCTGCGCCCGAGACACTCGCTATCCTGAGGGGAACGCTCAACGAGTTCGACCCGAACCTGGTGATCATGAGCGAGACCACCATGCCGGAGCATCTCGGTGTGATGCTCTTTCCCGCCAGGATGGCGGCGTTGCTGCTTGCGGTCTCGGGTGGTTTGGGAGTGCTGTTGGCCGCGGTCGGGTTGTACGGCGTTGTGAGCTACGGCGTCTCGCGCCGCACGCATGAGGTGGGCGTTCGGATGTCCCTGGGTGCCGACCCAGGCAGCGTGGTCGGACTCGTCATCGGTGGCGGTCTGCGCCTGGTGATATGGGGAGCCGCGATCGGCCTTGGGCTTGCCTTCGCGGTCACCCGTGCCGTCGAGAGATTCCTCTACGGCGTGAGTGCCACCGACCCCCTGACGTTCCTAGGCGTGCCCCTTCTGCTCCTTGCTGTTGCGACGCTGGCGGCGTATGTGCCGGCCAGAAGGGCAAGCAGAGTCGATCCGGTGACAGCGCTACGATCGGAGTGAAGCGGGATCGCCCGGGATTGGCTCCTGAGGCCTGAAGCGACCCCAGAGGACTTTCACGCCCCCGGGGGGGCACGCTATCTTTAACCGTACCAGCCTCCCCTTGGGGCCTTTCCCCGGTGGTGGCTCTTTTCTTTCGCTGGTCCTCTCGGTGGCGTCGGTCGGGACGTAGTTGTATCCACCCGGCCGGTCCGGGGGACCCCAATGCGCGAGGGTTGTGCTATGATCGACGAGATTCGCGCAAAGCTCGAAGATGAAATCGCCCGCCTGACTCGCGAATTGAACGTCGAGCTTCCCGGTCGGATCCAAAAAGCCGTGGAGTTGGGCGATCTCCGAGAGAATTCAGAGTACAAGTCGGCCCTCGAACGGCAGCAGTTCGTGCAGGCCCGCCTCAGGCACCTCACCGGCCGTGTGGCCGAACTGTCCAAGATCGATGTAGCGGCGATGCCCAGCGATCGCGTCGGATTCGGCTCCAAGGTCGAGATTCAGGATCTCGCCGTGGACGAGAAGCTTTCGTTGACCATCGTGGCTGGAGATTACATGAGCCTCGATGGTGACCACGTGTCCATGGCGTCGCCCATCGGCAAGGGGCTCCTCGGTGCGCGCAAGGACGAGGAAGTAGTGATCCAGCTTCCTGTCGGGGAGCGGCGGTTCAAGATTCTCGAACTCGTCACCCTGCCTGAGCAGTTGGACGGCGAGGGAGGGGCCTAGTCCACGTCCGTTCGATCCTGTAGCGCCCGCGGAGCCGGGCGAGACAACGGGATGGCGCCCTCTAGAAGCTGCTCGGTGAAGTTCAAACGCTGATCGATCGATGCCAGCTGCTCGTTCAGGTCGGCCACCTGGGCCCTGAGCAACTCGGTTTCACGCGGGTTCGCGGGTCTCGAGAATTGCCCGGGTTCGTTGCTGACCTTCCGGATCATCCACTGCGTCAGGAGCGCGCCGCCCGCCCCGAGGGCTCCACCGCTCAGGAAGACCGCCGCGACCCCCACCCAGAATTCCGGTCCCATGCGTACTCCTCGATCGAGTTCCCCCAAATGGACGGATTGGAGGGACCGTAAGTTTCGGCCACGTACACCCACTGATTCTGCGCACCTGCAATCCAGCGGCTACGGCCTCGGTGATCCGGACGACCAGGCTGGCACACAGACACGCACCGTCCCGGAGACCATCCGGATTCCGGACTCCGCGCGTGAGGCGGTGCTCATCAGCGCAATGGCGTGAGTCGAGCGCCAATCTCGTCACGCTGGTCCTCGAGCCAGTCGGGTAGCTGTAGATCGGTTCCGAGATCGGCCGCATCCTCATCCAGGGTGAATCCGGGACCATCCGTGGCGATCTCCAGCAGGAGCCCGTCGGGCGCCCGGAAGTAGATGCTCTGGAAATACTTGCGATCTTGAACGGAGGTGACATCGAGGCCGAGCGAGATGAGGTGGGCTCGCCACGCGAGCTGCTCGTCCACGCTAGAAGCACGGAACGCGATGTGGTGGGTTTGCCCGTACCCCCCCTGCGCATGCCTTCCGTCGTCGGGCCATTCGAAGAGCGTGAGTGAACTCCGCGCCGCCACGTTCTGCCCGTCATAATGCGCCCAGAAATGATGTCTCATCGAGCCGTCGTCCTGGTTCACCGTACGTTTCACCAGCCGAAGCCCGAGCGCCTCCGAGTAGAATTCGTTCGCCCGCTCCAGGTCGGTCGTGATCCCGGAGATGTGATGGATTCCCGTAAGCGTCATCGCGCTCGTCATGGAGTCGACCGGCTCCGGATGCGTGAGTGCGGAAATCGCGGCTTCGTCGCGGTGTCCGTGGGTTCGCTCGGCCGCCGGGACTATCTCCCGCTCACCGAGGGCGTCGGATGGCTCGTCGACGGAGTAGCCGGGGCCGGCGGTAGCGATCTCGAGGATCTGACCATCCGGATCGCGAAAATACAGACTGCTGAACCAACCGCGGTCGTACGGACCGGTGGTCGGTGTGCCAGCATCGTTCAGCCAGCGCTTCCACATGAGTTGGGCCTCGAGGGTCTCGACCGAGAGAGCCAGGTGATGGATTCCACCGATGCCCATTCGGCCCCGGGGCGCCCGGGGCCACTCGAAGAAGGTGAGGATGGTGCCGGGCTCACCCGACTCCGGTCCGAAGTAGAGGTGGTAGGAGTCGGGGTCGTCGAAGTTCACGGTCCGCTTGACGACGGGAATGCCCAATCTGTCGCGGTAGAAGTCCACGGTCCGCTGCGCGTCCCGTGCCACCATCGTGATGTGGTGGAACCCAGACGTCACTAAGCTCGTCATGGCTGCCCAATCGTTGATCTCAGCACCATTCCGACCCCGGCGCGCGGGTCTGCGGATCGCGCAACCCCGCCACGATCTTGCGGAGGGCTCGCGCGCCATCGACAAGGCGTGGGCCCGGGCGCCCGAGGTAGGCTTCCGGGACGCAGTAGACCCGCTGCTCGCGCACTACGTCCAGGTCCCGCCATGCAGCGTTTTCGAGCACAACGTCGGGCCGGTACTTCTCGGGCGCGACGCCACACCAGGAGATTACGATCGCGTCCGGCCCGAGCTTCCGGACCTCCTCGTCCGTCAGCGGGCGGCTCTTGCAGTCGTCGTTCTCGAGGATGTTCCTCGCCCCGACGGCGCTCAGCAGATCTGTGACCCAGCTCTTTGCACAGGGCGCGATCACGGGCTTCGGCCACCATTGCACCAGCACACTGGGTGGCTCGTCGATGAGTGGGCCTCCCTCGAGCGCCCACCGCATGTCGCCGACCAGCGTCGCCGCCTTTCCCCTTACGTCCAGCAGGCCGCCGATCCTCAGAACGTCCTCGTAGACGTCCGTGAGAGATTCGGGGCTCGGGGCGATGAAAGGGACGCCGGCTTCGCGGAGGCCGTCAACAACGAGCTCGTGGCCGGGCACGGTCAGGCTGGCGAGCACGAGGTCGGGATCGAGCGCCACCACCTTCTCGATATCGACTTCGAGGTCGGGGCCCACCCTCGGCAACGGCTCCACGACCTCTGCCGGATAGTCCGAGTGGTCGTCCACCCCTACCAGGAGTTCCGCGCGTCCCAGGGCGGCGACGATCTCAGTGTTGGAGCACGCGAGGGAAACCAGGCGCATGGCTCGATTCGGCACAGGGAATCAGGAATGGGCTTGCCTACACCGGTATTAGGGTACAGTTCAATCTTCATGACGAGTAGCGCGGGCCCTCGGGGTCACTTCCGAATCGGACAGGTTTCTCGGATTACCGGCATCCCACCCGAGACGTTGAGGTCGTGGGAGGCACGCAACCAGGCGGTGCTCCCGGCACGCACACCGGGTGGGTTCAGGCTCTACAGCGCCGGCGATATAGAGCGGTTGAAGCTGATCAGGGCGCTCACCGAGCTCGGCAATCCGGTGGGATCCGTCGCGGACTTGGATACGCGTTCCCTGAGAGAACGCCTCACGAGCGGCGGATCGGATTCGAGCGACGATCGCTTGAAGGCGCTTGCGGCCGATGACGTGCTGACGGAGTCTGTTCGCCGACTGTCGAGGGCGATCCAGGAGTTGCGTATGGTGGCCAGGGCTGGAGAGGGGGGGGCCCACCCCCCCGAATTCACCGCCTCATTGGTCGAGTTGGAGGCACTGCTGTCGGAGCTGTTGGAGATGGGGGGCTCAGTTGGCTCGTAGGAACTCCATCCGTCGAGCCTGGCAGGAACCGTTGCGCGAGGAACGTCCATCGGGGGCCGGGGTGTGATTGACGGTTTCGCTACCCGCTTACTGCGACCAGGAAGTGACCCATGGCCGAGACCCTTTCTACGATGCCGCCGCTGGGGATGAGCGCGCCGGCCTTCGCCCTGCCGGACACCTCCGGGCGGGCGGTGACCCTGGACGATGTGGCGACGGACCGTGGATTTCTGGTGGTGTTCATGTGCAACCACTGCCCGTTCGTGAAGCATCTGCGGCGTGAGTTGGCCGACCTTGCCCGCGAATACCAGGCGAAGGGGCTCGGAGTGGCCGGGATAAGCTCGAATGACGCCGAAGCCTATCCCGCCGACTCACCCGAGGCGATGGTCCGCGAGGTCGCTGAGGTGGGGTACACGTTTCCCTATCTCCACGACGAGGATCAATCCGTAGCCACGGCCTACACAGCCGCTTGCACGCCCGACTTCTTCCTGTTCGATGGAGACCGGCAGCTCTTCTACCGGGGGCAGTTCGACAGCAGCCGTCCCGGCAACGGCATCGAGGTGACGGGACATGACCTGCGCGAAGCTGCCGATGCGCTGCTCGCCGGTCGCGAGGCACCCCCCCTGCAGCTCCCGAGTGTCGGCTGCAACATCAAGTGGAAGCCGGGGAACTCTCCCGATTACTTCGGGTGACGGATCCCAGCGGCCGGTAGGCCTCCGGGGAAGACAAAGAGGCGCCGTCGGACCTTTCCGACGGCGCCTCTCTCAGTCCTGCCACAACCCGGCGCGATGACCGCTACCGACTTGGACAGTCGAAGCCGACTCGGCCTTCCTACAAACCGAAGCGGCGATCGCGTGCCCTTGCCAGGTTGCACAGAATACTTGGACTAGACAATTGATCACCTCCTTGGCTCAGTTCAACTTTGGGCAGAGCGCCGGCGGGCTCGAAGGCCCGCAGTCCCCGAACCGCAACCACCATGGGGGCGGCTCGGGGCCCAGGCCGCCAGGCGGCCACCGCAACCTATGACCGGGTGATCTGCCGATCAAGAAAAACATCTCAGGCTTTCTTGTACGCCTTGTGGAAGAGCCAGGCGCTGGCGAGGACGGCGATCGTGATCCACAAAACCCCCCAAACGACCCCGTGAATGCCGGTCAACTCGCCGAGCATCGCGGCATCGGATCGAAGCTCCGGACGGTCCAGAACATCGCTCTTGATATCCAGAATCGCGTACAGGGCACTCGTGAGCCCCAGCACGAGGAGGAGACGCTGGTTCCACACTTCGCCGAGCTTCCTGGCGCTGAGCAGAAGGACAGCCCCGAACGCCATCCCGAAGCCGATGCCGAAGGGTCCTCGCACATAGGCGATCGTAAGTCCGAGCACGAGCACGCCGATCGCACCGATCGCCCACCGAGTGGAGATGCGCGAACTCTGGCCCGCCGTAACCATGAGTCCACCCCATGCCAGACTTCCGAGGTAACCGGCCGACAGGGTGAGGAAGGCGTTACCGCCCGGGCAGTAACAGGCGCCACCCTGGTTGGGGTCCAACACGATCCGTTCGATCACGCCGCCGGTAGCTACCGCCACCGCCGCATGGCTGATCTCGTGCAACAGGACGACGAAGATCTTGAGCGGATAGATGAAAGCCGTGTCCCAGACGAGCCAGAGTGCGCCGAAGTAGAAGACGAACCCCGCCAGGAATGTGAGACGCCGTTTTGTCTGTTGGTTCATACTCTTGGTACGGGTGGAACGGGCTCAGTGTTTCCCTCTCCTTGGATGCCCGAGACGATTCACCGGTTGCTCTCCACACGAAAGGGGAACGCGGCCCGCAACAAGGGCGCGATCGAGGCCAGTCTATCGCGAGCCAGCCGAGCGCCCTGGTCGGTCGACGAGAAACCAGCCATGGCGGCACGCTTCACCTGGCTGGACGTCATGCCGGGCCGGAGCCCGAACGCGGCGGCCCACGCGGTGGCATCCTCCCTGAACTTCTCACCGGCCCGAGGGGTGCCGTAATCCCGGGCGCGATCCCCCATGCGGCGCGCTTGCTGGACGGCCTGCTTGCGGGCCCCGGCGGCCACGACTTGCTGTCTCGCTCGATCGAGGTTTTCGCGAGCGGCCCGCCAGGCCCTCCGGTCGAGGTTGAGCAGGTGCCGCTCCAGCTCTTCGACGTTGAGCTCCCCGCCCTCCCAGCGCGCCAAGATCGCTGACTCGCCGGCGGTGCCATCCTGCCAACCTCGGGCCGCAGCCTCGTCGACGTGGACACCGTCTGCGAGGGACTCGAGCCAGCGATCTGTCGCGGCAGGAATGTTCTCCCACATCGAGGCCACCGCGTACACCATGGACCCGCGCTCGAACGGGACCACGCGCTTGGCCTCCAACCTCAGCACGTGGAACCCGTACTCGGTCTCCACAACTGGACTGAGCTCTCCTTCCTCCAGAGCTATGGCCGCGCTCCAGAACTCGGGCACCCAGGCTCCCTCCTGCCCAGGGGGTAGCAACCCTTCCCGGCCCTCCACCCCGGGCTCCTCAGAGAGCTCGGCGGCGACGGAGGGGAAAGATCCGCCTGTCTGGAGGCGTCGGAGGGCGGTGGCCGCCTTACGGGCGGCCTGAGCGCGATGCTCCGTGGAGCGCCAGCGCTCCGAGAAGAACAAGACTTGTCTTACGGTGAGTTCGTAGCGTGGGTCGTCGAGGTACTGCGCCTGGAGGTACTCGTCCCCGACGTCGCGCTCCTCGAGTAGCCGCTCGGCCACGGCCTGCTCGATGAGGCGTCTCTCGCGGGCGGCCCGCGCGAGGGGGCCGCTGACCCTCTCGGTCTGACCACGCGCCACCATCAGGCCCAACGCGACGACTTCTCCCAGTTCCCCGCGGCGTTCCATGGAGAGACCGAGAAGCTCGTTCTCGCCGAAGGAAACGTCATCCACCGAGAGCGCGGCAGGCTCGGTGGCGCACGCGCCGGACACCACGAAGGTGGTCAGGAGCAAGAGTCGCGAGGATCGGTGCATCGGTTCACTCCCCACGGAGAATGAGTCCGGTCTGGTCTGGGCGACCCGAAAGTAAGGGCCGCTCTCGAAGGACGCACGGCTTGCAGGACCGTGGGCGGCGAGGCACGTTGAACTCCCCGATCGCAGTCCCGACCTGGACCAGCCTAACGCCGTGACCACCTTCCCATCGGTCCCTACGCGACGCCTCTTCCGTGCGATGGCGGTGACGATCGTGCCGGAGTTGAGCACGGTGGACGAAGACGTTTGGCGCCGCACCGAGGCCATCATCGCCGAGGGGCTAGCGGGCCGACCGAATGCCATCTCCAGACAGCTCGTGTTGTTCATTCGGGCGGTCAACGTGCTGGCGCTGGTCCGGTTCCGTCGACCCTTCCACGCTTTGGACGGCGCACGCAGATTGCGCTTGCTCTCCCTCCTCGAAAACGCACCCATTCTCGCCATCCGGCGTGGCGTGTGGGGCCTGCGCACGCTCGTCTTCATGGGCTACTATGGACAGGACGACGTGAAGGCCCGGCTGGGCTACCGTGCCCACCCACTCGGGTGGCGGGCCGTGAGGCGGGAAGGCGCCGATTCGTGAAGCACGCACAGTACGACGTGCTGATCGTGGGGTCGGGCGCCGGAGGCGGGACGGTGGCTCAGGCGCTGATCCCACTCGTTCGGTCGGGTGCCTCGGTCTTGGTCGTCGAAAAGGGTCCACGCTTCCGCGACGAGGATTTCACCGGGCACGAGTTGGACATGGCGCCGGCGCTTTACGAGGACGGCGGTGGCTTCCTCACGGCGGACGGTACGATGACGTTGGCCATGGGCGTGGCGTACGGGGGATCAACCGTGGTGTATACGGGCACGTCTCTCACCGTGCCGGAGCGGGTCGTCCGCCGTTGGGAGGTCCCCGGATTGGACCACGCCGACCTGGTGACCCGATCCGAGAAATACGCGGCCGAGAACAACGTGCACCTGCTTCCGGATGACGAGATCAACGAGAACAACAGGCTGTTCGTGGAAGGCTGCCGCGCGGCCGGTTACGAGGCCCGCCAGTTCCCGGTCAACGTGAAGGGGTGCCTCGGCTCCAGCCTCTGCAATCTCGGCTGTCCGAACCAAGCGAAGCAGGGAACCAACCGCGTGCAGTTGCCACGGGCGGAGCGGGAAGGCGTCCACGTCGTCACGCGTGCCGAAGCGCTGCGCATCGACGACCGGGCGGTCGTCGTTCGCGTCGGTGAGGTGCGTCCGGGCGACAAGGGTGAGCCGTCGGAGTGGGAGCCCGGCGACTACCGCGTGGAAGCGGCCACCGTGGTGCTGGCCGCGGGCGCTGTCGGGTCGTCCACCTTGCTCCTTCGATCGGGATTCGGCCCGCGCCTGCCCCGGCTCGGAGAGGGATTCACATGCCATCCGGCGTTCATCCTGGTCGCGGAGCATGTGCGTGAGATCACCAACGACGTCGGCCACCCCAAGAGTTACTACCTGGACAGGGCCGAAGAAGAGGGCTGGGTGCTCGAGACCTGCATGTACTTCCCCTTCATCACCGCCAAGAATCTCACGGGATTCGGCCCGCCACATAGCACGCTGATGAAGGCGTTCAGCCGGCTCCAGATGATCCTGGTGCTCGCCACCGACAAGGTGACGGCGGGTAATCGCATAACAGTGGATCGCCGGGGCCGCCCGGCGGTCCACTATACCTTCACGCCGGCCGTGGTGGAGAGCATGGTGCGTGCCACCCGGGCCGCCACCCGTATCTTCTTCGGCGCGGGTGCGGCCCGAGTGCATGCTCCACCGGCGAATCCCCCACTCATCGAGCGTGACGAACTCCCGGACCTGGACGAGCGGATCCACTCCCGGTTTTTCCGAAGCGGACGCGTATCCGTCTCGGCTGCGCACCTGATGGGCGGGTGCTGCATGGGCAGCGAGGCGAGCCGATCCGTTACCGACTCATGGGGACGTGTGCACGGATACCCCTGGCTGCGAGTGGCCGACGCGAGCCTCTTCCCCGACTCGGTGGAGATCAACCCGTACCTTACCATCATGGGACTCGCCGATCGTGTGGCGGAAGGCATCATCGACGATCATGCGGTGAACCGCGCCTCCCCTCGTGAAGCGCGATGAGGATCGTCGGCGGAGCGATCGTCACTACGGCCCTCGAGGACGAAGGGATCACCCTCACGTTCGGAATCCCCGGTACGCACAATATCGAACTGTACGATGCGCTCGCCGAGTCGGAGACTGTCAGACCCATCTTGGTCACCGACGAGCAGGGCGCCTCGTTCATGGCGGATGCGGTTTGGCGGTCGTCGGGCGAGCTGGCCTGCGTGAACATCGTTCCCGGGGCGGGACTCACGCACGCGATGTCGGGCATCGCGGAGGCCTACATGGACAATGTGCCCATGCTGGTACTGGGATGCGGCATAAGGCAGGACACGGGCCATGCCTTCCAACTGCACGACGTGGATCAGATGGCGATGGTCGCGCCGGTCACCAAGGGCCAGTTCCGTCCCGAAACGGGCGACGAACTCTACGGCACCGTGCGGGAGGCCTGTCGGCTGGCACGCTCGGGGGCACCGGGCCCGGTCTTCGTGGAGGTGCCGGCAGACCTCTACATGCTCAAGCAGACCGTAGCATCCGGGTGGCGAGCCGGAGGGGAACCTCCTCCTCGAGACGCGCCGGCTTTGGAGGCGGAGTCGGTCGACCGCAGCGTCGAGTTGCTCCGCGGGGCGCGGCGTCCGCTCATCTACGTGGGCGCCGGAGCGGCCCGAGCCGGAGACCACATCGTGGCCTTGGCGGAGCGCCTGGAGGCGCCGGTCTCCACCACGTTCCAGGGAAAGGGCGTTTTCCCCGAGGACCATCCGCTCTTCCTTTGGCCCGGATTCGGACGGTCCGCTCCACCGTTCGTGCGTGAGATCGCGGCCGAGTGCGACCTTACGTTGGCTGTGGGTTGCCGATTCAGTGAGGTGGGCACCGGCAGCTACGGCCTCGAGATTCCGGGGCCTCTCATACATGTGGACATCGACCCGAGAGTGCTGGGTGCGAACTACGACGCGGAGGTGGCGGTGGTGGCCGACGCCTCCGAATTCGTTCAGGCTGTGCTTACGCGGCTGGCGGAGGCGGAGCGGCCCAGGGACGTTGGATTGCGAGACCGTATTCGGATCGGCCATTCGGCTGTCCAGGAGGGTTGGCTTTCCGACATCGGAGGGGACCTCGTGACGCCGGCCCACCTCCTGGGGTCACTTCAGGACATCCTCGGCCCAAAGACCGTGTACACCACCGACAGCGGGAACGGGACGTTCCTCGCGGTGGAGATGCTGAGGCTGTCGGAACCGGGGAAATACCTCGCGCCGATCGACTTTTCCTGCATGGGTTATTCGGTTCCGGCCGCGGTCGGAGCGAAGCTGGCCCGGCCCGACTGTCCGGTCGTCGCGCTCGCCGGCGACGGTGCGTTTCTCATGACCGGCCTCGAGGTCATCACGGCCGTCCAACATGGTGTGGGCGTCATCGTCATGGTCCTTCGTGATCGCGAGCTGGCACAGATCTCGCAGTTCCAGGCCACCGCCCTGAACCGAAAGGTCGCCAGCACGCTCTCGGACTACGATCTCGAGGCTCTTGCCCGTGGCATGGGGGCTCACGCCCTCAGCATCCGCTCCGACGACCAGGTAAGAGAGGTAATCCGCAGCGCACACGAGATCGCGGAGGCCGGTGACCCCGTCGTCGTCGATGTGGCGATCGACTATTCGGAGAAAACCTATTTCACCAGGGGAATCGTCAAGACGAACCTACTTCGGTTTCCCTTGCGGGAGAGGGTTCGCCTGATCGCCCGGGCGCTGACCCGCAAGGTCACCGGCTAGAAGAACGCTAGAAGAACGCTAGGCTCCTAGGCTGGAAGCAGGACCCTGGTGAAGATCGTCCACCCCATCGTATCTTACATGTTCTTCCCTTGTTCAAGCGTGGTATCTCTTCGCGTGGGGGTGTGATTGATGCTCGGGACCGGTCACGGAGTGACTTGAGCTTGGAGAACCTGCACCAAGCGCTGGCCGTTCTCGGCGACCATCTCCCGGACGGAGCCACTGTTCTTGCGCTGAGACCAGCCTCCAAGGGGTTCGAGCCAACCCACTTTGTGGGTGATGTGGGGTCGATTTCCGGCATCGATCGGAAGAGGTTGAGCCGATACCCCGGCCTGTGGTTGCGTGCGATCCTCCCCGAAGACCGGGGACACGTGGCCCAGGCTCTTGCCGAGTTATCCTCTCGTTCCAGCCTCTCGCTCGAGTACCGCATCTTGACCACGAGCGGAGAGGAGCGCTTCATCCGCGAGGATCTCCGCTGCCTACCGGACGTGCCCCGAGTGGCCTTGGGCTTGATTCGGGACGTAACGCCGGAGTACCACCTGCGTGAGCGGGTCGAGAGCCTGGAGGAGCAAGTCTTTCGTGCCGAGAGGATGGCGGCGCTCGGTACGCTGGCAAGTGGTATCGCCCACGACTTCAACAACCTCTTGACCACCGTCATTGCGACAACCCAGATCCTTGAGCACGAACTCGATCTCGATGACCAGGGCAGGCAGGACTTGTCCACGATTCGGAGTGCAGCCACGCGGGGTGGCACGCTCGTGCGCGAGATCCTGAGATTCGCGGGAAGCGACGAGGAGGCGGGCCCAGAGCTGATCGACCTGGCAGTCGTCACCAGAGCACTCGAGCCGATTCTCGCCCGCAGTCTCGGGGAGGATGTACACCTGGTGCTCGACGCGGGGGAGGACCTGTGGCCCGTCGGTGCCGACGTCGCCCTGGTCGAGCAAATCGTCCTGAATCTCGTGGTGAACGCACGAGAGGCCATGAGGCGCGGTGGAAGGCTCACGATCCGAACCACCAACGCCCATCTATCGGAGCCTCTGAAGGTAGAGGGAGACGTTCTCCGGTCCGGACGGTATGTGGTGCTGTCGGTTCACGACACGGGTCCCGGCGTCGCCGAGCGCATCCGGCGTCGCATTTTCGATCGCCATGTAAGCACCAAGGAAGACCCGGGGGCCGGGGTCGGCTTGGCCACCGTTCGGCGCATCGTGCGAGACGCGTACGGAGGAATCGAGGTTGAGAGCCGTCCCGGGGAGGGTGCGACCTTCCGCGTCTATCTTCCCGCGCACGGGGGCGACACCGTCTCGCTACCACCCGAGGCCAAGCTGGAGCGCCTCACCGAGTCTCAGGCAATTCGCGTCCTGGTTGTCGAGCACCGGCCGGCGCTTCGCACGCTGATCGAGCGCGCCCTCACGCGTGAGGGGTATTCGGTCGTGGCGGTGGGCGCGGCCCGCGACGGCCTCGAGGTCTTCGACCGGGTCAAGCCACGATTCAATCTGGTCGTTCTAGATTCCGTCTTGCCGCATCGGTCCGGCGAGGAGTTGTACCGAGCCCTATCGCATAGGGTAGACCGCCTGCCTGTCGTGTTCGTGGCCGATCAGGCGCCGGCCGAGGAGGCCGGCGGAGGCGGGGCACCCGGCATTCGCCTCACCGATCCGTTTGC
>BTRA01000018.1:0-33592 GCA_036986155.1 Gemmatimonadota bacterium | reverse complement strand
GGACATGGGCTGGTCTCCTGTGCTGTGCGGCTCGAAGCCGCATGTGGCTCTGGCGCTCGCTGCGATACCGAGATGTTAATCCACGGCACGCGCAGGAGCCCAGCCCTTCCATTGTGTCTAGATGGCTCGGAGGCCGGGACCATGGAGTCCGCGTGAGAAGGATGCGTTTGGTGGGGATGGGTCTCGTGTTGAATTCGTGTCAGGCCCCGCCGGTCGGCCCGGGGTGGCAGCAGCTATTCGGCTACGCTGACGAATCGATGCAGACCTTCGAGATCCGTGCGTATGGGTTCCCGTTTGTTCCGATCGCAATCGGAACAGACACGCTCTGGGCGCCCTTCGACACGGGCAACATGGTAGGACTAACGATCGCGACTGGGGTGTCGGCGAGCGCAGTCGGAACCCAGCATGACTCCGTTTCGGTCTTCGAGTTCTTCCACGAGAACCTACCAGGGCCTGGTAGGTCCCGGGATGCTGCCGGGCACTAGGTTCACGCTTGACTATTGGTGTCGGGTCGGATGTTCTCGCCGGCTTTGTCTTCACGGTCGACTATTCGGCCGGTCGTCTTTGGATTGAGCGCGGGAATTAGTCGCACGAGCCTTGCGCCTCGCGGCCCGGGGTTAGCATTGTGGTCGCGCGGCAGAAGCCCGAACCATTGAACCCACCCTAGAGGACAAAGGCCCCAACAGGTGCCGGATACCTTCAGAATTGCCGCCGTCCAGGCGGCGCCCATATTCTTGGACCTGGACGCGACGATCGAGAAGGCGTGTGGCCTGGTCGAGGAGGCCGCAGCGGGAGGGGCATCCCTTGTCGCTTTCCCCGAGGCCTTTGTACCGGGCTATCCGTTGTGGGTGTGGTTCATTCCATCCGGCAAAACCCATCCGCTTCGAGCACTGTACTCTCGACTCCACGCCAACTCGGTGGCGATCCCGGGGCCCGAAGTGAGTCGGCTCGGCGAGGCGGCAGCGGACTGCGGGGTGACGGTGGCGATTGGGGTGAACGAGCGAAACTCCGAGGGGAGCGACTCCACGCTCTACAATACGCTGCTCTATCTGGGGTCCGACGGACGCGTGCTCGGCAAGCACCGTAAGCTGATCCCGACGGCTGGCGAGCGACTCGTCTGGGGGCAGGCGGCAGGGAGTGACCTCGAAGTATTCGAACTACCATTCGGGCGTTTGAGTGGCCTGCTGTGTTGGGAGAACTACATGCCGCTGGCTCGACACGCGCTCACTGCTTGGGGAGAGCAGATCCACGTGGCTCCGACTTGGGATCGGGGTGAGCCATGGATGTCGACGATGCGGCACGTCGCGAAGGAAAGCCGATGCTTCGTGCTCAGTGCGTGCCAAGCGTTCCACCGGGACGACATCCCGGACGAGCTCGCATTCAAGGACGAGTACCTGGACGGCGTGGAGGGATGGATCAACCCCGGGCTCAGCCTCATCGTCGACCCGGACGGAAAGGTCGTCGCGGGCCCGTTGGACTCAGCGGAGGGAATCCTCTACGCCGATGTCCATCCGGATCAACTCGTCGGCCCTCGCTGGCAGCTGGACACAGCAGGCCATTATGCCCGGCCCGACATCTTCGAGCTGAGAGTCCATCGCGAGCCGCGACCACCGGTGGTGGAAATCGAGGTGCGAGAAGGGGAACGTACGACGGGGTCGGACTGAGTAACGATTGCTGCGGACATCGTAGGTTGATCTCACCGAGGACCTCGCCGTTTCACAGCCCTACGCTTCACTTCGGCCGAGCCTCCGTGGGTGACCCCGTGACTGGCCCCGGCGCCGAGAGATCGAGGCGGCGGCTCGATATTGCGGCATTTTTGGCCATCGGACTCGAGACCGGGTTTCCAGACGAGAGCGGGGTTAGCGATTGACATTGCGTGTGCATGGCCCATATTTGATCCATTACTACCGTCAGAGGACGATAATGGGTCATATACGATCTACTGATACGACCGAAGAGATCCTCCGAGAGATCGGGGCGAGGCTGCGAGGCATCCGACTCCGGCAGAACGTGACGCAGGCCGAGCTCGCCGAGACCGCGGGGGTGGGGCACGCGACCGTCAAGCGCGCGGAAACCGGGGAGAGCATCCGTTTGGAGAGCCTCGTGAGGATTCTGCGGGCGCTCGGCCGTGTCGAGGCGCTGGACAGCTTCCTGCCCGAGCCGCTCGTCTCTCCGATCCGCCTGGCGGAGCAACGAGAGCGGGCACGCCGACGAGTCCGGCGGAGCCGTGGCTGAGACGCCGTCCGGCCGTCCCGTAGCGGTGGTCCGTTTGTGGGGCCGACGCGTCGCCGCGGTGGCGGAGGACGCAGCCGGCACCGTCACGTTCGAGTTCGACGAGGACTTCCGCAGGAGCGGTCTCGAAGTCTCCCCGCTTCGTCTGCCGCTCTCTCGAGGCGGGCCCATGAGCTTTCCCGAGCTCCGCCGAAAGCCCGCGTTCGATGGCCTTCCGGGGCTGCTCGCCGACTCGTTGCCCGACGATTTCGGCAACCGCGTGATCCGACGCTATTTCGAGCAGCGGGGGAACCGGGGCGCCGAGTTGAGCCCTGTCCAGCGCCTCCTCTACCTGGGCTCCCGAGCGATGGGAGCCCTCGAGTTCGAGCCGGCGTACGAGTCGACCGAGGGCGCTACGTCGGAGGCGTTGGACGTGGCCGTACTCGTGAGTCAGGCTCGCAGCCTCGTCGAGGGAGACGCCGCTGCCGCGATCCCGGAGATCATGCGCGTTGGTGGGAGCGCAGGGGGCGCGCGAGCCAAGGCCCTCATCCTATGGAACAGCGAAGCGAATCGCGTGCGCTCGGGTTTCGCCGCTCCCGAGGCGGGTGACGAACCCTGGATCATCAAGTTCGACGGCGTGCAGAGTGGATCGGGCGGCCCGGCGGCGGACGTCGGGTACGAGTCCCTACCTTACGGGCGCACCGAGTACGTGTACTCCGTGATGGCCCGGGCCGCCGGGATCGAGATGGAGCCGACACACCTCATGGAAGAGCGCGGCTTCGGCCACTTCATGACGCGCCGGTTCGACCGGCCTCCGGGCGGAAAGCTGCACATGCATAGCCTCGGGGGCATGCAGCACGTCGACTTCCACGAGCAGTTCGCGTATTCCTACGAGGACTATTTCCGGACGATCCGCGCCCTCCATCTCGGGCAGCCTGCGCTCAACGAGGCGTATCGGCGCATGGTCTTTTCGTTCGCGACACTCAACCGAGACGACCACGTGAAGAACATCTCGTTTCTCATGGACCGCGAGGGCCACTGGCGGCTTGCCCCGGCCTATGACGTGGCCTACGCCGCCCACAGCCCGTGGACGCGGCAGCACCAGATGTCTGCGAACGGAAAGCACGTCGGCTTCACGAGGAAGGACCTGCTCGACGTGGGCGCCCGGTTCGACGTGCCGCACGGTGGGCGGGAGATCGTCGAGCGGGTTTTGGAGTCGCTCACGCTCTGGACACCGACCGCGCTCGCCTCCGGTCTCGGCAGCGAATGGACGCAGGCCCTGGAGGGGGAATTCGTGCGGTTCCAATTGGCCGCCGCACCTTGAAGGTCGAGGGAGTGCGTCGGCCGGCCCTTGGCGAATCGAGCGACCTGTCGCAAAAGGCCCATCGGCAGTTGATCGGATACCTAGGGCTCTTGTTGCCCGTCATCCTCTTCGGTCTCGCGGGCTCGAGGCCGACGACCGGACTGCCTCGCTGGGACACGCTCGACTCCGTGAGCGCGTACTACTATACCGGGGCCGTCGCGGCCTTCGTCGGGGTACTTTTCGCGCTCGCGCTGTTCTTGTTCACTTACCGCGGGTACAAGAACGACCGAGCCGACCGGGTGGCGGGGTCGGCGGGCGGGCTCTTCGCGCTCGGTGTGGCGCTTTTCCCGACCAGCCCCCCCGGGGCCGTGTCGGCCCCCTCGTGGTGGAGCCCGACGACGGGGACGATTCACTATGTGTCGGCGATTTCACTGTTCATCGTCTTCATCGTCTTCTCTCTCTGGCTGTTTCGCAAGACCAACGTGCCCAAGGGCGAGCCGTTGCCGTCTGACAAGTTGTGGCGAAACCGCATCTACCTCATCTGCGGACTCGTGATGGTGGTTGGCGTCTTGTGGGCGGGCACTTCCTTCTTCACCGGTGCGCCGATCTTCTGGCCCGAGACGATCGCGCTGTCGGCCTTCGCCGCGTCCTGGCTGGTGAAGGGCTATGCGTACAGGCCGGTGGTCGACGTGGTGAGGAGCGCCCTCCACCGGTGAATGCGGCCCCACCGCGCCCGGAGAGGCGGTAATGGGATGCGGCCCTCTCGCGTAGTTTCGGAGAGTCCGCTGTCTCATCGCCCCCTACACGAAGTACGAGAGGAACACATGATGCCGGTCAGTCCTCTCATGCGAATCGGAGGTGCCGTCCTTTTGGTGTCACTGGCCACCCTCGCCGGTGCCGCAGCGCAAACGCCTCCCAAGGTTTGCATGGACGAGCCCGCGTTCCGGCAATTCGACTTCTGGGTCGGGGATTGGGACGTCTACAACAACGCGAACGACGTGCTGGTGGGCCGGAACCGAATCGAGTCGCGCGAAAACGGGTGTGTGCTCGTGGAGAAGTGGGCGTCGAGCTCCGGTGGGACCGGCATGTCCATGAACTACTACGACAGCCTCACCGGAAAGTGGCGCCAGGTATGGATCGCGAGCAACTACTCGATCGATATCGAGGGCGGGCTGAACCAGGAGGGAGCGATGGTTCTCGAGGGCCGACTCCACAACTATAGGTCCCGCCGATCCTTCGAATTCCGCGGAACGTGGACACCCAACGAAGACGGTACGGTGCGCCAGTTCTTCGAGCAGATGAACCGCGAATCGCGTGAATGGCAGGTGTGGTTCGACGGCCGTTACGAGCCTCGGAATTGAGGAGATTTGGAGCCATGTCACTATCCCTGAACTTCGTTGCGAGTGTGTCCTTCGGTCTCGCCGTACTCCAAGCGTGTACCCTGGCCGATGAGCCGGGAGAAGCGCCCGGGTTGGACCTCGAAGCCGCCATCACCGCTCCGACTCTCGCGGACCGGTTACTCGGCGCTTGGAATGGGGGAAACGCGACTCGCGGCCGAATGAGCTTTGTGTTCGCGGCCGATCAAACGGTGGTCTGGGTCATATACCCGCCCTCTGGACCCGACACGTTACGCATCAACTACCGAGCGACGGAGGTCGATGGCAGGCTCGAAATCGATCTCTCCGGTTTCGATCGGGGTCCCTTGGCAGGGCTAGACATGTACGGGCTCGCCATCTTCGACGGAAACGACTCTCTCAGGATCGACTTCGAGCCCGGTCCGCCGGGCGGGCCTGGCTCTCGCCCCGCGGATCTGTCTTCGACCGACGTGCTGACGCTCGTTCGCTCCGGATCTCCTTAGCGGCGTCCTCCCCGGGGAGTCCGATCGGTTCCGGAAGCCGCCCGTGCCTCTCGTGATGAGATAATCGCCCTGGACTGGACACGCTGAGGTACGTCCTCCTCCTCGAGCGACGCCGGGGACTCGGTCACGATTTGGGAGACGGTCGTCTCACCGGATCGCTTCATACGTAGCCTGGATCCGGGGCAAGACATCCCCTCGCCCGACTCACCTTGCCGGTCCATCACCTCGTGCGAAGATTGATCCCATGGCGACCCCGACTCGATTCCTCCGGCGAACGCAGATAGCACGCCTCCGGGCGATGTACCGCGCCCTCGACGAGGAGGCAGCAAAGGGGTCTCAATTCGATCGCCGCCTTTTTGCCGTCGCTGGATGACGGACGGCGCCATGGAAGACGCCGCAGCGCGCCGCCGCGGTCTCCCGCAGGCCCGTCGGGCACCGGAAGACCTCGTGCTCGTGAAGGACCACGTATTCCCGCGGGACGCAGCGATGATGGTCGGTGTCGCCGTGGGCATCGCTATCGGAATCTTGAACGCGATGCTAGGCGTGATCTTCCCGTCGTGGCTCGCGACCATCGGCCTCTTGATCCTCTCACTTGCGGTGGTGCTGCTCCTCCATGAGGGTCTGCACGGGCTGGCCGGCAAGCTCCTGGGTTACGCCCCGATTTTCGGGGTGGAGCCACCGCTGGTATTCACAACCTTCAACGAGAAGATCCGGCGCAGGGACCTGATCATCATCGCGCTCGCGCCTCTGGTGATTCTGGATGCCGTATTTGTGGCCGCCTACACCCTCGGACCTTGGCAGATCTTCTGGAACATCTGCTTCGCGGTGAACACCATCGGGGCCATAGGGGATTGCTGGATCACCTGGAAGGTCCTAGGCCATCCTGAGGACACCTGGTTCCAGGATACGAAGAGTGGGACGCAGGCGTGGAGGGTCGAAGGAGCTCGAGGGTCAATGGGAGAGTGAGTCGATGACAGAGCACAAGCACGGAATGCTGCGCCATTTCCTCGCGGCGTTGGCGTACCGGACCCAGAAGGCGCTCCGGGGGGCTCCCCCGGACTTCGGCGACTTCGCGGCGGGCAACCTCACTCGAACGCCGCGGGAACTCGTACGTCACATGACCAGCGTGCTCGGGTACGCGCGCACCTACTTTCGCGGCGGCGCCTACCGTTCCGAACCGCTGCCGTCGCTAGAGCGCGAGGTAGAGCGTTTCCATGCGATGCTCGCAGACCTATCGATGCATCTCGAAGCCGGGGATGCGCTCACGGACACGACGCCGGAGCGACTCCTGCAGGGACCGTTCTCCGACGCGATGACGCATGCCGGCCAGCTCGCGATGCTGCGGCGCCTCCACGGCTCCCCGGTTCCTCCTGAAAACTTCATCGTGGCAGACGTGGACAGCGCCAATGTCGGTGAGGACCAGGCCAGCCCACGCAGTCCTGACCGCGACTGGCCGGAGGAGTTGCCCTGATCGGCTTTCGCTGGTAGGCCGCGTGGCACTAATGTGACTACCTATGTGCCCGGTCCCCCCGGGCACACTCCGTTCCACCAATGTCGAAACGCACAAGCATGGGACTTTCGTGAAGCCTCGGCTGCTCGAGAAACAGTTGGGACTGTGGGACGTCTACGCCATCGCCACCGGCGCGACGCTCAGTTCCGGCTTCTTTCTCCTTCCGGGGCTCGCGGCCGTTGGCGCTGGACCGGCCATGCCGCTCTCGTATCTGCTCGGGGCGGTGATCCTTCTGCCCGGCTTGCTCAGCAAGGTGGAGTTGGCGACCGCCATGCCCCGGGCAGGGGGCATCTACTATTTCCTCGACCGGAGCATGGGTCCGCTGGTAGGTGCGATCGGCGGATTCGGGACCTGGATTGCGCTCGTTCTGAAGTCCGCGTTCGCGCTCATCGGCGTCGGGGCATACCTGCAGCTCTTCATGCCGGGTGTCGCGATGGGCCCCGTCGCGGGGGGCTTCGCCGTGTTCTTCGGCGTGGTCAACTACTTCGGGGCAAAGAAGACCGGTTCCTTTCAGGTCATGCTGCTGATCGGGCTATTGATCCTGCTCCTTTGGTTTTCCGGCTTCGGCCTGCTTCAGGTCGAGCTCGGTAACTTCCGCGGCTTTTTCGAATCGGGTAGCGCGGGGGTCGTCAGCACGGCCGGTCTTGTGATCGTCAGCTACATGGGTCTGACGAAAGTGGCCAGCGTCGCCGAGGAAGTGAAGAATCCCGACCGTAACCTGCCGCTCGGCATGTTCCTCGCCTTTGGAAGCATCGTCACGATCTACGTCGTGGGGACCTCCATCATGGTGGGAATTGTGGGCGTGGAGACACTCGCCAGGGACGGGGGGGATCTCACGCCCGTTGCCACGGTGGCAGAAGCCATGGTGGGTCCGTGGGGTGCGGTGATCATGACAGTGGCCGCCGTGTTGGCCTTCTCATCGGTCGCGAATGCCGGGATCCTCAGCGCGTCCCGTTACCCGCTCGCGATGGGAAGGGACAAGGTCCTACCCACATTGTTCAGCCACATCGGCGGACGAGGGACGCCGACCGTCGGCATCGCCGTCACCGTAGGACTGATTCTGCTGTCGGTCACACTGTTCGATCCCACCAAGATAGCGAAGCTTGCCAGCGCGTTTCTACTGACGACGTTCGCCCTCGCATGCCTTGCGGTGATCGTGATGCGGGAGAGCCGGATCGAGTCGTACGACCCCGGCTACCGCTCCCCATTCTACCCGGGCCTCCAGATCCTCGGCATCCTCGCATCGTTTTGGCTGATCGTGAACATGGGGCTCCTTCCGACCCTTTTCACAGGCGGATTGATAACCTTCGGCGCGATGTGGTACACGTACTACGCACGTGACAGGGTGAGCCGGGAAGGCGCGATCTTCCATGTGTTCGAGCGGCTGGGACGGCAGCGGTACGAGGGATTGGACCGCGAGTTGCGCGAGATCATGAAGGATCGGGATCCGCGCGAGGCCGACCCTGTCGATGAACTCCTCACCGAAGCTTGCGTACTGGACCTGGCCGGGCCGATCGACTTCGAGGACCTGGCCACCCAGGCCTCGCAACTGTTGGCGCTCAATCTTCCGGTTCCGGCGAGCGAGTTGGCCGCGGGATTCCTCAGGGGTACGCGGATGGGGGTCACGCCGGTCTCACACGGTGCGGCGCTGCCGCACATGAGACTCGAAGTACTGGACCGCGCCTACCTCGCGCTGGCCAGGGTGGGCGGTGGGGTGCGGTTCGAGAGCGAGCGGGATGGGATCGGTGGCAGGTCGGACGAGCCGATCCGGGCGATCTTCTTTCTCGTGGGTCCTGAGGCGGATCCCGGACGGCACCTCCGCATCTTGGCGCAGATTGCTCGCCGTGTCGATCAGGAGAGCTTTATGCCGGAGTGGCTGGACGCCGAGAGCAACGAACAACTGAAAGAGGCTCTGTTCCAGCGCGAGCGGATTATGGTGATGACACTCGGGAGCGGCCAGCAGAGTGCTGATTTGATAGGCCGGAAGCTGAGCGAGGTATCCCTTCCAGACGGTACGTTGATCGCCATGATCCTCCGGGGCGAGGAACTGATCGTCCCGAGGGGTGAAACTGCTCTCCTGGATGGCGACCGGGTCACCGTGATCGGACAGGCGGACGGTATTCGCGCTCTCCGTGAGCGTTACGGTGTGGCGGTGTCGTAGGATGGTTGACGAACCGACTCCAGACGGAAACCGGAGCCCTCTCTCGCCTGACCAGCAGGAGGCTCTCGTCTTGGCGTCGGATCGGAGCAAGAAGATCCTCGCGGCGGGCAAGGTGGCGACATTCAACGGATGGACGCTGGGGGTGCTCGGTGGCTTGTCGATCCTGCTTGGGCTTTTCTCGCTCACCGGGCTCATCGTGGGCGTAGCCCTGGTGATCGTGGCTTGGAACGAGTTTCGTGGACGGGCGCTGATCCGGCAGTGGGACCCCCGCGGGGCGATGCTCCTGGCTGGGAATCAGGTCGGGCTCATGGGCATCGTCATCGCCTACTCCGTGTGGAGCATGTACACCGCGATCGCGAACCCGAGCAGCCAGGCCGTGGAGCTGGAGGAGCTCGCCGGACTGCCGTCAGGCCTGGTCACGGACCTGACCTTGATGGTGTATGGCGTCGTGATCGTGCTGACGCTGCTCGTGCAAGGGTTGACGGCCCGCTATTACTTTGTGCGGGTTCAGCAGTTGAAGGATTACTTGGAGCAGACTCCCAAGTGGATCGTGGACATGCAACGGAAAACCATGAACCGGTAGATCACGAGGCCGACATGACGAAGGGCACACACCAAATCATGACGAAGGATCGATTCCCGACCATCACCGGCACTACGACGGACGGCGAGACGGTCACGCTACCCCACGACGTGGACGGTGCCTGGTCTGTCCTATTGTTCTACCGTGGGCACTGGTGACCACACTGTCGTCGCCAGTTGGGCGACTTTGGCCGGTCTTGGGACCTCTATCAGGAAGCCGGTATCCGCGTGTTCGGTCTTGCCGTCGATTCGCTGGAAGAAACGCAGCGGATGGTCCGGGAACTGGCCTTGGAGTTTCCCGTGCTCTCCGAACTCGAGGCGTTCGAGATCGCCGAAAAGACGGGGATCTACGTATCATCTCAGGATCCGGCCTTCTTTCAAGCCTCCGGGTATGTCCTGAAGCCCGACGGCACCGTGTCGGTGGCTGTGTACTCGACCGGCGCCATCGGGAGGCTCGAGCCGGACAAGACCTTGGCGCACATCAAGCACGCGATGTCGAAGGAAGGGTAGGGGGGGGCCGCTAGCGATCCGCCTTGCCGATCAGCTTGTTCAGCACGATCACCGGAGCGAGCCCGACCAGGATGATGAGTAGCGCCGGGATCGCCGACTGGGCGATCCGCTCATCGGACGCGAGTTGATATGCGCGGGTGGCCAGGGTATCGAAGTTGAATGGCCGCAGGATCAGAGTCAGCGGCAATTCCTTCAGCACGTCGACAAAGACCAACAGAGCCGCGCTCAACAGAGTGCCCTTGAGCAGGGGGATATCGACCCGCAGGAGTGTCTTGGTGGGTGACACGCCCAGCGATCGCGACGTCTCGTCCAGGTTTCCGCACACGTGCTTGAATCCCGCGTCCACGGGGTTGAGCGCGACCGCCAGGAATCGCACCACGTAAGCGAAGACCAACGCGACGAGCGTGCCACTGAGCAGCAGCCCCGTGGAGGTCCCGAAGGCCGCTACGGCCACCGAGTCGACACGCCGATCCATCCAGACCAACGGAATGAACACCCCGACGGCGATGACGGCTCCGGGGATCGAATACCCCAGCACAGCCACCCGGGAGGCGAGGCGAAGAAGCGGCGTCGGGCTCAGACGCACGGCATACCCGATGAGCAGCGCCACGGCGACGATGAGAATGGCCGCGACCACAGCGAGTCCGAAGCTGTGCGCAGTGAGCATCAGGAACCGAACGTCCACGAAGCCGACCGCCGCCCCTGCCGCCCAATACACCAGCTGGGCGACCGGGGCGATGAAGCCGAACGCGAGGGGTGCCAGGCACGCTGCGGACGCGGCGAGCGCCGCTCCGCCCCTCAGAGTGACTCGGGATGCCGGCCGGGGCGGTGCGGCCCCGTCGTCGAAACGGGCGCGGCCTCGCTGGAGTCTCTCCAGGACGATGAGCGAGAAGACGAACAGCAGCAGGAGTCCCGAAAGCCGGATCGCAGCTCCCGGGTCATTGAGGGGAAACCACGCCCTGAAGATGCCGGTGGTGAACGTGGGCACGCCGTAGTACTTCACGGCTCCGTACTCGTTCAGCACCTCCATGAGTACCAGCGTCAGCCCGGCCGCCACCGCCGGGCGTGCCATCGGGAGGGCCACCCGGAAGAACGTGTGCCAGGGGCCTCGGCCGAGGAGCCGTGCCATCTCCAGGGCCGAGGTGGATTGCTTGAGGAAGGACGCCCTGGTGATTACGTACACGTACGGATAGAGCACCAGCGCCATCATGAGCATCGCGCCTTCCCGCGACATGATGGCGCCCCGAAGGTGGACGTCGCCCATGGCCGGCCACAGGTTTTCGAGCAAGCCCTGGAGCGGTCCCCAATAGTCGAAGATCCCGGCGTACGTATACGCGATGATATAGGTGGGCACAGCCAGCGGAAGAACGAGGCTCCACTCGAAGAAGGAGCGCCCGGGGAAGTCGTAGGCGGCCACAAGCCAGGCGGTCGAGACCCCGATCAGAAGCGCCAGGGCGCCGACTCCCACCATCAAGATCGCCGAATTGTACAGGTAGTCGGGCAGCACGGTGGACACCATATGCTGCCAGGTCTCGCTGCCGGAGCCGAATACCCCGAACGAGATCACGATGAGCGGGAGGGTGGTGAGCGCGACGGCGGCCAGCGCGGACCAACTCCAGACCGTCATGCCGCCCCGCGCGGCGCCACGAGACAGGCGGACGAGAGCCCGGATTAGGTTGGCCGTCGCGCGTAGGCGGTTCCGAATGCTCTGTCCCACCGTCACGCCGTTCGGAACCGGCCGCTAGCGCCAGCCGGCCCGGTCGAACACCATCACGGCCTGAGCGTTCAATTCGCCCAGCGTGGCGAGGTTGAGCGTGTCGGCCACGAATTCCCCCCATCCTGCGAGGGTGGGCGCCCACTCGACACCGGGCTTGACCGGGTACTCGAAATTCGCCTCGGCGAAGACCGACTGGGCCTTCGCATCCGTGAGGAACTCGAGCAAGCGGATCGCGTTCTGCCGGTTTGGCGAGTGTGCCGTGACCCCCGCGCCACTCACGTTGACGTGCGTTCCCCGGTTCGCCTGATTTGGGAAGAAGACGCCCACCTTATCCGCTAGATCTCGGTCTCCGGCCTCATCCGCATTCAAGAGCCGGGCGAGGTAATACGTGTTGACGATCGCGACGTCGCCGACGCCGGCGGCCACATCCTTGATCTGGTCGGTGTCCCCACCTTGCGGTGCGCGCGCCATATTGGCGACCACACCCTCGGCCCACCGTTCAGCGGCTTCTTCACCACTCGCGGCGATGATCGAGGCGAGGAGAGACTGGTTGTAGATGTTCTCGGAGCTGCGGACGAGTACACGGCCCTTCCAGCGCGGGTCGGCCAAGTCCTCATACGAACTCAACTCGCTCGGATCGACACGATCTGTCGCGTAGACGATTACCCGCCCTCGCTGCGTCAGACCGTACCAGAACCCGTCAGGATCACGAAGGTGGGATGGGACGTTGGCATCGAGCGTCGCCGTCGACACGGACTGGAGGAGCCCCCGCTCCTTCGCACGGTGGAGCCGGCCCGCGTCCACCGTGATGAGGAGGTCCACGCTCGTGCTCGCCCCCTCTGTCTCGAGCCGTGTGATCAGTTCATCGGCCGAGGCGGTCTGAACATTGACCTTGATTCCGGTTATCTCGGTGAAGTACCGGAAGAGCTCCTGGTCTGCTTCATAGTGGCGGTGACTGTAGACGTTGACGACCTGTTCGGGCGTGTCCTCACCACCGCCGCCCGAACACGCCGAGGCGGCGAGTACGGAGAGGAGGGCGAGGGCCGGAATAACGCGGAGGCCGGACATGGCTGAGACCCCTGAGAGGAGGGTATGGAGCAGATGAGAATCAATCTCAACTGGGACGATACGCGAAAGATCGAAGAAGTACGCCGTCCGTGCAAGTGAACCAGACCCGACCTTCGAACATGCCCCCCTTCGGAGTCGACGCAGCGCCTTGCCGTTCGCCCGCGCGTTTTGGTAACTTTCGGTTTCTCTTCCCCACTGAAACTCGCTAATCATGCAGAGCACTTAATGGCTGAATACACACACGCTCGCGTCCCCGGCGACGGAGACCGGGTCACCATTACAGACGGTCGTTACATAGTGCCCGACAACCCAGTCATCCCGTTCATCGAGGGTGATGGCATCGGGCCGGACATCTGGAGGGCCACGAAGGCGGTCGTGGATGCGTCGGTGGAGAAGGCCTACGGTGACGCGCGCAAGATCCGCTGGATGGAGATCTTCGCCGGAGAAAAGGCCAATGAACTCACCGGGGAGTGGATTCCAGAGGAGACGTTTGCGGCGCTCAGGGAGTTCAAGGTGGCCATCAAGGGTCCCCTCACAACTCCGGTTGGCGGGGGGATTCGATCCCTCAATGTTACGCTGCGGCAGGTCCTGGACCTCTATTCGTGCATTCGACCGGTGCGCTGGATCGAGGGTGTCCCGTCGCCGGTGAAGGCACCAGAAAAACTCGACGTGATCATCTTCCGAGAGAATACCGAAGATGTGTATGCGGGTATCGAGTGGGCTTCAGGCACGCCCGAAGCGGAACGGATCCGCGACTTCCTGGTGGGCGAGATGGGGGTCGGGATCCGTGAAGCGAGCGGGATCGGGATCAAGCCGATCAGCCCGTTCGGCACCAAGCGGCATGTCGCGGCCGCCATCCGGTACGCACTCCACCGCAGCCGAACGTCGATCACGCTGGTGCACAAGGGCAACATCATGAAATACACGGAGGGCGCCTTCCGTGACTGGGGTTACGAGGTCGCGCAGGACGAGTTCGGTGACGCCACCATGCCGGAGTCCGCCATTTGGGACGGCGCGGATCCGGAGGGGAAACTGGTCATCAAGGACCGCATCGCGGACGCGATGTTCCAGCAGATTCTGCTGCGTCCGGACGAGTACGACATGATCGTGACGCCGAACCTGAACGGCGACTACATTTCAGATGCCTGCGCCGCTCAGGTCGGAGGCTTGGGTATGGCGCCGGGCGCCAACGTGGGTGACGAGATCGCCTTGTTCGAGGCGACTCATGGAACGGCGCCGAAGTACGCCGGCCAGGACAAGGTCAATCCGGGATCACTGATCCTTTCCGCCGTGATGATGCTCGAACACATGGAATGGAACGAGGCGGCCCGAGCCATCGATCGGGGCCTCGAGGGTGCCGTCGGTGCCAAGACCGTGACGTACGATCTGGAGCGGCAGATGGAGGGTGCGACCAAGGTCGCGACCTCAGAGTTCGGCCGCGCGATCATCGAGCACATGTGAGGAGCGCCCCATGACGGTCATCCACATCACCGAAGCCTTCGCCGGCCTCGAGACTCCGCTCGTGGTGGTGCCTGTGTTCAGCGACGAGACGGCACTTTCCGGCTGGGCGGCGGAGGCCGACGCTGCGCTCGGCGGCGCGATCGCCCGGGCGCGTGACGCCGGGGACTTGGCCGGCAAGAAGAGCGACGACGCCCTGTTCTACACATCGGGAGCCGGCCCGCAGCGTGTGCTGGTGCTCGGCGTCGGATCCAGGGACGCCTTCGACGCCGAAGCCGCCCGACGGTTTGCCGGCAGAGCCGTGCGCCGGGCTGAGAGCCTGTCCATCGATGCTCTCACCATCAGGCTCGAGGACACGGGCCTGGAAGCGACGGTGGCGGCCAAGGCCGCGGCGGAGGCAGCGACGATGTCCGCGTGGCGCTTCACCGAAATGAAGACTCGGCCTGGTGGAGAGGACGAAGACGATCTCGAGTTTCGTGTCGGCACTCTCGGCTTGTCGGTCGATGGGGGCGAGGAGGGGGTCGGCGAGTCCATCGGAATGGGAGAGACTATCGGGCGTGGAGTGAATTTCGCCCGCACCCTCCAGTCCCGTCCCGGAAACGTGGCCACGCCTACCCATCTCGCCGACGAGGCGGCACGCATGGCAGCAGAGACCGGTCTGGTTATCACGGTTTTGGGGCCAAAAGAGCTGCTCGCCGAGAACATGCACGCGATTCTGGCGGTATCTCGAGGCTCAGTCGAGGAGCCGTGCCTCATCGTGCTCGAGCACAGTGGAGGCCCGGAGGGCGACGCCCCTCTGGTGCTGGTCGGGAAGGGACTGACCTTCGACGCCGGCGGTATCTCCTTGAAACCACCCAAGGGCATGGAGGAGATGAAGTTCGACATGTCCGGTGGCGCGGCCGTGATCGGCGCGATGCAGGCGATCGCGGAGTTGAAGGTGCCGCTGAACGTAGTGGGGATCATTCCTTCGTCCGAGAATCTCCCGTCGGGCACCGCCATGAAGCCCGGCGACATCATCGACTCCCGGGAGGGCAAGACGATCGAGGTCGTGAACACGGACGCGGAGGGCCGTCTCATCCTCGCCGACGCGCTCTCGTACGCTCAGACGTTTTCTCCGGCGGCGATCGTCGACTGCGCAACGCTGACGGGAGCGGTGGTCATCGCGCTCGGCCATCATGCCGCCGGTGTTCTCGGCAACGATGATGGCTTGGTGGAGGAGCTGCGCGCTGCGGGCGAGCGGTCCGGTGAGCGTTGTTGGCCGCTGCCACTGTGGGACGACTACAAGAAGCAGCTCGACAGCGATGTGGCCGACATCGTGAACGTGGGAGGGAGGTCGGCCGGGACGATTACGGCGGCTTGTTTCCTCAGCGCGTTCGTCGGCGACTGTACATGGGCGCACCTGGACATCGCCGGAACCGCCTACGGGGAAGGGAAGCGGCCGTATCAGCGGAAGGGTGGAGTGGGCCTTCCGGCGCGTCTTCTGGTGGAGTGGGTGCGGAGCCGAGCCGGGTGAATCTCGCCCGGTCAGCGTCGGTACTCCTGGTTTCGGCCCTGCTCGCCTCAGGGGGACTCGTGGCCCAGGAGCCTCCGGACACCGTGCCGGCTCAGGTCTCGGATTCACTGGTCGTGCCGGGCGATTCATTGGTCGTGCCCGGCGATTCCCTCGTCGTGCCGGGCGATTCCCTGCTCGTGCCGGGTGAATCATCGCAGCAGATCGTGGACTCCTTGGCGATCGTTGTCGACACCTTCCCCGACTTCCCGGATGGCGTGTCTACGGGATACGCCCAGGCGGTGTGGGAGTGGGACAGCGACGCTCTGTTGTCCACTCGGGCGCTTACGCTTGCCGAGTTGGTGAGCCTGGCGCCCGGCATCAATCTGCTTCGAGGAGGTGACTACGGGTCCCCCAATACGGTAGTGGCGTTCGGGGCCGCGGGTGGAGGTGTGCGCCTGTTCTGGGACGGCTTCGAGATGTGGTCTATGGATGCCGGCGTACCGGACCTGTCCCGAATCGGGCTTGCCGGAGTGGACCGGGTGAGGGTCGAGCGGCGAATGGGTGGGTTGCGTATCGAGATTTTTTCGAAGCAGCCTCTGAGCCCTGAACCGTTCACGCAGGTGGAGGTGGGTACGGGAGATCTGCGGACGAACCTCCTACGTGGCACCTTCGCGAACCCGCATACGCTGGGCGGCGCGCTGACCGTTGCGCTGGACCGTCTCGACACGCGCGGGCCGGGTCTCGAGGAAGTCGGCAGCATCAGCGGGGTGACACTTCGGTACGGCATCCACAAGGGCAACCGCGGTGGCCTGGTCGGCGAGTTGCGTCGCTATAGCCCGAAGATCGACGTGCAAGGGCTGCCCAAAGAGAGGACACGGAGCGACGTCGTCTTCAGAGGCCGTTGGCGCTTCGGCGAGAGCCTCACGCTCGACGGGGTCTACGGCACGTCCTCCCTTTCGAGTCCTGCGGACAGTGAGGGGGAGGTGGAGTTCGACGAGACCCGCCGGCAGTTCGGTCTGAGGGCGGGAGTGGAGCGTGGTCGTTTTTGGGGCAACGCGGGCGGGCGTCTGCTCGGCGGCGACGGCCTTCCGGACTGGTCCGCCGAGGGGACCGTGGGTGGGGCGTGGCCCGGCAGGATTGCGGTCGAGGCAGGGTGGCAGCAGGATAACTGGGATGGGGAAGGCGCCTCCGCGGTACGAGGGTCCGCCCGCACCGACCCGTTTTATGGGTTGTCGCTCTTCGGGTCGTACGAGGACGGGACGTGGGGTGTCTCCGACGTACAGGGCTTCCACGAGTTCAAGGTCCTCACGCAAGCACTGGACACGCTCTCCACGCCGGGTCCCTCCGACCCCCCGAAACCGCCGATCCTTCGTCTGGCCGAGCGCACGGGCATCCGTTTGGGCGGGTCGTACGAATGGCGGGGTATCAGGCTCTCGGGTGCCTGGCTGTCCTTGGAGGTGGATAGCCTCTATCCGCTCGGACTCCCACTCGACCGGAGCGGGGTAACGGTGAAGGGGGGTAAGCGCACCGGCTACGAGTTCGCCGCGGTCATCCCGGCTCCCTGGAAGGGTCTCTCCCTCGAGGGCGCGTATCAGGCGTGGGACGAGGACTTTTCCTACATGCCGAAGACCACATGGAATGCGGCGCTCAAGTACCACAACGTTTTCAAGGAAACGAAGAACCTCGAGCTCTGGGCCGACCTGGGCGTGATCAACCGTGATCCCATGGTGATTCCGCTCATTGAGACGCCCGAAGGGGCGCCCGAGCCGGTCTTGACGACGGTTCCCGAGTACAAGGAATGGTACCTCATGATCCAGGTCCGTGTCGTCTCGGTGCGCATCTTTGTCCGCTTCGAAAACCTTGCTACCAAACGGGACAACTTCGATTTTCCCGACCGTATCCAGCCGGCGACCCGCTCCATGTATGGCGTACGGTGGATCCTGTTCAATTGAGGGTCGTCCGATGCCAGAGGAGTCCAGATGATTCGTAGCATGACAGGGTACGGGGAGGCGGAGTGCGATTCCCAGACCGGCTCCTTCCGGGTCGAATTGAAGTCCGTGAACCACCGGTTCTTCAACGCAAACATGCGGACTCCTCCCGGATTCGACCGTTTCGAGGCCGACATCCAGGGGTGGCTCCGGCGCGGCATCGCCCGGGGCCACGTGACCTTTTCGCTTCAATTCGACCGCAACCCGCGTGGCGGCACCCCGCCGCTTCCCGAGCTCGACCTCGAGCGCGCTACCCGCTACGTGTCACTGCTGAACGAGTTGCAGGCCGAACTTGCGCTGCCCGGTGAGGTCGAGCTCTCACATCTGACCCGCTTCGGGGAGATCTTTCGCTTGCCCGACCAGTCGCCCAGCCCGACGGACATCGATCCCGAAATGCTCGAAGACCTGACCGGGCAGGCGCTCGCTGCGATGATCGCGATGAGAGAAACGGAAGGAGCTAGGCTTCAGGTCGACCTGGAGGCCAGGCTCGAGGCGATCGCGGTTCATCTGGACGAGGTGTCGGCGCGCGCACCGGAGCGGCTCGTCGCCGAGCGTGACCGCCTGCGGGTGGCGGTCGCCGAGCTAACCGATCAGGCCGACGTCGATGAAGACCGACTGGCCCGCGAGATCGCCTATCTGGCAGAGAAGTGGGACATCAACGAAGAGCTTGTCAGATTCCGCTCGCACTTGGAGCTCTTCGCCGAGGTACTCGGGGGGGACGTGGCTGAACCGGTCGGCAAACGGCTCGGCTTTATCGTGCAGGAGATGCACCGCGAGGCGAACACGATCGGGTCGAAGGCGAACGACGCCGAGATCAGCCGTGCCTCCGTGGCGATCAAGGAGGAGATCGAGCGCCTTCGCGAGCAGTTGGAGAACGTGGAGTGAGGCCCGACCCTCCACCGCCCCCACTCGTCCTGGCCGCCCCGAGCGGAACCGGAAAGACCACCATCGCCCGAAGCCTCGTGGGTGGCTCGGATCGGTTCAGATTCTCCGTATCGGCGACCACTCGCCCGCGCCGTGAGCACGAGCGCGACGGCGTGGACTATCACTTCATGTCGCCGGAGGCGTTCATGGCGATGCGTGATGCGGGCGAACTGGCGGAGTGGGCCGAAGTGCACGGGCATCTCTACGGTACCCTACGGAGCTCTCTGAGCGACGCGGCCAGCCGAGGCGAGCAGGTGGTTCTGGATATCGACGTGCAGGGTGCGCGACAACTCAAGGAGGCCGTACCCGAGGCGCTTCTCGTGTTCATCATTCCTCCCAGCGTGGAAGTGCTCGTTGAGCGCTTGAGGGGGCGGGGTACAGAACGGGAGAGCGATGTGCTTCGGCGGCTCACCAACGCACGCGATGAGCTGGCGGCGGCGGGCGACTTCGATTTCGTGGTCGTAAACGAGAATCTCGCGGATGCCGTGACCGAGGTGTCGGACATCGCGTTGGGGCGTGCCGAACCCCCACGCGAGGCTGATGCGGTGGCGCACGACATCGCCGTTTTGAGAGGGAATATCGACCGGTTGATCGAACAGGAGTTCACAGAAGGGCAGAACTAGCCCATCTTACTAGGCTAAGGCGGCGGCATCGGACGCGGTCGGACAGATACCAGAGGTGATTAGCCATGCGAGTGTTTACCCCTGATGAGGCGGCGGCGCACACCCAGAGCAAGTACTTGGGTGTCCTGGTGGCAGCGAAGTATGCCCGGGAACTGAACTCGCTCCCCCGGGAGACGTTGCCGCTCGGCGAGGAAAAGAAGCTCACCACCAAGTCGCTCGAGGCCCTCACGTCTGGGCACATCGAGTTTCGGCTGGTCCAGAAGCGTCGCGTGGAGAAATAGGGACTGAGGATCTCCGCGACTTTCCGGTGTTCGGGAGCGCGCATCCGGCGCTGACGCCTCGGCCCCCTTGGGTGGGGCGTCGCGTGGTCCTGGGCGTTACGGGCGGGATCGCGGCCTACAAATCCGTCCAAGTCGCGCGTGATCTCACTCGGCTCGGAGCCGAGGTCGATGTTGTCATGACGGCTGGGGCCGGGCGTTTCGTTCGGCCTCTCTCTTTTGAAGGTGTCACGGGACGACCAGCCCTCACCGATCTGTTTTCGACCGACGGGGCGGCACAGCACATCCGTTTGGGCTACGATGCGGACGTCGTGTGTGTTGCTCCGACGACCGCGGATTTCATCGCGCGGGCCGCCCATGGGCGGGCCAACGACCTTCTTTCGACGACTCTCTTGGCCACCCGTGCGCCGGTCCTGATCAGCCCGGCGATGAACGACCGCATGTTCGCACATCCCCAGACCCAGCGGAATCTGACGCACCTGCACGAGGCACTGGGTTACGCGATCATCGGGCCCGCCTCCGGACCGCTCGCGTTTGGCGAGGGTGAGGGTCCGGGGCGAATGCTGGAGCCCGGCGACCTCGTCCAGGAAATAGGGCGGGCTTTGGGAGCCGACCCGGCGTTCATCGGCCGGAAGGTGCTCATCACGGCCGGTCCGACCCGTGAGCCTCTGGATCCCGTGCGGTACCTGGGCAACCGCTCCTCCGGGCGCATGGGATTCGCTTTGGCCGAAGCCGCATGGTTGCGCGGGGCGGATACCTGTGTGGTGGCGGGACCGGTCGTCGCCGTGGCCCCCTATGGGCCTGAGATCGTATCGGTGGAAACGGCGCTGGAGATGCAGGCGGCGGTCGGCGAACGCATCGGAGAGACGGACCTGAACATGTTCGCCGCGGCGGTGGCCGATTTCAGGCCGGCCGATCCTTCCGAGGACAAGCTCAAGCGGGCGGCGGTGGGCCCGGAATTTCAAATCGGGCTCACAGCCAACCCCGATATCTCTGCCGCGACCAAGAGCATGCGACGAGAGGGGGCCGTCACGGTGGGGTTCGCTCTCGAAACGTCCGACTTGGTAGAGAACGCGCGGCGCAAGCTTCGCGACAAGGACTTCGACCTCATCGTCGCGAACGATGCCACCGACCCGCTGGCCGGCTTCGACGTGGATACCAACGTGGCGACACTCGTGTGGCGTAAGGGAGAACCCGAGGCGCTCCGGAGCATGACCAAGCATGAGTTGGCCGAGCGTATCCTCCAAGGCGTGACAACCCTGCTGGGGGAGGTAGGGTGACGGGGAAGGGCCGGCCCGAGGACGTCGCGAGATTCTTCAGGCAGCGGGAGGAATTGGGGGCCGGCGATCTCTTCCTGGACGGGCTCACGCGTGACGAAGCGCTCGCCCTTGTCGCCGACCGGACGGGTGATACTGTCCCGGCGGGCGGGCGCGGCCCGCAAGAATCATCGGCGACGGAGGCCGCCGTTGCTCCGTCACCAACCCCACCCACCCTCGATCTCGCGGATCTCGACTACGACGCCCTCA
This sequence comes from Gemmatimonadota bacterium, assembly GCA_036986155.1. GTDB lineage: Bacteria > Gemmatimonadota > Gemmatimonadetes > Longimicrobiales > Gaopeijiaceae > JACZXQ01. The sequence goes on along the minus strand of BTRA01000018.1, from coordinate 12,383 downwards.
GACAGGCCGCGATGGGGTGCCAGCGTTGCCGTTTGGCCCGCGAGCGGTGCAATGTGGTCTTCTCGGACGGCAATCCGACGGCCAGACTCATGGTCGTGGGCGAAGCGCCGGGGGCCAACGAAGATCGGACGGGCCTTCCGTTCGTGGGGCAGGCCGGCAAACTGCTGGACCTGATGCTCGCCTCGATCGATCTCTCGCGCCGAGACTCGGTCTACATCTGTAATGTCCTCAAGTGCCGGCCGCCCGGGAATCGCGATCCCATGCAGGACGAGATCGAGCTGTGCTCACCCTACCTGAAGCGTCAAATCGAGTTGGTGGCGCCGGAGGTGATTCTCGCCGTCGGGACCTTTTCCGCCAGGCTGCTCACCGGAACGACCAAGCCACTCGGCCAGTTACGCGGCGACATCTATTCCTACGAAGGCGTTCCTCTTATTGTCACCTACCATCCTGCCGCGCTGCTGAGGAACCGGGGCTGGACTCGCCCCGCGTGGGACGACCTGCAGCGCCTCCGGCAGGTGTTGGACGACCGTTGATCTGTTCGATTTGTGGGTAGCCAGGGCCCAACGATGAACCTACCAGAAGCCGTATCCACGCCCGTGGACAGCGTGCTCACCACAGCCTACGATCGGCAGCCGCCCTTCTCGCTCGAAGCCGAGGTCTCGGTGCTCGGCGGAATGCTGATCGACGGCGATGCCGTGGCGAGGGCCGTGGAAGTCGTCAACGACTCCATGTTCTACCGGGAGGCCAACCGCCGGTTGTACCGGTCGATGGTCCGGCTCTTCGAGCGAGGAGACGTGGTGGACGTGATCACCCTCAGTGAGGAACTCAAGAAGACCGACGAATTCGAGGATACGGGTGGAGCCACCTACCTCGCCGAATTGTTGAGCGCGGTCCCCACCGCCGCCAACATCGAGTACCACGCCCGGATCGTGCGTGACAAGGCCCTCCTGCGCCGGTTGATCGACGCGGCGTCGAGCATCATTCGGGACGTGTACGAGCAGGGTGAAGACCCGGTCGAGGACGTGCTCGACCATGCCGAGCAACGGGTCTTTCAGGTCGCGCAGAGCCACTCTCGCGACGGGTTCGTGTGGATCAAGGAGATCCTCTGGCCCACGTTCGAGCACATCGAGCGCCTTCAGGAGTCCGACACGGGAATCACGGGCTTGGCCACGGGTTTTCCGGATCTCGACCGTGAGACGACGGGGTTCCAGAAGGGTGACCTGATCATCGTGGCCGCGCGCCCGGCGATGGGGAAGACGTCGCTGGTCCTCAACATTGCGCAGAACGCGGCGATCGAGCTCGGTTCGTCGGTGGCCATCTTTTCACTGGAGATGTCTAAGGAGCAACTCGTCCAGCGCCTGTTGTGTGCCGAGGGTCGTGTGGATGCCCAGAGGCTCCGCCAGGGCAAGCTGAGTTCGGAGGAGTACCAGCGTCTAGCGGCGGCGGCCGGCCACCTGAATACAGCACCCCTCTGGATCGACGATTCGCCGGGCAGCACCGTGCTCGAGATGAGGGCGAAGGCCCGCAGGCTCCAAGCCGACCTGCGCCGGGACGACAAGGAGCTCGGCATGTTGATGATCGACTACATGCAGCTCATGGCCGGGAATCGGAGATCGGAGAGCCGGACCCAGGAGGTCAGCGAGATCTCACGGGGCCTCAAGGCTCTGGCGCGCGAGTTGGAGATTCCCGTCGTGGCCCTCAGCCAGCTCAGTCGGGCTCCGGAGCAGCGCACCGACCGCCGCCCCCAGCTCTCGGACCTGAGGGAGAGCGGCAGCATCGAGCAGGATGCCGATCTAGTCATGTTTCTGTACCGGCCCGAGTACTATGTTGGCCCGGTCGACAAGGACGGAAACTCGGTCGAAGGCAAGGCGGAACTCATCATCGGGAAGCAGCGAAACGGGCCGACAGGGACCGTGAATCTCTACTTCAACAAGGCGTACACGCGATTCGACTCCGTCGCCCGCGGAAGCCAGCGGGAGGTGGACACCTCGCCGGGCGATTTCGGGGGAGTTTGACCGGCGCCCCCGTGACCGGTAACGGGGGTGGAGCGGCGGTCGGAGTCGCCGTGCCCGCCGCAGGGCTCGGTAGACGAATGGGCGGCGTACGCAAGCAGTATCTCGAGCTTGCGGGTGAGCCTGTCCTCCTTTGGTCGATCCGGCCGTTTTTGGAGTTGACCGACGTGGTCGCGGTGACCGTAGCGCTGCCCGAGGACGATCTGATCGAACCGCCCGACTTTCTAGTCGACCTGGACCCACGGGTGATTCTCGTCCCCGGCGGTGAGACCCGACGGGATTCGGTGTGGTCGGCACTTCAGGCGCTTCCCGGAAATATCGCGACGGTGGTCGTCCACGATGGCGCTCGCCCACTCGTGTCCAAAGAGGTCATCCACGAGTGCATCCGCGTCGCGCGCGAGGGTTTGGGCGCGGTGGCTGGATCTCCGGCGGTGGATACGTTGAAGCGTGTGCGGAAGGACCGCCACATCGTCGACACTCCGAACCGGACCGACTTGTGGCACGCGCAGACGCCGCAGGCTTTTCCCCGGAGCATGCTGGAGCACGCCTACGAGCGTGCGATGCACGAGGGCTGGTCCGCCACGGACGACTCGGGTTTGGTCGAGCGGGCCGGCGGCCAGGTCGTGATGGTCTCTTCACCCGTCAGCAACCTCAAGGTGACCCGACCCGAGGATCTCGCGCTCGCAAGGCTACTGATGGATCTGGGCTCCCGGTGAGTGGCGCGACACTCGACTCCAGGACTTTTTCTGGAGACCGCGCCGACCTCGACCGGGTCGTTGGTCATCTGGAGGCGGGAGGGCTTCTGGTGTACCCCACCGAGACCGTGTACGGGCTGGGTGGTGTGGTTATGGACTCGGTGTTGGGAGCCCTATTGGACGCGAAGAACAGAAAAGCGGACAAGCCCTTTCTCCTGTTGGTTCCGTCACGGGAGAGCGTGGACCACTTGGCTTGGACTCCTGCGGCCATCGATCTCGCCGACGTGTTTTGGCCGGGCTCAGTGACCATCGTGCTGCGGGACGAGACCGAGTGTTTCCCGCTGGGCATCAGGAGCCCCGAGGGCACTGTGGCGGTCCGGATGAGCCCACATCCGCTGGTCGCAAATCTGTTGAACACGTTGCGTGCGCCGTTGATCTCGACGAGTGCCAACGCGCCCGGCGACCCTCCTGCACTCTCGGCGGCCGGAGCGGCCGAAGCCGTCGAGTCTCTCGGCCTGGGTACGGACCTGCTGATCCTGGACGGAGGGCGACTCGAGCCGTCGCCGTCGTCGACCATCGTCGATTGCTCCGGAGAGCAGCCCGTGATGCTGAGGGAGGGCACCATTCCGCTCGCCCGTGTCCGCTGTGTGATTCCAGCGATGGAGGCCGACCGCGATGGGTGAGCGAGCGCCCTACAATGTTCTCTTCGTGTGCACGGGAAACACGTGCCGAAGCCCGATGGCGGAGGCCATCGCACGGCGGGCGCTCCAGGAGCGGGGATGGGATCACGTGGGCGTGCGGTCGGCTGGGACGTCGGCACACCAGGGAGGGGGCGTGAGCGGTGGAGCTCTCAGGGTGGCTTCCGCCGCCGGGCTGGCACTCGACGATCACCGATGCCGGCCCTTGTCGGTCGATATGGTGGAATGGGCCGACTTGATTCTGCCGATGTCTCCCAGCCACATGCACGAGGTCTCCGCCCTGGGGGGGGGCGACAAGGCGACTCTACTGGGATCTTTCGCCCCGGAGGCCCAGGACGGCGCCGTGCCTGCCGTACCGGATCCATTCGGTGGCTCCGACGAGGAGTATGCCCGCACCTTCGAGCGTATTGCCTCGATGGTCGAAGAAATGCTGACCCGTTTGGAGTCGACGATTACCGCATGAGCTCAGCGATCACTTCTCGGACGCGCGTCTTGGCACTGCTGGGCGATCCGGTGGAGCACTCGCTCTCACCGGTCGTGCAGAACGCGGCCTTCAGGGAGACTGGCGTGGATGGCGTCTACGTGGCGCTCACGTGCAGCGATGAGGACCTACCGGGTTTTGTCGGTGGCATCGCACGGGCGGGTGGGGGAGGCAATGTCACGTTGCCACACAAGGAGAAGGCGGCCCCGGTGTTGGACGTCTCCTCAGAGGCCGTTCGGCGGACCGGGGCGTGCAACACCTTCTGGGGTGTGGACGGCAAGGTCCACGGTGACAACACCGACGTCGAGGGGTTTGGCCGGGCGTTGCGGACGTTCCTCGGTCGCGGCCCCGACGGGTTCCGCGTGTTGGTCCTCGGGGCGGGCGGTGCAGCCCGCGCGGCATTGGTATCGCTGCTCGACGCCGAGGTGTCCGAGATCTGCCTCCTCAACCGCACGGTGGACCGGGCTCTGGCCGTATCACGTCGTATCGGTGGGGAGAGGGTGCGCGTAGTCGAGCGCGCCCAAGGGGTGGAGGGTCTGGAATTCGATCTCGTGGTGAACACGACGCGACTTGGTTTGTCGCCGGACGATCCGCTTCCCGTGGATCTCCGACTGCTATCGCGCGCCGGCGCTGTGATGGACCTCGTGTACGGGCCGGAGGCCACCCCGTTCGTTCGTGCGGCGGAGGCCCTAGGAATCCGGGCGACCGATGGCATGGAAATGCTCGTCCAGCAAGGCGCGGTCTCCTTCGAGCGATGGTGGGATCGGCCTGCGCCGGTCCAAGCGATGCGCGGCGCACTCCGGGGAGTGGGGCGCGCGTGATCTCGGCAGCGCTCGGCCGGGATCTCTTGGACCTCCTTCTGCCGCGCGCTTGTCTCGGATGCGGAATGCGGGTCCCTCCCGAGCGTGAGCCGGTCTTGGTCTGCGCTCGCTGTGCGGTGCGCCTTCGCGAGCCGCCCTACCCTCGCTGCGCCCGCTGCGATTACCCACTCGGTACCGGAGTGAGGGCCGAGGCGACGTGCTCGGAATGCGGGCGGTGGCCGCCGGCCTTGTCGGGCGCTAGGGCATGCTCGATCCTGAAGCCTCCGGCCGACTCGCTCGTGCATGCGCTCAAGTACGATGGCTGGTCCGGTTTGGCGGAAGTGATGGGCGCGCGGATGGCGATGCTCGGCCTGCACCCCGGTGTGAGCCGGCCCTTCCTCCTCGTGCCGGTGCCGACGACTCGAACGAGAGCGCGCATCAGAGGCTACAACCAGGCACAACTCCTCGCGGAGGTGATCGCCTATGCCACGGGGCAACCGTTCTTGGACGCACTCATTCGCCGCCCCGGAGATGCCACTCAGGTGTCCTTGCACCCTTCGCAGCGCCTGGCTAACGTCAGACGTGCATTCTCGGTCCGGGAAGACGCTAGACCACGACTCCAGGGCGCGTGCATCGTGCTGGTCGACGATGTACTCACCACAGGCGCTACCGCAGGAGCGGCGGCAGAGACGCTCGCGAGCGCGGGCCCTCGCAGAGTCTATCTATCGGCGTTCTCCCGGGCTTTTCCTCATATGACGGAGTGTCCGTAGATGTCCATTCGGGTAGCGATCAACGGGTTTGGCAGGATCGGGCGGAACGTGCTTCGTTCCGCGAAGAAATCCAAGGCCGAGGGTATCGAGTTCGTGGCCGTGAACGACCTTACAGACACCGCGACCCTGGCACACTTGCTCAGGTACGACTCGGTGCACGGCCGGTATCAAGGAGACGTGTCCGTGTCGGACGAGGGCTTGGTCGTGGATGGCGACACGCTCAAAGTCTTCAGTGAACGCGATCCCGCAGACCTGCCCTGGAGCGATCTGGGCGTGGACATCGTAGTGGAGGCCACCGGCTTCTTCAGGACCCGGGATCAGGCGGCGAAGCATCTCGAGGCCGGCGCGAGGAAGGTGATCATTTCGGCGCCGGCTAAGAACGAGGACATCACGATCGTGCTGGGCGTAAACGAGGGGCACTACGACCCCGATGAGCACCACGTCATCTCGAACGCGAGTTGCACGACGAATTGCCTCGCTCCGGTAGCGAAGGTGCTCACCGAAAGCTTCGGGTTCCGGAGGGGCCTCATGACCACGATCCATGCATACACCAACGATCAGGCTCTACTCGACGTCCCGCATTCGGATCTACGCAGAGCGCGCGCGGCCGCTATGTCGATGATCCCCACGAGCACCGGAGCCGCGAAGGCCACGGCACTCGTACTTCCCGAGTTGGAAGGCAAGCTGGACGGAATGGCGATTCGGGTTCCGACGCCCGACGTCTCTCTGGTTGATCTCGTGGCGGAGTTGGACGAGGACACGTCGGTAGAAGCGGTGAACGCGGCGTTCGAGGAAGCTGCAGACGGGCCCCTGAAAGGGATCCTTGCCTTTTCGGATGAACCGCTGGTTTCCGTCGACTACACGGGGAGTCCGTATAGTTCGATCGTAGATGGACCGAGCACGGCGGTCATGGAGGGGCGGATGGTGAAGGTTCTTTCCTGGTATGACAACGAGTGGGCTTACTCGACCCGGGTGGTCGACTTGGTGGGGTTCGTCGGGGCCCGCTTGCCCGCATCGATCGAAGGATGATGAGGTAACCCCTTGGGGCGTGGGCGAGGTCGCAGTCGTGTAACGCGAAGGACCAGATGACGTATACCCGAGTGATGCAGACCCACGAGCAGGCGCTCGCCGGTGAGCCCTCGGCCGCACCGGTCGAGGTCTCCAGGCTGCGAGTGCCAGACTTGCCGCAAGATTTCGCCCAGTGGCATCGTGACCACCGGGCGGCCGTGTACCGCTATGTCCGCTTCAGGGTGGCGACCCGCGAAACAGCCGAAGACGTTACGTCGGACGTGTTTCTGAAAGCGCTCCGGTCAATCAAGCGTTACGACTCGAATCGCGCCGCGCCCCGCACCTGGCTGCTCCGCATCGCACGGAACGCGATAACGGATCACCTCCGCTCGTTGAGGCGACGGGGATCGCTCCATGTGTCGCTGGATCGGATTCCCGACTTGGTTGCTCAGGTCGCCTCGCAGGAGGAGCGGGTCCTCAAGGAGGAGAGGATCCAGCATCTGTTGAATGGCACGAAGCTCTTGCGCAAAGCGGACCAGGACGTCCTGTCGCTTCGATACGGATCGGGACTGGACAACAACGAGATCGCCGAAGCCCTGGGTGTCAGCCCAAACGCGGTCGCCGTGCGCCTGCACCGTGCGCTGAAGCGCTTGAAGGGCATCATAGACAAATCTGCGGCCGGGGATGGCCGATGAGATTCACCAAGATAGATCGAACCGGCTCAATCGACTGATGATAGATCGTACTGATAGCGGCCCCGACCTGCCGCCGGAGTTGGCCCAATTGGATCGGGAGCTTTCCTCGATCACAATCGAGGAGCGGCCTTCTTTCGGTCCCGAGTTGGAGGCCGAATTGGAGCGTGAGTGGGCTGCGCCGGTCGTAGGGCGCACGCTCCGTCCGGCGCATGCGATTGCGGCTGGGTTGGGTGCGTTGATGATTGCAGGCCTCTCGGCCCCGCAGGCCCGTGCGTCCATTGCCAGGCTGTTGAACTTGGTCGACGAACAAGCAGTGGATGCCATTCAGCTGGGGATTCCCGAGCAGCCCGTCCCGATACCGGTGGTGGAGGTGACTCGGGAAGAAGCTCCATCACCCGAAGGGGTCGTCACACCCGAGAGATCCGATGGCGCGCCTGGCGCCCCCCCCGTGAATGCGCCACGCCCCACGGCGTTGGATGTGGTTTTTCCAGAACTGTTGAATCGGGAGGAGTCGCAACGATCCATCGCCGCGCGCTATCCGCCCGAACTCACTGAGGCTGGAATCGGTGGCACCGTGCAGATGCACCTGTGGGTGAACCTGAATGGAGGTGTCGACTTCGTACAGGTTGCCGGGACTTCGGGCATCGAGGCGTTGGATCGATTCGCGGTCGAGGTCGCTGGGGGTCTCCGATTCGCGCCAGCCCGCCGCGCGGGGATGAACCTTGGAGCCTGGGTGGATCTTCCGCTCGTGTTTGAGGCGGACCCTGGCGACGGAGAAGGGCCCAACCGACCGGAGCCGATCGCAAGTCCTGCCCTTCCGCTCGACGTGAGGGATCGTTTTCCGGCGAGTTTCGTACCGGGCTCGTTCGTGAGTCCGCCGCCTAGCCTAGTCGAAGCCGAGGCACTTCTGCGTGCCTCGCTTGGAGAAAGGGCGATGCCGGGTGGCCAGTGGGAGCACACGATAGGCGCGCTGCTCGCCGGAGAGCCACCTTCGGGGATCTGGCCGATCCGCTGGCGCGAGTCGTCCAGCGTCGCGCTTGAGGAGGCGATCCGGAATCATCCCGACAACCCGGCACCGCTGCTTGCGCTTGGGCGCATACGTCGCAAGCAGGGCTTGTGGGCGGACGCGCGGAGGCTGTACGAGGTGGGCATCCGGCGTGCGACCCGGCTCAGCGGGGGTATCTCGACGGCCCTACTCGCGGAGCTGCAATACGAGCGCGGGAGAATCGTGAAGCAGGAGTGGGTGGCGTGGAGTGACCTCGGTCGGGTGCCGCCGTCGGCCCTCGATGACTCGAGTTGCTCGGCACCCCGAAGTGAGGCTGAGGATGACGAGGTCCCTTCGGACGTGCTGATCGCTTGGAACTACCTGTGTCCTGCGGCGCTGGACAGGATCCTGCAGGAGTCGTTCGACCCCATTCTTCCGCCCGAGTCCCAGCGCAGGCAGGAGATGCTCAGGTCCTTCCACGCTGCCGTACGAAATGCACCGGCGCATGTTGGAGCAAATCGCGAAATCATGCTCGACTTGGCCGACCGCCAGCGTTGGATCGAGCTCCTGGACGTATCGCAGCGGTTCGTGGAGGCCACCCAGGGCCATCCCAACGGGTTGCTCATGTCCGGCCTAGCTCTTCAGCGGCTGGGCTATTCAGAAGAGGCGCTACAACAGTTCGAAATGGCGCTCCTGGCGCTCCCCGGCAAGGAGGCAAGGGCGCTGGAGGACGTCAGCGCTCTTCAGGCTTCTCGGCGTTCCCCCGGTGAGCTCCTGGGGAGACTCACTCGGGAAGAGGGTGAACGCGCGTTCTGGGCCGCCCGCGACCCCGTGCTGTCCACCGAGGTGAACGAGCGCCGTGTCGAACATCTGGCGCGCGGTGCCTATGCTCTGCTGAAGTTCGGGAATCTGACAGAAGCGGCCGCGAACGTGGTGATCAGGTACGGTCAGCCGCTCAACGTGAGGGCGTTCGGGGAGGACTCGAGCAGCCGGACTGTGTTTTGGGACTACGGGCCGGGTCCGGACATCACCTTCCGGCGAGCGGTTGGTTCGGAGCATCTCGACATCACCGCGGAGGCGGAGGAATACCTCCAGGATCTCCTCGAGTCGGTGCCCCATCGATTCGGCCTGGGGAGTGCGAGGATGGTCTACCGTCTTCGGGCGCAGGCCGCCCTATTCCGCGGTAACGCACCGGGAGCGTGGGAAGTCGACATCTACAGCGTCATACCCGAGGAGTTTTCCGATCTGGACGGTGCCATCGACGTGACCGTCTATGTATTGGGGCCGGGCCGGGAGAGGCTGAGCGAGTCGAGGAGCACGGTCAGCCCTTCGCAATCCGGCTCGCTGCGGTTGTCCACCGAAGTGGCCGCCGCCGCCACCGAGATTGCCGTCGAATTGTACCACGGTCCTACGGGATTGGTCGCCCTCATGAACGCCCCGCTTAGGGATCGAGCGGACGATGTGAGTGCAGGCGTTTCCGACCTGCTGTTCGTGGAGCCGGCCAGCCCGACACCCCAATCGTTTCTGCGTCGCAATGGTTGGATGAACCCCCTGGCCCGGCCGTTTGTGGATGCCGACGAGGTGGGGGTGCTCTTCGAGCTATACGGGTTCCGCTCCGGACGGGAGCGGTACGCCGTGGAAGTAAGCCTGACCGCACGCGATGGATCGACTCAGATCGTGCCGCTACGGGCCGCTCGGGACGATGACTTTGCACCGCTCTGGGAGGGCTCGAGTTCGCGTGAGCGCCCTGTGACGCAATTCTTGATCTTGGACATCTCAGACGTAGAACCCGGGGCGTACACCGTCGAATTGGCGGCGACCGGTCCCGGACTGTCGACGCCGGCCGCCTCCAAGAAGAGGTTGGTGATCCGCTAGCCCGATGGCCAAGCAAACGATCGAGGACCTCGAGCTTCGCAGCCTCGAGGGGCATTTGGTTCTCGTTCGTGCCGATCTCAACGTCCCGCTCGACGAAGAGGGTCGTGTGGCCGACGACACACGCCTGAGGCGCACACTTCCCACACTCGACATCCTGGTCTCCGCCGGCGCACGCGTCGTGGTTCTGTCACATCTGGGGCGTCCGGGAGGGGAGACCGTGCCGGCATTGTCCCTCGCGCCCGTCGCCGCCGAGCTTGATTCGCTCCTGAAGGCGAGGGTGCAGTTCTGCCGGGAGACGGTAGGCGTGGAGGTCGAAGAGGCTCGCGCGAATCTCGATCCCGGGGAAGTCCTCCTCCTCGAGAACACCAGATTTCACCCGGAGGAGAGGGCCAACGATCCCCAATGGGCCGCCTCGTTGGCCGAGGGTGCGCACACGTACGTCAACGATGCGTTCGGCGCTGCGCACCGGGCCCACGCCTCGACCGAAGGGGTTGCTCGCGTAATCCGTAGCCGTGGCGGTGTGGCCGTAGCCGGGCTCTTGATGGCGCTCGAACTCCGCTTTTTGGGCGAGGCGCTCGCCGACCCCGTGCGGCCGTTCGTAGCGGTGCTCGGAGGTGCCAAGATCTCAGGTAAGATCGACGTGATCCACGCCTTGCTACCCCGAGTCGATCGACTCATCATCGGTGGTGCCATGGCGAACACATTCTTGATGGCGCTCGGCCTGGAGGTCGGTGACTCCCTCGTGGAGGAAGACCGAGTGGCCGTCGCCCGTACCGTACTCGAAGAGGCCGGCGACAAGGTGCTGCTACCCGTGGATGTGGTCGTCGCCGCCGACATCACGGAGGGATCGGTCACCCGTACCGTCCCGCGGGAGTCCGTTGGCCCCCATGACCTAATAGGAGACATCGGGTCCGAGTCGTCGGTGCTATTCTCGCGGGTGCTCGCTGGGGCCGAGACCGTAGTGTGGAATGGGCCGATGGGAGTCTTCGAGATGTCGCCGTTCGCTGGAGGCACGTTGGAGCTCGCACGATCGGCAGCGGCCGCGGCGGATGCGGGAAAGACGGTCATCGTGGGTGGTGGAGATTCCGCGGCCGCGGCTGTGTCGGCTGGAGTGGCCGATCGGTTGACGCACATCTCGACGGGCGGCGGTGCTGCGCTGGAGCTACTCGCCGGCGGCGAACTGCCGGGTGTCGCTGCACTGAACGATCGAACGGAGGTGAGTTGATGTCCCCCCAGGGCGTGATCGCCGGAAACTGGAAGATGCACCATGGTCCATCCGCCACGCGAACGTTCTTCAGGGATTTCGCCCCGGACCTGGGCGAGTCCCCACCCACGCTCATCATCTTTCCGCCTGCGCTGTCCCTGGCCGCCGCAGTGGAGGCCCGGGGTGGACGGCCCGAAGTGAACCTCGGCGTTCAGAACATCCATTGGGAGGAGAGGGGTGCCTTCACCGGCGAATTGTCCGCTTCGATGACCTTGGACGCCGGCGCGACTTACGCGTTGGTCGGGCACTCGGAGCGGCGACACGTCTTTGGTGAGACCGATGAAGAGGTGGCCCTAAAGGTCGGTGCGTGCGTCACCAGCGGCCTGACTCCGGTCGTCTGTGTCGGTGAAACACTCGAGGAGCGACGCGGCGGCCGCCTCGAGGAGGTCATCGAGCGTCAGCTCGAAGCGGCTCTGGAAGGCTTCGCTGCCCGCCCGGGAGCCCACTTCATGGTTGCGTACGAACCGGTGTGGGCCATCGGCACCGGTGAATCCGCTTCACCCGAGGATGCGGCGGCGGCCCATGCCGTGCTGCGGAGGTTGCTCCGGAGCGCTCTCCGCGAAGATCAGGCCGGAGAGGTGCCGATTCTGTACGGCGGCAGTGTCAAACCCGAAACCGCGGGCGAACTTCTATCCGCAGTGGAGGTCGACGGAGTGCTCGTAGGGGGTGCGTCGCTCGACGCGGAGTCCTTTGCGCGGATCGCCGAATCGGCTTGAAACGCATGGGATTCGGGTTGACCCAACCGCCTGTCGTGGCGATGTTTACCGCTCCATTACTGAGTTTTAACGCCGGCTGACGATGTACGGACTTCTACTCGCGATCTTGGTGCTGGACGGTCTGTTTCTGACCGTCGTGATCTTGCTGCAAGCAGGCAAGGGCGGCGGTCTTGCGGCAATGGGTGGCGGCGTGTCGGCTACCGAGGGAATCCTCGGCGGGCGGCAAGCCACCACCATGCTGACCCGTGCGACCTGGACGGGGGGGGGCGTGTTCATGGCCCTTGCACTCGTTCTGTCGATCATGTCGTCCCGGGCTCGGGCACCGGAGTCCATTCTACAGTTCGACGCCCCTGCCGGGGCTCAGGCACCTCAGCCTGTGCTGGA
>BTRA01000017.1:0-34168 GCA_036986155.1 Gemmatimonadota bacterium | reverse complement strand
GGCCCGGCAAGATCGAAGTCGTTCCCACCAAATCGGTAAAGACGGCGCGCGAGCTCAGCCTGGCGTACAGCCCGGGAGTCGCCGAACCCTGCCTGGAGATCTACAAGAACCCCGACGAAGTCTTTCGGTATACCGCGCGAGGCAATCTGGTGGCTGTCGTTTCCAACGGAACCGCGGTGTTGGGTCTGGGCAACATCGGCCCCATGGCCGCCAAGCCCGTCATGGAGGGGAAGGGTGTGCTCTTCAAGAAGTTCGCGGGCATCGACGTATTCGACCTCGAGGTCGGCTCCGAGGACCCTGAGGACGTCATCCGGTTCTGTGAACTCCTCGAGCCCACCGTCGGCGGCATCAACCTCGAAGACATCAGCGCGCCCGCATGCTTCATCATCGAACAGCGCCTGAAGGAGACCGCCGACATTCCGGTCTTCCACGATGACCAGCACGGGACGGCGATCATAGGTGGCGCCGCCCTGATCAACGCGATCGAAGTGACCGGCAAGAAGATCGAGGATGTTCGTGTGGTTTTCAGCGGCGCGGGTGCCTCTGCGCTCGCTACGGCGGCGCATATCATAAAACTCGGCGTCGACCCGGAAAACCTCTACATCACGGACAGTAAGGGCGTCATCTACGAGGGCCGGGAGGAGGGAATCAACGAGTACAAGGCACGCTTCGCGAGAAACACTCCCTTCCGGACGCTCGCCGACGCCATGGACGGCGCGGACGTGTTCATCGGCCTGTCTGTAAAGGGTGTTGTGGACGCGGATATGGTCGGCTCGATGGCCGAGAACCCTATCATCTTCGCCCTCGCCAATCCCGATCCGGAGATCACGCCCGAAGAGGTGGCAGAGATCCGGGACGACGCGATCATGGCCACGGGCCGCTCGGACTACCCCAACCAGGTGAACAACGTCCTCGGCTTCCCGTTCATTTTCCGGGGTGCGTTGGACGTGCGCGCACGCGCGATCAACGACGAGATGAAGCTGGCCGCTACGCACGCGCTCGCGGGTCTGGCGCGTGAGCCGGTGCCGGAGGATGTCACCAGAGCCTATGGTGGCGAGGAGTTCGAGTTCGGGCGCGAATACCTGATCCCGACCCCCTTCGACTCACGTGTGTTGTTCTACGTGGCACCTGCGGTCGCTAAGGCCGCCATGGATAGCGGCGTTGCACGGATCCAGTTGGACCTCGACGAGTACCGTGACCGCCTGCGGGCCAGCTTGGGACCGGGCCGCGAGGTCATGCGGGGAATGGTCAACCGCGCCCGGCGCGATCCCCAGAAGGTCGTTCTGATCGATGGTTACAACCTCCAGGTCATCCAGGCCTGCGCACAGATCGTGGAAGAGGGCATCGCGCGACCGATTCTGATCGGACGGCGCGGGAAACTCCAGGAGATCAGTGAGCTCCATGGAATCAGTTTGGAGGGAGTGGAGATCGTGCACCCCGTCGACGACGAGGAGACCCGCCATCGTTATGCGGCCGAGCTCTATCGCATGAGGCTCAGGAAGGGACTCACAGAGGCGGAGGCTCGCTCCAAGATGTACCAGCCTCAGTACTTCGGCGGCATCATGGTCCACCTCGGTGACGCCGACGCCATGGTGGGCGGCATAGAGTTGGCCTATCCCGAGATGCTCAGGCCGGCGCTCCAGGTTCTGGGCCGGGCGGAGGGGGTCCAACGCGTGGCTGCACTCTACATGGTGGCGCTGCCCAACCAACAACTGCTGTTTTTCGCCGATACGGCTGTGAATATCGACCCGGATGCCGACGTGTTGGCAGAGATCGCCGTCCTCACGGCGGAGTTCGTGGAGGAGCTCGGCATCAAGCCCCGAATCGCGATGATCTCGTTCTCGAACTTCGGATCGGCGTCGCACGAGGAGACTCAGAAGGTCCGAGCGGCGGTGAAGCTGGTGAGCGAGCGCCGGCCCGACATCGAGGTCGACGGAGAGATGCAGGCTGACACCGCCGTGAACTGGTCCACGCTCAGCACGACATATCCGTTCACGGAGTTGACCGGACCCGCCAACGTGCTGGTCTTCCCGACGCTTACCGCGGCCAACGTTTCGTACAAGCTCCTCGACGAGTTGAGTGACGCCGAGGCGATCGGCCCGGTGTTGCTGGGGATGCGCCGGCCGGTGCACTTCCTGCAGCGCGGAGCGACCGTGGCCGACGTCATCAATCTGGTCACTCTGGCGTGTGTGGACTCGCAGGCCCGTTCTGGCGAAAATTAGTGTTGAGGAGGGAGCGAATACTTGGAGGACCTGAAGGATATGGCGACACAGGTAAGTGACAGTCCATCGGTGATCGGCGGGAAGAGCAAAGTGGGGCTCGAGTCTCACGGACTGAAACCCACCGGAGCGGTTCACTGGAACCTCTCTCCGGCGCGGCTCTACGAGAAGGCGCTCGAGCGGGGAGAAGGTCGCATCGCCCATATGGGTGCATTCACTACTGTCACGGCTCCACACACCGGGCGCTCGCCAAACGACAAGTACACCGTGCGGGATGCGGCCTCCGAGTCTTCGGTCGATTGGGGCGAGGTCAACGTTCCTCTCAGCGAGGAGCACTTCAGGGCGCTCAGAGACGACGTGCTCGAGTTCCTGGGCCGCCGCGATCTGTTCGTGCGGGATGCTCGGGCGGGGTCACATCCGGAGCACGGAGCGTCTGTGCGAGTGATCACCCACAACGCGTGGCACAACTTGTTCGCCTACAACATGTTCCTACGGCTGTCGCCAGAGGAGTTGGACGGCTTCGAGCCGGATTTCACCGTGCTGCACGCGCCGGGGTTCACCGCAGATCCGGAAAGGCATGGCACGAATTCCGGCACCGCGATTGCCGTGAGTTTCGCCGAACGCCAGGTGGTGGTGGCGGGCAGTAACTATGCCGGCGAGATCAAGAAATCGATCTTTTCGGTGCTGAACTTCATGCTTCCCGACCAGGGTGTGCTGCCCATGCATTGCTCGGCCAATGTGGGGCCCGATGGCGATGTAGCTCTGTTCTTTGGTCTCTCTGGAACGGGGAAAACCACGCTCTCGGCCGATCCGGAGCGGGGACTCATCGGCGACGACGAGCACGGCTGGGGACCCGACGGCGTGTTCAACTTCGAGGGTGGTTGCTACGCGAAGACGATCCGCCTGTCCCAGACCGGGGAGCCCGAGATCTACCAGGCCACGCAGATGTTCGGGACGATTCTGGAGAACGTGATCCTGGACGACGACTCGCGGGAGATCGACTTCAACGACGGGTCGAACACGGAGAACACGAGGGCATCGTACCCCATCGACTACATCCCGAACGCCGTGATTCCGGGCCGGGCGGGCCATCCCCAGAACGTGGTGTTCCTGACCGCCGACGCGTTCGGCGTGCTTCCTCCGATATCCAAGCTGACGCCCGAGCAGGCCATGTACCACTTCCTGTCAGGCTACACGGCCAAGGTGGCCGGAACCGAGCGTGGGATCACCGAGCCCAAGGCTACGTTCAGCGCGTGCTTCGGTGCGCCGTTTCTGCCGAGACATCCAGGCGTGTACGCCGAGATGCTGGGCGAATGCCTGAGGAACCACGGGGCCGACGTGTGGCTGGTGAACACCGGCTGGACGGGCGGCGGCTACGGGGTGGGCGAGCGCATGGAGCTTAGCCATACCCGTATGATGGTCAGTGCCGCGCTGGCAGGAGAGCTCGCAGACACGCCCACCGAGACCGACCCGATCTTCGGGCTGGAGGTGCCGGCAGAGATAGCCGGCGTGCCGACCGAGGTGCTGCACCCGAGGCAGACGTGGGCGGATGGGACGGCCTACGACGAGGCCGCCGGCCAACTTGCCAGCATGTTCCGCGCGAACTTCAAGCAGTTCGAGGAGCAGGTGCCCGGGCCAGTGAAAGAGGCGGGGCCGAGGTAGTACGGCGGGGAAAGGACCCCTAGGCCACTCTCCGGCGTACGCCCATCGCGATTGCGATCGTCAGGAAGAAGCTGATCACGCCGAGCGATATGAGGATGGCTTCCAGGCTCGGCATCGGCCCCATGCGATAGACTCCGAGGCGGTCCTGCGCCCAGCCCATGACCCACTTGCCGATCGGCAGGCCGAACGCCGCCTTGAAGGCGGTCTCCACGTCCTGGTCGGAGGTCCAGAAGTGGCCGAAGGCCTCGCGGCCGAACTCCTGTTCGAGGTCGTAGAAGAGGCTCTCCTCGAAGGTGTAGAACGACCCTTGGGAGAACTCGCTGTGAACAAAGGCCGGGACGTCGGTGCCGAAGGCCGCCTGCCTGGGTCGCTCCGGATCGAGCACGGAGTTTCGGCACGCCTCCTCGTCACCGGCCAGACAGGCATGGGTCTGGTTCCCCGCGAGACGTATCTGTCGAATTCCGAAAGGTGCCCGATTCCCCACTTTCTGGAAGAGTTTCTCTAGAGAGCTAAGCCTTGGGTCGGCAAACGGATTCCTGCTCTCGGCATACCACGTGCCGAACTTCGCGCCGCCCGAACTCAACCACGCCCCAATCCGTGGTCCGGGTGTGCCGTGAATCAGGTAGTACGCGCACGGTCCCAGGATGTTGGATCTGGCCGGGTAGAGTGCGAGGCAAACCTTACGATCCTCGGCCTCGAAGGCGAAGAACTCCTTGAACGTTGCCCTGGACTTGCTGAAGGCCTCGTGATTGCCCGAGCGCGCGTTGGGCCACGCCGCGGCGAAGGAGTACGCGGCGCTTTCGATTCCCAGCAGGTCGATCTCTCCTGCCACATGAGTGCGGAGGGTGATTACCGTTTCATCGTCGACATCGAGCCCTTCGGGGAACGAGAGGATCGCTCCGCTCTCGTCGGGTTCCGAGTTGGCAAGTACATCGCTCAACGAGTCCAACCAACGCGTGCGCTTGAGCACGTTGTTCAGCCGGCGAGCCTCTGCCATGAGTTCCACTCTGAGCGCCTGCGCCTGTGTCGGAGCCGTGTAGCCCTGGATCCGTCGAGGTGGGTCGGGAGGCAACAGCCACAGGGCGACCAGCCCCCAGCCCACGGCGACCAGCGCCGGCCAATGCTTCATCCAATGCGCCATCGTGTGCTCCTGAGGCCGAGGAAGGACATCAATCCGATCCATGCTAGGGCGACGGCGACCGACAGGGGCATTCCCGCAATCACATCGGGGCGGGACGCGATGACTCGAGACCGCCAGGCCTCGACCAACTCGTGAACGCCCATACCCGATGCGTCCTCGAGACGCTCGGAGATGGTTGTGTCATCACCTGAGAACAGGCGCGAAAACGCACCCTCTCCACCGGCCTCGAGCGCGTAGCGCAGCAGCGAAGACCGCACCCGCCTCGGTAGCGGGATGGATGCGCTCGGGTCAACATCGAGGACCACGGTGATGCAGGCCGCATCGTCCCCCTCCGTGAGGCACGACCACCGCTCTTGTTGCTCCCCCTGAGAGCGGGCTGGACCGAAGTGAGTGACGAGCGCCCGTATCTCCTCCATGGTGTAGAGGTCTTCCCAACTCGCGTCCTCGTCCAAGCCCAGGGCCATCACGCACCGGTCCACGTCTCCATCGAAACAAAGCGAGGCCGAACGAGCCGGTTGGATGGCCAGGTAACGGTACGCCCTCTCGTAGACCGCCGGCCAGCGAAACGTGGGACGCTTGCCGGGACGGTCGCCCAGGAGGGGCACAGCCCCCGCCCAACTCCCGAGATCCTCAGGCATCCGACGGCCCAGGACCGCGGCGATCGCTCCCACGGCAAGAACCTGCCTCTCCACGTCCGTGGTCCAAGGCCTGACCCGAATGGCCTGCCAGGTGTCCGTATTGCGCATCACGAACCCGCGGCTCGAGATCTGGAAACCGAACGCGATATCGCCGAGCAACACCGAGGAGTCCGTCACCGATGCCGCGTACCTGCTCCAGGCGCGGCGGTACAGGTCCGCGGCCTCGTCGAGCTGGTCCGGAGGCGCGATCACGGTTAGTGGCCCGACACGGACCGTGTCCAGCGTCGCGTCGCTCACTCCGACCCTCCGTTCCCACTCCTCTCGTCGAGCGGCCTTCGCCAACGCCTCTCGACGCTCGTATTCGCGTGTGTCCGGCACCGCGGCCAGGAGGCTGTCGATGCGGCGCACCAGGTCCGCTTCGGTCGGCGGTGCCTGCTGCGCGCCGGCTGAGACGGGCGTGCCCCCGGCGGCCATCGCGAGCGCCACGGCGACACGCGCGGCTACCCTAGACATCGATCAAGCTCCAGTTGCCGCTGAGCACCTCGAACGGCCCCGGCCACTCGACCAATGACTCCACGAACCATCCGCTGAAATCGAAGGCGAACCCGGGCACCACCGCGCTCGCATAATCCGTCATGACAGCAGTGAGGATGATGAGGCCCGCGAAGCTGCTCAACACGATCACCGTCGTCCGGATGGTTCCCGCGGCCAGGGCGAAGAACACGCTGTAGGCGAGCAGGCTGGCCAGGAAGAAACGCACTGCGAGCGCCGTCGGGTAGGTGTTGACGCTCGCCGGAACGTCGATCGAGGCCGATGCGGCGAGCGCACCGAGCCACAGTCCGAGCGCCGGCACCACAACCAGCAGGGCCCCCGCCCCCATCTTCCACGCCGCGTAGCGCGGCCTGGAGATCGGAAGCGACAGCGCGTAGATGTGATCGGTCTTGTGGTCCCAACTCCACGCGTTGAGCGCCGCGGTCGCACCTACCGTAACGGCCAGCGCTGGGAACCACGGCAGCCAAAACTGCCAACTATCGAAAAGGAACTGCAGCCCAACCCGCGCCCCTTCGTACCCTTCCGGAACCGGCCCCAACCCCTGCACCGCGAGCAGCGGCAGCCCGAACGCAGCTACCGCGAACGGAATCAGCCCAAGGCGGAAGGATTTCCATTGCGTGAAAAGAATCTGTTGAAACATCATCTCACTCCCCGTATCCGTTCGAACTGGGACGCGACGAGCGCAGCAACTCGACGAATCCCTCTTCCAAGTCCAGGTCCATCACATCGCACACGGTCGCTCCCGTGCGCTCGAAGTACTGGGTCATCGCATCCTGCCACCCCCGTACCACCCACGTCTCCACCGGATTCCGCCGGTCGATGAAAGTCCGGTTGAGCACCGTGAACGGCGCGTCGTCGGTCTCGGCCGGCGGATTCTCCACACGCAGACGCTTGATGCCGCTCTTGAAGTCCTCCATCGGGAGCTCGGCCACCAGCGTGCCGTCGTCCACCACGCCTACCCAGTCGCAGAAACGTTCCAACTCGTGCACCAGGTGGCTGGAGATGAACACGGTGGCTTTGGTGTGCGACACGTAGTCGAGCACGGCCGTGAGCACATCGCGCCGGACCACCGGATCGAGGCCGTCGGTGGGCTCGTCCAGGATCAGCAGCTCCGGGCGCTGGGCGATCGCCAGAAGGATCACAAGCTTGCCCTTCTCTCCCTTGGACATCTGCCCGACCGTGCGGCGGGCGTCGAGGTGGAGGGCCTCGACCAACTCGTACGACCACTCGCTATCCCAGTCCTTGTAGAAAGACGCGTGGTAGCGGAGGGTCTCTCCGACCGTGAGGCCGGGGTAGAGGTGTGGACGCTCGGGCACATAACCGGTACGCCCGAGAATGGAGGGCATATCGTTCGGCACCTTCTCGCCCAGGACGCTGATGTGGCCGCGCTCCGCACGGAGCATGCCCATGATCAATCGTATGGTCGTGGTCTTGCCGGAGCCGTTGGCCCCGAGAAAGCCGTAGATCGCGCCTTCAGGTACGTGAAGGTTCAGGTCGCTGATCTGGAACGACTTCCCCGCCGTGTACGTGACCTTGCTCAGCTCGATCGTGTTGCTCATCAATCTCGCTTCCTACCTCGTGCTTGAATGCTTCTGCGAGCTCCCGGGCGCTGATTCCCTGGCGGACAGCGTCCGAGACCAATGCGCGAACGAGGCGTCGCGCGTGAGTCGCCTTTTCCTCGTCCTTCAAGCGGCCGGGAAGCTCGCTCACGAAGGTTCCCGCTCCGTGCCGCACGATGATGAAGCCCTCGATCTCCAGGTCGCGGTATGCTTTCACCACCGTAGCGGGGTTTACACGAAGCTCAGTCGCGAGCCCGCGGACGGAGGGTAGCGCATCACCTGCCACCAACTCGCCCGAGGCCACGGCCAGCCGGATTCGGCCAGCGATCTGCTCGTAGAGGGGGGTCGGGCTGCGGGGGTTTAGAGCGTCGAACATCGTGCTGAAAGGACTCCGTGGTCAGTGTACTAGTGTATCAGTGCTCCAATACAGTAATACACAGCCTCGATCGTCGTCAAGGAGATTTTTCGGACGATGAAGATGCCATCGGCGGCTCAGGCGGTGGGACCGTTCGCTCCACTCGATGTGCGGACCGCGAACAACAGCGCGGTGATCAAGAGGAACGCTGAACCCGCCATCACCGGAATCGAGACGAACCCGAACACGGCGACCAGCCGCGCCGAGCATGGGACGCCCGACGTGCATGGCACCAACTCGAGGCTCGGACGGATCTGGAGCATGACGTGATAGCTCGAAATCGCGAGGCCGATGAGCGATAGAGGCAGCGAATATCGCCACACGCCTGCGTCACCACGGGCGAAACCCACACCCAGGATCAGGACGAGGGGGTACATAGCGATGCGCTGGTACCAGCAAAGCATGCACGGTTGAAGGTGGGCGATCTCGGATAGGTAGAGACTGCTCGTCGTGGCGATGACCGCGAGGCCGAACGCCCATCCGATGGGATGGCGTTCGTTGCCGGAGAACGCCGAACGGATCCTCTCCCGTCCCGCGGGAATGATGAGTGCCCCGATGAGCACGAAGGAAAAGGCGAACGCCACAAGAGTGAGCACGCCGAGCGTCTGAATGATCGCTGGAAAGAGCATGGGGGCATGCTAGGCGGGCGCGACGCCATAGGCAACGTCCGGTCTCGCTCAAGCGGGCGTGGATCCGCCTCGTTCGGACTCCCTGTACCAACGCGCGAACAGGACCGTGATTGCGGTCCACAGGATGGCAGCCCCGCCGATCTTCATGAGCAGTCCCGCGAGGGTCTGGTCGTCCCGGGTGGAGATGCCTGAGAATGGCGGAGCGAGCTCGTAGGTGGCGAAGACGGGAAGGGCAGTGAATGTCAGGTATGCGAACGTGCCGGTGTTCACGAGCGTGGCCGCGATCAAGTAGCCCATTTTCATTGGGTATCCCCAGGACCGCCGCACGGGTACCGGTGCGACGACGGGCCACCAAAACAGCAGACCGGTCGCCAGCCACGTCAGATCCAGCAGCATGTTTCCGGCCTGGGTCGGCATGAGGGTATCCACCACGGGCGGCCAGTGGGTGGCTGCCAACACGGTCGTGAACGTGGCCAGCGTGACGAGAGGGTGGGTCACCGAACGAAAGGGTCCCTCTGGGAGACGGCGTGCGAGGTCACGGTAGTCCTCCTCCCGAATCGACAGCAGTAGAAGCGGCGGAGCGATCAACGCGAGCACGAGGAACTGGATCATGTGAACGCTCGCCAGATAACCGGCGCCGAGCGCTCCGATGGGCCAGTCGAGGACGAGCCACAGGGCAGCCGCTCCGCCCAGGAATGCCGTCCGGCGCCACATCGGCGAAGAGGCGTGCGGCAGCGGTGCGTCCACTTCCCGGCGCTCCAGACGGACGAAGGCGACTACGAGCGCCGCCACGAACAGCCACACGCCTGGATAGGCCTGCCAGGTCCATGTCCACTCGACGCCGCGGGCCGCGCACCACCAGAGTACCTCCGTCAACGTGCTTCTCTCGGGCCGAAGCCGCCTCGGACGAGGCGTGGAAGATCCTTGGCCCAATCGGACTGCCGCGTCCCGAAGGGATACGCGATGTGGGCAAGATTGTCCGTCGTGAAGGCCAGGACCTGGGCGGCGTGGCCCACCAGATAACGCTCGGGGTTCTGCGCCTGGTCCACGAACGAAGGGGTGAGCCCGAACGACTGCTCGATGGCGTTGACCTGCTCTACCGTGCCGAGGAGGCCCACGAACGACTTGTCGAATCCATCCAACCAGGTCCGCAGGCGCTCGGGCGTGTCACGCTGGGGGTCGGTAGACACGAAGACAACCCTGACTCTGCTGCGTAGCTCGTGCGGGAAGTCGCGCATCACCGCTGCGAT
Source organism: Gemmatimonadota bacterium (assembly GCA_036986155.1). Taxonomy (GTDB): domain Bacteria; phylum Gemmatimonadota; class Gemmatimonadetes; order Longimicrobiales; family Gaopeijiaceae; genus JACZXQ01. The sequence goes on along the minus strand of BTRA01000017.1, from coordinate 24,103 downwards.
GCTCGCAAGATGTATGGGGCAGATATCGGGACAGTTCGTGTACCCGAAGAACAGCAGTGTAAGTGATCCCTCCGTCTCAGAAGCGAAGTGAAACGGTCGTCCCTCTGTGTCGCTGAGGGTGAAGTCGACCTTCGGGACCGGGTTCTCGAGCACGGCGCCCTGCCAACCGTCGGCGCGGTCGAGATCGGCGGAGCGGCCCTCTTCGCCACAGGCGGCGCCGGCTAGTGTGATGAGCGTAGCCAAGATGGCCAGGCAACGGCGCCTAAGGGGTTGGCTGGGTTCGCGCATCCGCCCCTTACACCCTCGACGCGTCGCCGTGCCTCGGTGGGCATGACGATCGCCTGTCGCCGCCATTACGCCGGTGCCCGCGCCGTCCCCGGAGAGGATTCCAGGGAATCCGCTGGTGCTGCCGGCGTTCGCGCGGCGGGCTGGCGGTAACGACTGCCGGCCAACCACTTCTTTGGCGATGTCGTCCGTTTGAGTTCTTTTGGATTCAGCTTGAACCAGCGCGCCACCAAGAGAATCTCAGCGGCCTCGAGAGGCCGCAGCGCCACAAGATCCTTCTCGCTACTCGAAAAAACCCGCTCCACGGCCTCGCCCGTACGGCTCCGCTGCACACTTGTCGTGGGAAGGGGTAGCGCTTCGCGGATGCGACCCCGCCGTATGAGATAGATGCGGTCATCGCCGTTGAAGCCAGGCACACGATACACGAACGACAGGCTCTCCACTCGGCCGCGGAACGCTGCGAGCTGTGTCCGGAACGTCCCCAATCGCTCGAGCCGGTCGCGGAGCAGCGCTGCGTACTCGAAGTCCATGCGACCGGATGCCTCCTCCATTTGCGTCTCGAGGTCGCGTAACGGTGCGTCGCTCGCTCCCTCCAAAAAGCGGCGCGTGGCACGCACTTTGTTGAGATAAGCCTTGCTGGTTGTACGTCCGCAGCACGGAGCAAGGCAGCTACCCAGGTCGGCTCGCATGCAGAGTGGGAGCCGACCCTCCGGAAAAATCTCCAACTGATCCCCGAAAGAGACCGGCGTCGCGCTCGGGCAATCCCTCAAGCCCATCGCGTGCGCCAGCTCACGAACTATTTGGGTGACGGCACCCACGGCGGGGAAGGGTCCGAAATAGGTCGATCCATCGGCGAGCACACGCGTCACCGGGACCAGGCGTGGCGCACGCTCCGCTGTGATCTTGACGAAAGCGTAGGCACGCTTCCGCTTGTGCTGGACGTTGAAGCGCGGCCGCCAGCGCTGGATGAGCTTCATCTCCCGGACCAACGCGGCGAACTCGTTCGGGACGTACTCCCAACGAATGCGATTCGCCTCCCGGATCAGCTTGGATGCCTTTTCCTCGGGCGAGGCCGTGAAGTAAGAAAGGAGGCGGTTCCTCACATGGACGGACTTGCCCACGTATAGCCGGTGCCCGTCCTCGCCCAGCATCTGGTACACGCCGGGGCGGTTCTCCGCGTACGTGCGGACGAACTCCCTGAGGGCTTTTTGGGACAACCGCGTCACTCCGTTCCGGTCGGTGCCGATCTACGCCTTTTCTTCGGTAAGATAGGCTGAGGGTCGAATGGGGTACAACCGGCCACGGCGATTGGCCCGATTGGCCATTGCTGGCTCGGTACCGAGCCCGCTACTCTCCAGCATGCCGACACAGCGCCGGGCGCGGGTGATCCGTGATCCCCTATGGAATTCGATCCGCCTCGATCCCACGGCCGTTCAACTCGTGGACACGCCTGCCTTTCAGCGTCTTCGCTACATCAGGCAGCTTGGCCTGGCCCACCTGGTCTATCCCGGGGCCACGCACACGCGCTTCGATCACGCGCTGGGCGTGTACCATCTCTCCGTCACGGCCCTTAGGCACCTTCGCGCCCAGGATGCCCTCCCGCCCGAGGCGTGGGCGGGCGTGGAGTTGATCCCATACGCGGCCCTGCTCCACGACATCGGCCATTACGCTTTTTCCCATGCGCTGGAGGAGTTGGAGCCTGACAGGCTGCCGGGCGACCACGAGGCGGTGAGTTCGTGGTTCTTCCAGCTCCCGGAGTTGGTCGAGGCGCTCGAGTCCATCGGTGTAGATGCCGCGGAGCAGATCCACGAGCTCATCAGGGGCGAGAGCGAGGTGCCGCTCCAGGGGCTCGTGAGTGGTAGTCTGGATCTGGACAAGTTGGAATACCTGCGTCGGGATGCTCGATTCTGTGGCGTGCCCTACGGCGAAGTGGATGTGGATCACCTGTTGCTGGGTATGCGGCTCCTGCGGGATCCGGTGACCGGATCGTGGGAGGTGGGTGTGCATGAGAAGGCGATCGCAGCGCTTGAATCACTTCTCTTCGCCAAGTACCAGATGTTTCGGAACGTCTACTGGCACCATGGCGTGCGCGCGGCCACCTCCCTGTACAAGCGAATCATCGAGGAGGCCGTTGCCGCTGACCTCCTGGAGTCGGAGGAGTTGGTCGGCCCTACGGACGAGGAGCTGCTCTACGAAGTGACGCGCCGAGCAGAGCTCGAGCACAGCGAGGTGGCCGAACGTCTGGTCACACGCTGGATCCCGGCTCTACGCCGCCGTCGCCTTCCCAAGCGGGCTCTCGAATTGACTGCAGCGGACCTGGGGGGGCGGGTCGTCGAGGATTGGGCGGTAACGGACACCCCATTCAAGCGCCGCGTGGAAGACGGCCTGGCGGAAGAACTGGGCTTGGAGCCCGGCGAGGTCTTCATCGATTTTCCGGCGAAGCAGGCGATGTTCCAACTCGATCTCCTACTAGAGAGGCGCGACGGCGAGGTGGAGAGGTTGGGCCCGGGTGGGCTGCCCGGAGTAATCGACTTGCCACGGCTCGCCGAGGAGCTCTACCGCACCGCGAGGGTGCTTCGGGTGTTCACGTTCGAACGCCGGACGCTCGATCCCGAGTTGGTGCTCGAGCGCCTGACGCGGAGCGACGCTCCAGCCTGAAGAGGTCAGCTTACCGCGAGAAACCCGACCGTGATGTTGTCGGGGCCGCCCTTCTCGTTCGCCAGACCAATCAGCTTTTCGGCCACCGACTCGAGCGTCGCGGCAGTCGCGCCCACGAGCGTGGCCGCCACCGTCTCATCATCGACCACCCCTACCAGACCATCCGTGCAAAGCAGATACAGGTCGCCTGACTCAGCCGACCCGCTGATGATTTCCGCCTCCACCTCCGACTCTGTGCCCACCGCGCGGTTCAGCAGGTGCCGAAACGGATGCTGGGAGATGTCCGGGTTAGCCAACTGTCCAGCATCGAGCAGATCCTGGGCGACCGTATGGTCGCGGGTGAGTTGCTCGAGGGCGCCGCTACGCAGCCGGTAGGCACGGCTGTCACCCACGTGGCCGATCACCAACGCGCCTGTTTCCGGATTGACGGCGAGCACGGTGAGCGTGGTGCCCATGCCGGCGTGCTCTTCGTGCGCCTGTGCCGTCGCGGCGACCTCGAGGTTCGCGGCCTCGACGGCATCTGCCATGGCGTCGCCCCGTCCGTTGCTCCAGGATTTCGAGATCAACAGTGTGTAGGCCGCCTTGGCCGCGAGTTCGCTCGCGACCTCGCCCGACGGCCGACCGCCCAGGCCATCGGCGACGATGAGGATCCCCTCTGCGGCATTGGTGATGAAGTGGTCTTCGTTCTGGCTGCGAACTTGGCCTCGGTCGGAGGCGCCATTCATGGATAATGTCAGGGTCATTTTGGTCAGGCTCGGGTGTCGGATCGCGCCAAGCTAGCCTGCCAGAACCTTCTGACGCAAAGGGGGAACCAAAGCAGGTCCCAAGGGTTGGACTCGCATCCGACCGACACACCCCTCCGACCCGATATCTTGGCCGGCAGACGAAGCCGCGATGGGTCGCTCGCGGGGGGAACTTTCCGAGGCATGGAGGGTTTTTACCTCTACTAAGAATTTCACAGGAATGCCTGGACAAATATCGAGGATCCCGATAGCTTTCATGGCTGCGGACTTTACGGCCGCAAAGATATCGGATTAACTGCCCGATAAATCCGATTTTGGTGGGCTCAGGAGATAGACGAAAATGGCAACCGCGACCGCAACCGCGACAAAGCGCCAAGGCAGGAAGGGTCGACGCAACCCGCTCATGGGATTTGACGCGACCATCGATGAGAAGACGGCCCTCGACCAGTACCTCCGCGATGTCAGCCGGCATGAGCTGATCACGCCTGAGCGGGAGAAGGAACTCGGGGCGCGCGCGCAGCTCGGCGAGGAGGAGGCCATCCAGGACCTCGCTCGTGCCAACCTTCGCTTTGTGATCAGCGTGGCCAAGAAGTACCAGAACCGTGGTGTTTCCCTCACCGACCTGATCCAGGAGGGCAACGTTGGTCTCGTGACCGCTGCCCGTAAGTTCGATCCGGAGCAGGGAGTGAAGTTCATCAGCTACGCCGTTTGGTGGATTCGCCAGGCGATTCTCGCGTCGCTGGCCAACCACGGGCGGGCTGTGAGGGTTCCGCTGAACCGTGCGTCTGATCTCGCCAGGATCTTCCGCGAGAAGGAGCGGCTCAAGCAGGAGCTCAACCGGGAGCCCACGGCTGAGGAACTCAGCCGGGCGACGGACCTCACACCGGAGCTCATCGAGTCTCTTCAGACGCTCAATGCTGCTGAAATCAGGCTCGATGCCCCGATAGGGGATAGCGAGGACTCCCAGTTGGTGGAGCGGTTTATTACCGAAGAGGCCGCAGAGCCCGAGCAGGAGGTGGAGGCACGCCTTTTGACTGAGGCTGTGCAGGGCGCGCTCGGGACTCTCGAGGCGCGAGACGCTCGTGTACTGATGCTCTATTTCGGTCTTCAGGGTGAGCGTGAGCATACGCTCGAGGAGATCGGGAATATGCTTGGCGTTACCCGTGAGAGGATTCGCCAGCTTCGCGACCGGGCGTTGCGGCGCCTCCGCGAGGGCGATATGGGTGACGCTCTCGAGTCATTCGCTGCGTGACTTTCAGCGAACGGAGCCCCGCCTCCCGTCCTGCCGTCCTTCGGCCGGCACGGGGGGCGGGCTTTTTTTTTGCCTGAATCGTCACATCTGACCGGGATGGTCCGCCTCGTCCGCGGCGGCGTCTACGTGGTCGCCCTGGAGGATGGGACAGAGGTGGAGGCAAGTCTACGAGGCAGGCTGAAGCTGGAGGAGCGTGACGGCGACCAGGTGGTGATCGGTGACCGCGTGGTCGTGGCCGATGTAAACGGGGACTACGTAGTCGAAGAAATCCTCCCCCGTAAGACCCAGATCACGCGGGTCAAGGGAGGCAGGCAGGCGCGCGTGCTGGTTGCGAACGCGGATCGCTTGGCCGTCGTGGTAGCCGCCAAGGACCCGAGGCCGCGACGGGCGTTGATCGATCGATTGCTCGTCGTCGGCGAGTCCGGCGGAGTCGCGGTGACGCTGGTGATCAATAAGATGGATTTGCCCGGCGCACCGGAGATCGCTGACGGCCTGGCACAGGTATACGAGTCCATCGGTTACCCGGTGTTACGGGTGAGCGCGAATACCGGTGAAGGCGTCCCCGCTCTACAACAGGTGGTGTCCAGCGGCATCGTGCTTTTCGCGGGTCCGTCGGGCGCAGGTAAGAGCAGCCTGGTCAATGCCCTCGAGCCTGGGCTCAACCTACCCACAGGAGAGCTCAGCCGGCGCGCGGGGACGGGACGCCATACCACCGTTACGTCACGACTCATATCCCTTTCGCTCGGAGGACTGCTGGCCGACACGCCCGGGTTCAGCGAAGTGGGGCTGTGGGGTGTGGACCGGTCCGACCTCGATTGGTGCTTTCCTGAGTTCCGGCCCCACCGCGACCGATGCCGCTTTCGGAGTTGTAGCCATCTGACCGAGCCGGATTGCGGCGTTCAGGCGGCGTTGGAGGCGGGAGACGTGGATGCAGACCGATTCGAGAGCTACCGTTCTCTGTGGGAAGAGGCCGGATAAACCGCCGTCAGCCCAGGGGCGTCACGCTTGGAGCGCCCGAAACCGGATCGGGGCGCACTGCCACCGGCCAGCCATAGACTTCGCCAAGGACTCCCTCACGCAGCACCTCCTCGGGACTTCCTTGGGCAGCGACGCTTCCCTCGGAGAGCAGGAGCATGCGGTCCGCGAAGCGGGCCGCCAGGTTTAGGTGATGGGTGATCAGCAGCACGGTCAGCCCAGAATCTGCGGACTCGCGTAGTAGCTGCAGGATGCTCATTTCGTGGCGGATATCGAGGCTGGCGGTGGGTTCATCCAGTGCGAGCGAGCGGGGATTCTGGGCCAGCGCCCGAGCGATGCGGACTCTCTGGAACTCGCCACCAGAGAGCGTAGAGACGTAGCGCGGGGCGAGTTGGGCGGCGTCGCAACGCTCCAGCGCGTCACTGACTGCGGCGCGATCTTCGTCTCCCTCGGGGCGAAACGGACCCAGGTGCGGGTACCGTCCCATGGACACCAATTCTCGTACGGTCATCGGGAACGGCTGGGCTTCACTCTGCGCCACGGCTCCGACCTGCCGGGCCAGCTCGCGTCTGTTCCACTCGCTCACTTCGCGCCCGGCGACCCGTGCCGATCCACGGATCGGCCCAAGGGTGCCCATGAGAATTCGCATAAGGGTCGACTTGCCCGACCCGTTTGGGCCCAGTACGGCGTATAGGCTTCCGGCCGGCACTTCCATGGTGACGTCCGTCAGGACGTCAGGGCCACCCGAATCGTAGCGGGCTGTAAGGGATTCCGCTGAAAACGCCGCCACCGCTTCGGACGCAGATCCATTTCCCTCGGGTGGGCGTCCAGACGCCGCGCTAGCCAACCTGCCGCCTCACCATACGCCGAAGGAGCACGAGGAACAGGGGAACACCGACCAGGGCGGTAATGACTCCGATAGGGAGCTCGGCCGGCGCCAGCGCGGTGCGGGCCACGAGATCGGCCAGGGTCAGAAACGCTCCTCCGGCGACGAAAGAAAGCGGGAGCAGCGCACGGTTGTCCGAGCCGATCACGAGGCGTACTCCGTGTGGGACGATGAGGCCGACAAAGCCGATCACACCGGTGGCCGCAACGCCCGCGGCGGTCACCATGGACGCGACCCCGTAGGCCATCTTCTTCACGCGCTCCACGTCGGCTCCCAGGTAGCTTGCGGTCTCCTCGCCGATGGACATGAGGTTCAGCGATCTCGCCAGGCCGAGCAGGGCGAGTGTCGTCGGCACGGTATAGGTCGCCACGATCGAGACTGTTCGCCAGCTCGCACCACGCAGGCTACCCATGGTCCAGAGCACGGCGCTCCTCACGGTTTCTGCGTCCGAAAGCGCCAAGATCAGCGAAAGAATAGCGACGAAAAAAGCACCGACGACCACACCTGCCAGAAGCAACACACCCACGTCCAGGCGGGCGTCGGCCGCTGATGCCACGCGGAATACCAAGAGGATGGCGAGCAGCGCACCGGCGAATGACGCTGCGGGAAGCACCCATGACGTGAGCGACACCAACCCGAGCGCCATGACCAAAACGGCACCCGTGGCCGCTCCACCCGAGATTCCTAGGATGTAGGGCTCTGCCAGTGGATTCCGGAGTAGCGCCTGGAAGACGGCACCCGCCATGGCCAGGCCACCACCCACAAGTAGCGCCAAGACGACCCTAGGAAGCCTGATGTCCCAAACGACCCTGTGGAGCGTGCTCGATCCTCGGCCCAAGAGAGCGTCCACAACGACGGACCAGGAAAGCGGCTCGGGCCCCAGAAAAACACCCGCAAGCAATCCGACGATCGCAATCACCAGCAGTAGTGCGGTCAGTGTGCGGCGGCTCACGGAAAGGCCGCGGGGTGGAGGATTTTCGCAAGCGCGAGCGTGGCCTCGCCGAGCCGTGGGCCAGGGAACTGGATGGACTCTGGGACGAAGCGAACCGTGCGATCGACGCCCGGCGGCGGCTTCGCACCCTCCGGAAGAAGGAGGACGTCGATCTGTCTGACGACGAGGCTCTCCAGGCTGACCTGAGCATAGAGTTGCCCCAGGTCGGCGAAAACGTTCTGGCCCCCTGCCAAGGTGAGGAGTTGGTCGACGTAACTCCCCGGACCCGCTGCGTAAGGGGCGTCTCCTCCGAGCAGGAAAGCAACGCGCACGGGTGGGCGACCTCGGACCGCCTCGGCGACGTGGCGGATGGTGGCGTCGATCGTGCGAACCAGCGAGTCCGCCAACGCTGCCCTGCCGGTTACTCGGCCGAATAGCTGAATGATCCTGCGCACGTCATCGATCCCGTCCGGCCGAATCGCGAGGCTCGGGATACCGAACTCGGCGAATCGGTTCGCCGTCCCCGCGCTATTCGGGCCCAAAAAGTGGATGATGAGATCGGGCTCGTGAACCACCAGCAATTCCAGACTCGGGTCGATGCCTCCACCGACGGAGGGTAAGTGAGCAACCGCCGCCGCCGTGTCGAAATCCGTGCGGGCCACAAGACTCGGGCCTACGCCGAGGGCCAGCAGCGTTTCCGTGGCCGAGGGTACCAGTGAGATGATCCGCGAAGGCGGGCGTTCGAATCGATGCTCCACTCCGGCTGCGTCCACGACAACCACCGGAAACCCATCAGGCGGATGATCAGGGTTCGCCGCTTCGGCTTGAGGCTCCGGCGCCGCACCCGAGCAAGCGAGCGTGAACAGGACGGCTGGAAGTCCCAGAAGATTCCGGCGCATGAGAGTGCGAGTCAGGGCGCGGCGGTAGCGCTGTCCAGGGCTCCGCCACAAGCATCGTGGAAGAGTTCCACCCACTGGCCGTTGCGCCTGTGAATGGCGGCGAGCGACATGGATTCCTCTCCCGCGACCTCGAGTAGGATTTCCATCTGGCCATCCCCATCCCAATCCAGACGGTCGAAGAATCGCGGCGTACCCTTCCCACGGACGTCGTTTTGACGGTAGGCGATGTAAGCGGTGGCATACCCCGTGCCGTCATCGGTGCCCATCAAGAACACGGAGTACGCCCCAGGCGTCGTTGGGCCGAGGCCGAGGCCATCACCGTATACGAACGTGGCGACGATCGCAGGAGGCGAGCCGTCTACGAGGTTGAAGACCTGAATGTCTCGTCGGATCTCGAGGATGGATGGGGGTCGCGTTGCACCAACCGTCGGGATGACTCTCCCCATGAGGTTGAGTGACGTCACCCGTTGGTCCCGATTGTGGTTCAGCTTCCGGTAAGGGGCGTAGGGGCGCGTGTCGCCGTCGCTTCGGGCAAGTGCGAGAAAGCGCTCGGCGTTCGCCGCCTCCGGGACCAACTCCAGCCGCCCACTCACGGTGGGCCTTCCGGAGCAGAACCCCACAGCCACCCCGGTCGTGGAGGCCACCATCGTGCCCACACGCACGCCTTCGGCAAAGAGCGTGAAGTCTGATCCGGGTGCGAAGCGCTCACGGGTGAACCGCTCCATGAAGCCGGGGGATTCCTCCTCGGTGGGCAGCGCCCGAAGGCCTCTCCCCCGGATTTCGCCCACTGCAACAAGCGACACGGCGTTGCCGTCTCTGCGTCCCATGAACAGGACGGGTCCCACGACCACGGCGGCCGAGTCCGGGCTGCTTGAGTCTTCACTCGCGACCGCCGAGGTATCGAGCGTGTCGCTACTGGATGGGGGTGGTAGTAGGCTGAACTCCGCGCCTCCCCAGGCCACGTTGTCGCAGGCGAGGGTGGCGATTACAATGCCAAGAACTGTTAGCTTGTGGAGTGCCATCGCCTTACGGGGTCCTGGTCTTCGGTGGAAGACTATCGGCGGGGTGGTGCCCCGCTTGGTGCGCGTCCGTGGGATGAGGGTTCAGGAAACTATCCAGGCTCCCGGGGGAACGCAAAGTCCGCGCTCGCTGGTGGCCCGGCGCGCGTGGGGGGACGTGCTCGATTGAGCTTCACTTACCTGATTCGCTTGATGCCGCCGCTCGTCCTTGGGCTGGCGGCGGCCACGGTGGCCGAGGTGGCGGTCGTGCTGCTCCTGTACTCCGGCGAAGGTTTGATGCGCGCCCTCGCGATCATCCTTGCGACTGAGATCGGGGCCCTCGCCCTGGGTCTCATGGCCGCACCCAACCTGGACTACCCGAACCTGGTTGATGCCCTCAGGCGGCGGTGGATGGTCTGTCTGGTGGTGTTCATGGTCGCCACCGGTTTTGCGATCCTTTGGTCCTTTCGGCCGGGTGCCGGGACCACGGCGGTGTACCAGGCGTTGGGGTTGGCTCTACTCGGCGGGCTTCCGCTCTACTCAGCGGGCACCCTGTTCGGCGCCATGGCGAGTCTACGTATGAGTCTCGGCGGTATCGGCCCTAGGATCGGCGCATCGGGTGCGATCGGAGCGGCTATCGGCATATTGGCCGCGAGCTATGCTGTTCCACGGCTCTCGGCGCCTTCCGTGCTACTCTTCCTGATGGTGCTGCTTTCGGGCGGCGCGCTCATCCAAGGAATGGGACTCGTCGACGAGCCGAGGGGAACGGCTGATGAGTCGAGTACGGCTACCGTTTCACACGATCCGGTGGAGGAAGAGGGCCTGTGATCCTGGCGCACCTGTCGGATCTCCACCTCGGCTTCCGAGCGTTCGAGCGACAGGACAGAGGGCGCAACCTACGCGAAGTGGATGTGGCTCGTGCCTTCCAGACCGCCATAAGGCAGCTGCGGGACATCGGGCCGCAGGTGATTCTCCTGGCCGGCGATATCTTCGATCGGTCGGAGCCCACTCAGGGAGCCATGGTGGCGCTGGCTCGTGGGCTCGCAACCCTTCGTGACGTGTTGCCCGATACGAAGGTCCTGATGGTAGCCGGCTCTCGTGACACTCCACACCGACCTGGCGATCCCGGCGCCTTGGCGGCCTTCGACGCCTTCCCGGGAGTGGAGGCTGCCACCGCCACGCGCCGGGCGGTGAATCTTCCGGATCTGGACTTGCATGTCCTCCTCGTGCCTCATCGATCCGCGATCTCCGATGGGGCGGAGGTCGTGACCCCGGACCCAGCAGCAAGGTGGAACGTGCTGCTTGCTTATGGTGATGTGGCGATGGGGAAGGGATCCGGATTCGCGGTGAGGGCCGACGAGTGGGATTATGTGGCGCTCGGTCACCGGCATTCGCGGGTTGCGGTTCGTGACAACGTCCATTACAGCGGCTCGCTGGAACGTGTCGGCGCCGCTCCATGGGAGGAGGCCTTGGCGGAGAAGGGGTTTCTGAGTTTCGACTTGGAGGCGTGTGTCTCGACCTTCCACCCTGTTTCGGGACGACCAGTCGTGTCGCTCGAGCCCATCATCTTCGAATCGGCGCGCAAGACCAGGCTCAGAGAACGGGTGCGGGAAGTTCTCGAGGAGGTCCCGGGGGGCATCGGCGGCAAGATCGTGCGTCTTCGGATTCAGGGCTTGGGTCCGGCGGATCTCGATCAGATTCAGAAGCTCTTGCACGACTATCGCCGGCAGGCCCTTCACCTCGAAGTCTCTATCGAAGAGGCGCCCGGACCGACAGCGGCGCGCCCCGACGAGGAGTTCGCCGACTCCCTCTCGGATCGTTTGGCGACCCGGTTGTGTACGCCGGATATGAATGAAGACATCGTCAGAAGGGCCGTGGAGGATGCGCTCAAGCAAGCAAGTCACACAGCGCATGGATCCGTAGGATGATCGAGCAGCTGCAGGGATCCGCCCCGTCGCTGGGCGACTTTCGAGTCGCCCTCGCACGGGGTCTGACCGCGCTCGCCTGCCGCGATGGCCACAGCCGCAATAGGATATTCGATGCGCTCGAGCGGAGCCTGGCACCTGCCAGTGACCCTCTTGCCCGAGTTGCTTGCGGACGCGGCGTCGATGAGAGTGCCGATGGGTTGGAGAGGGCGGTGCGCATGCTTGCGCGGAGGATCGGGCTCGCGGAGGTTGAGCGGCAGCTCAAGCTGATCGATGACGAAGTCGCCGCGCAGGGTGGTCGCGAGTTGGAGGCGACCCCCGGAGAACTCAGCGGAACCCTCGAGCAAAAGGAACAGACACTCCGGGAGGTGCGTGCCGACGCCGCCGAGGTCAACGGCGACATGGAGGTCGCCAACATGGACTGGCTTCGCGAGCGGCAGGATGCGGAAACCCACTTGATGGCATATCGGGACCGGGCGCGAGAACTCAAGGTCCGACTCCAGGAAATGGAGTCCGGAGGGGCCGAGGCACCTTGTCCGACGTGCGGCAAGGTCCTCGCCGATCACCATGCACGAGTGATCACGCAGCTTCACGAAGAGTGGGAGTCCATCGTACAGGACGGGAGTTGGTGGAAGCGCCGGCGCGAGCAACTCGAGTTGAAGCCACCAGCACTCCAGGGTCTGGAGAACGAATCCGTTCGCCTCCAGGCTCGAATCGAAGCATACTCGAAGGAGGTTGAACGACTGCGGGCGCTCTCGACCCTAGGCCACGCGGAGGAGCCGACAAAGCCGGCCCAGGCTAGCGAGCCTGACCAGCGGACCGGCGCTGCCGCCGAGATCGCCGTACGAGCCGCGGCGCTCCGAGCCCTTCGGGTGGAGCTCATTGAAAAGGCCCGAGATCTTCTCGTCGCGAGGGCGGGCCGAAACCTCAACCGCCTCATGAGCGGAGCCATTCTGGGCGTCGTCCAGGACGTTGATGGTCAGCCGATCGCCGTCCGCGACGAGGGGCCTACGCCATTTCAGTCCGATGAAGAGGTGGCGGCCTATGTGCTCGCGCTCAGAGTGGCGTTAGCCGATCTGGTGGCGGAGCGGAGCAAGGGCTTTCCGACTCTGATGATCGGGGACCCTTTCGACCGGCTCGGAGGGGAGGCGAAAGTCCGGCTCGTGGGTCTGCTACACTCACTGCTGCCCCGGTTCGAGCAGGTGTTCCTCCTATGCCCCGGAGAGATCGTCGACCTCGTGCCGGAGCGTTTCGACAGGGCTTTGGAGTTTCAGGAAGGGGCCGACGGAGCCTCCGCCGTAAGAGTGATCCCCGGCGGAGTGGGACGCCTCACGCTGCACTGAGGTCGACCCGACCTACCCGGTTCGATCGCTCCCGGCGAGGTTGAATCGCGCGGCGATCGTCCTCAGCGCCTCCTCCACCCGGCGGCCGCTGCGATACTGGCCGATGGCGATTCGGGTGAGCCCGTTCTTATGAGGACTCAGACGAATTCGTACGTCCCCGCCGAGATCGGTCGTGCGGAGATAGTCGTCCAGGCGATCATCCTTCGCCTCGTACGCGGCGCCGACCTCCGTCAATGCTCCCTTGAATGCCACAAGGAGCTCCTCCGGGCTGAGCGCACTCTGATAGGTGACGCCGCGGTAGAGCACGCTCGATGTCGCGTACCCGAACTCGGCGTCGCTTGGGATCGCAATGGCGAACTCGGGCCACCCCTCATCGGCCAGGTCGGGGAACTCGATGCAACGTCCGCCACTGGAGTCCTCGGATTCCCTGATGGACTCGCGGCCTGAGCCCAGGATCCCCAGGGACTTCGCTATTTCCAGAATCTCTACATACCACCGGTCGAGCGTGCGGACCACGCCGAGCGCCACGTCCGTGTCGCCGGGGGTGGTCCCAGGGGTCTTCAGCCCCGCGTCGTCCAGACCCTTGCGGTCCATCAGACCCGCTGGTAGTCCGGCCGCCAGTCGGTGATGCGCCTCTTGATCGCTTCGCGGTCGTCCAGCCCCTCATCCAGGACGGCGAGCGCCAAGTCCCCGACCTCGGCGTCCGACGCGAACCGAAGGGCGATGAGCTGGTTCACGCTCAGGTCCACTATTCGGTGACGCTGCTCGTGGGGTAGCAGGCGCTCGAGGCGCAGACGCTCTTCGAGCCGGATGAGCCTGTCCTGGGCGGCCAACGGGAAGAGGCGCAAGTGTAGGAACATGCTGATCAGGGCAATGGCCAGGAGGAAGGCGACCACTGCAGACATGGAGAACGCGACCACGAGTTGATAGAGCATCCACCCCAGGTTCAGCAGCAAGATCGGGGCGATGAGGAAGTGGTATGTGGGCACGAATCTCCGATGGTTTCCGTAGTTCTGGGGTTCACCAGCGGCCATTTGACGCTCCTTTGGATGCAGCGGTGTGGGAATCAGGGGCGGAACGATTGCCACGCGGTCGTCCGCTCGCTCGCGGTCTGATTCAAGTCGGCGTCACCCGTCAACCGCCCCGCCTCCGCAAGGGCGAGGTATAGCCAACTGTAATATGCCGGGATGCTCACGGTAGACTGGTCGGGCCAATGCGTCCAATCGTCCGGCAGGCCCGTCCGGTGGATGAACACTTCATCGGCAAGGGTTCGCGTACGGGACAGGTCCAGCCAAGGACCGCTCACGCGACGAACTTCCCTGACGGTCATCTCGACCAGATTGCCGTCGGCGACCGGTAACGTGCTCATCAACCGGAAGGCCAAACCTTGCCGCACCGTATACTGCCTGACCCCCAGGTCGCTCGCCGTGTTGCCGCTCGACGCGAAGTACACCGGCCTGTCTCCCAAGGAGTTCGACATGATCACGAGGGCGAACTGTTGCCAAGGGTAGAGGATCTGGCCGCCTTGGAGGGTCGCCACCAGGGAGCCCATCTGAAACTGTCTCGCCTCACGCAGTCGGACGTACCCCCGTGGGCCCGTCGTCTGATCGATGACTTCGTCCGAGAGAGGGAGGATACTCCGTGTCGGCGTCTCGACCGGCTCGTCGAGCAGGAGCGCCACCTTTCCCAGCGCATCGGCTTCGGCCGGATCATGGGTGTAGAGGGCACCCTGGCCGGCCGAGTCGTAGGGACGTTGGCAGACGTTCCGAGTGGGAGTATCTGCCGGGTCAACGCCCTCCGGGCAAGGGCTCGTCAGTTGCCTGAGCTGTTTTGCGTACCAATTCGTGTTCAGGTAAGAAGTGACGATGACCGTCACATCGCGGCGGATTCCCTCGGCCTCTTGGAGATACCACAGGGGGAACGTGTCGTTGTCCCCGTGCGTGAAAAGAACTCCGTAGGGCTCTACGCTCATCAGCATGTTGTAGGCCCAATCGCGCGCCGAGTAGTCATAAGAGCGCGTCGCCCACGACCAGTTCAGGATCAGTGGGATCGCAGCGATGGCAAGGATCGGCGAGAGGACCTTCAACGGGCGACGAAGCTGGGCGGCCAGCGCTTGCCAAAGCGCGGCGAGGCCGATCCCGACCCACAAGCCCCAAATCGAAAAGCTCACGATGAAGAAGTAGTCTCGCTCGCGGACCTCGTGCAGCGCACGGTCTGCGACAGGCGAGGACAGCGAGTAGCCATACTTGAAGTTCAGATAGAAGACCAACGCCACGGAGAGTGTGCCGAAAAGGATCAGCGTGTAATAGCCACTGATCCGATCCCGGCGCAGATGCTCTACTGCGCCGTAGAGCCCGAGCGCGGAAAAGAGGAGCGTGACCGGGAGTCGCGCGAGCGGCAGCACCGCCTTGGCCCCGGCCACCGAGCGATTCCACTGCCAGTCGAAGTATTGGAAGTAGTTGCCGTATTGTGCCAGCAAGGGCGCCAGGCGTGGAATGAGAGGAGGCTTGTCGTATTGGTCCCGGGCCAAGGCCGAGGAGAGCTCGGCACAGCCGGCTTGCCCCCACGTCACGATGCTCGTGAGCGCGCTTCCGAGCGAACTGCACGTGGGGTCCGCTTCATTGATCACGGGGTCCAGAGCCGCTCTGAGCGGCAAGAAGAGGTGGATCGACAACCCAAGCGCCATCGCCACTGCACCTGCGACGTAGAGCCGCCAGTTCACCAGCGTCTTTGGGTGGGTCATCAGGACGAAGGCGGCGAGCGCAGGGGCGGCAAGGAAGGCCATGAGGTGATTGCCGACGGAAAGCGCGAGAAGGAACAGGATGAGCACGAGCAAGTTGTCGTCCTTGCCCTTGCCGATGTTCTCACGCCAGTAGAAGGCGAGCCAACTCAGCAGCGCGATGGTGAAGAGCGAGACCGTGTAGACCTTCTCGTTCACGTTGGATTGACTCCACACGGTAAACGCCGTGGCGCTCACCAACACTGCGGTCGCCGCACCGACCAATCTGAACACACGGTCCCTGCTGAAGTACCCGAGAATCCGGTGGACGACCATGAACCAAAGACCATGCGCCGCCGCACCCATCATGGCCGAGAACAGGTTGATGCGGACCGCGACGGGGAGTCCGAAAGGTGTGAGAAGGAGATCCCAGGCCCTCGCGAGCACGACGAATAGGGGGTTTCCGGGCGGGTGTGGAATACCGAGCATATGGCTTGTGGCGATGTACTCGCTGGTGTCCCAGAACGCTGTGGTCGGGGCAAGGGTCACGGCGTAGAGAAGGCCCACGAGGGCGGCGCTCCCGATCGCCCAAATGGGGGCCTCCATCCATCTGCCAGTCGTTCTGGGCGGGGCCTCCTCGCTCGTGTGTCCCGGAGCTTGTGGGTCCATCTGGTTCGATTGGGTTGGGCTCATCGCAACGTATACTCAATCGGTCAGGATAAGGTTGCCTAGCTGGTCGACGCGAGCGGTCCATCCTTCGGGCACCCAGGTGGTAGCGCTGTATTCCGTGATAATCGCAGGCCCTTCCACTAGGTGGCCGGCCCGCAGCAGGGGGCGTTCCACCTGCGCCGCCTCAACGGAACGACCGCCTACATGGACGCTCGCCGATGTGGTCTCCGGCGGCCCTTCCGATGCCCCGATCCGTTCGACCTCGAGTGGGGCGCCAGGTGCTGTGGCTACCGCCCTCAGGGTCACGGCCTCTAGGGGCGTCTCGGGCCGAGAATAGCCGTAGCGCACCTCGTGTGCATGGTGGAACGTTGTCTGCCAGTCTTCCGACGGGACCCTCAACTCGAAGCTCTGTCCTTCGTAGCGGGCATCGATCCAGGTGCCCACGTCGACCGCCTCCTCGGGCACTCCCTCGGCCAGGAGCGCAGATCGCGCCCGAGTGGTCAGATCGTCCAGCGTTACCTTTACGCGTGAGTCGTAGTCTTCGTCGGCGGTCGAGAGCAGCACCGTACGTGAGGCCTCCCGGCTAACGGCGGCCGCCAACATCCCATAGGCAGACAGAAGTCCCGGATCGGGCGGAATCACCGCTCGCGCAGCCTGAAGCCTCTGGGCCAGCTCGGCAGCGTGCAAGGCGCCTGCACCACCAAAGGCCACCAGAGTGAACTCCGACGGGTCGAAGCCCCGTTCCACAGAAATCACACGGAGCGCCCGCTCCATCGCCGCAACCGCGACGGCCAGGATGCCCTCGGCGGCGTCTTCGAGCGACATTCCGAGTTCGTGCGCGATGGCGTCGAGGTGTGGCTCGATGGCGGCGCGGTCCAAAGTGATCTCGCCGCCGAGAAAGGCTTCACACGGGAGCCGTCCAAGCCAAACATGGGCGTCAGTAACCGTAAGGGCGGTGCCCCCGCCGCCGTAGCAGATCGGGCCCGGGTCAGCGCCCGCGGATCGTGGGCCCACCCGCAGGGCCCCACCCGGATCGAGCCGCGCAATCGAGCCGCCTCCGGCCCCCACCGTGTGGATGTCAATCACTGGGATCGCCACGGGCTGACCGGCGATCTCGAGTTCTCGAGTGTAAAGCAGTTCGCCCGGGCAAAGAGATACGTCCGTAGATGTCCCCCCCATGTCGAATGAGATCACCTTGTCGAATCCGGCCCGCTTGGCCCATGTGAGCGCGCCGACCACCCCACCTGCCGGTCCGGAGAGCACCGTGTGGACGGGTTCGTTGACTGCCCTCGTCACCGGAAAGGCGCCCCCGTTGGATCCCATGACCCGCACACGGTCCGCGCCGGCTTCGGCGTCCAACCGGTTCAGATAACGTGACATGAGCGGCGCGACGTAGGCGTTCACTACCGTGGTCGAGGTGCGCTCGTACTCGCGGTACTCCGGCAGTAGTTCCGCCGAGACGGATATGGGCACACCGCTCTCCGCGAGTGCCTTCGCGACCTGACGCTCGTGCTCGGCGTTGGCGTATGAATGAAGCAGGGCCACCGCCAGCGCCTCCGCCCCCGCCACCCGTTGTGGTAGTCCGTCCAGCTCGGCCTGATCCACGGGTTCGATCTCCTCGCCGGCCGGTCCCAGGCGGCCCCGGATGCCGATGCGATCGCCTCGCGCAACCAGGGGTGGTAGGCGGTGCCCCACCAGCGCGTACAACTGGGGCCGATTCTGGCGCCCTATCTCGATAATGTCCTGAAAGCCCTCGTTGGTCACGAGAATCACTCGCGCGCCCTTTCGCTCGAGCAGCGCGTTCGTCGCGACAGTAGATCCGTGGATCAATAAGTAGGACGCGCCGTCGCTTACCAGAGCCCGTGCTCCGGCCAGCACCGCCTCCGCCGGATCGGCCGGGGTCGATGGGATCTTCAATGACTTCAGCCGGCCCGAATCGAGATAGAGCACGTCGGTGAACGTTCCTCCGGTATCCACAGCCAGGACGGCGAGAGCCTTCCCCTCGTCTTCCTCCCTCATATGTTGTCTTCCCTCTGCACAGTCATCATCGTCCTAGAGGATCCATGGAGACTCACCCCACCTTCGAGGAGTTTCAGTCTCTCGCCCGACAACCGGGCGTGGGCGTCGTCCCCGTGTGGCGGGAGTTCCTATTCGATATCGATACCGCTGTCACCGCGTATGCCAAGCTTGCTCGCCCTCCGTTCGGCTTCCTCCTCGAGTCCGTCATCGGCGGAGACCAATGGGCTCGCTATACCTTCTTGGGCAGCGAGCCGGCCGCAGCCTGGCGCCTCCACGGCCAACGGGCCGAGTGGTGGACGCCGGAAGCGGGCTGGACGGAGATCGAAACGGACGATCCTTTGGCCGATTTCGACGCGCGCCTTCAGTCTCGGACCCCGGCGCCCAATGCAGGGCTGCCAAGGCTGTGGGGTGGCGCAGTAGGGTACTTCTCCTACGACGTGGTGCGCCAGGTCGAGCGGTTGGGTGACGGGCCGGAGGACGACCTCGGCTTGCCCGACGCACTTTTCTTGTTCGTCGACATCGTGGTGGCGATCGACAATCTGCTCGGCCGGGCAAAGGCGATCGCCACGGTTGACGTGGAGCCCCGGCTAGACTCCGACGAGCTCCGGCGTCGCTACGACGGGGCGGCGGCGAAGACCCGGCTGGTCATCGAGCGGCTCGGTGAGTCCCGGGCGCCTCTCCCGCTCGCGTTGGGTCCGGAGCCCGAAAGTGACCCGGGGTTCACCAGTACCATGACCCGGGAGGAATTCGAGGCTGCGGTCGAGCGAATTCGCGAGTACATCCGAGCCGGAGACGCGTTTCAGGTCGTGCTGAGCCAGCGGCTTGGAATGGAGCTCCACTCGAGTCCATTCAGCCTCTATCGGGCTCTGAGGTCCCTGAATCCCTCCCCGTACCTCTACTTCCTGGAGTTGGACGGGCTGTCGCTCGTGGGTAGTTCCCCTGAGGTGCTCGTACGGGTCGAAGACGGGAGGGTCACCGTCCGGCCGATTGCCGGGACGCGCCCGCGCGGTGGGACGCCCGAACAGGATCGGACGCTTGCGGCGGAGCTGGCCGCGGACGAAAAGGAGCTTGCGGAGCACCGCATGCTCGTCGACCTCGGTCGGAGCGACGTCGGGCGGGTGGCCAGGTTCGGCAGTGTGGAGGTGCCGGAGCTGATGGTGGTGGAGCGCTACTCGCATGTCATGCACTTGGTCAGCCAGGTCGAAGGCGAGCTCCGGGATGGGGTCTCGGCTATGGACGTGTTCCGCGCGTGTTTCCCGGCGGGCACGGTCTCGGGTGCACCCAAGATCCGAGCCATGGAGATCATCGACGAGTTGGAGCCGGTGCGCCGGGGACCCTACGCCGGCGCCGTGGGGCACTTCGGCTGGGGTGGTATGTCCATGGACACTGCGATCACCATCCGGACTGTCGTCGTCGTGGGGTCACGGGCCTACGTGCAGGCCGGAGCGGGTATCGTGGCCGACTCCGATCCGGGAACTGAGTACAAGGAGACGCTCAACAAGGCCCGGGCGCTGCTACGGGCCGGAGCCATGCTTCCTCCCGCGGTTCCTCCCGCGGAAGGCTGAGGCGGTCTTTCAGCGCCTAGCTACGCTAGTTCCTCGTACAAATAGGCGAGCGCGCGAATCCCCTTCTCGAAGTTCTCCACCGGGAACCACTCGTCCGGCGCGTGCAGGTTGCACCCGGGATGCGAGAAGCCGATGAGTAAGGCCGGCGCCTCGAGGATTCTTTCGAACTCGCCTACGATGGGGATCGACCCACCCTCGCCGACCAATACCGGTGGGGCACCGAACGCCCGCTCTAGGGCCGACGTGGCGGCAGACTTCAGGGACTCATCGAGTTGAGCCTTCCAGGGATGTCCGCCGTGGAGTTCCGTCACGTTCACTGTAACGCCTGTCGGCGTAACGCGTGCGAGGTGCTCGTGGAAGAGCTCGAGCACCCGGTCGGGATTCTGGTCCGACACCAGCCGGAAGCTGATCTTGGCCATCGCGTAGGCGGGAAGAACCGTCTTCGCGCCCTCCTCCGTGTAACCGGATAGAAGTCCGTTTACGTCACACGTGGGTCGGGTCCAGAGGCGCTCGAGCTCGGAGTAGCCGATCTCTCCCCCTAGCGCTGACGCGCCCACGGACGCTTGGAAGTCGTCGCGGTCGAATGGAAGCTCGCGAATCGCTTGGCGCGTAGCCTCGTCCCATTCGAGAACGTCATCATAGAAGCCGGCGATAGCGATCCGACCGTCTTGATCGTGAAGCGTGCTGATGATGTGAGCCAGTGCATTCGCCGGATTCACGACGGCGCCTCCGTAGGCGCCCGAGTGTAGATCGCTCGCCGGTCCTTGCACGTGGACTTCGAAGTAGGCCAAGCCCCGAAGTGAGAACAACAAGGAGGGTAGGCCGGGCGCGAACATGGACGAGTCAGAGATTATCACCGCATCCGCTGCGAGGCGTTGCCGGTGGGCCTCCACGAATGGTACGAGGTTGGGCGAGCCGACCTCTTCTTCCCCTTCGGCCAGAATGATCAGGTTTACCGGCAAGGAGCCGGTCGCCTTCAGATGCGCCTCGGCGGCCTTGATGTGGAGGTAGAGTTGCCCTTTGTCGTCTGCGGAGCCGCGGGCGTATAGGGCTCCGTCCCGGACTTCGGGCTCGAAGGGGGCCGACGTCCACTCATCCAGTGGATCGACGGGCTGGACGTCGTAGTGGCCGTAGATGAGCACCGTTTTGGCGTCGGGCCCGGCTCCACTCCACTCCCCGAGGACCACCGGGTGCCCCGGTGTACCGATCACCTCTGTCTCGAGACCGGCCGCCCGCATCCTGTCGCACAGCCACTCGGCCGCGGCCCGCGTGTCGCCGTCGTGTTCGGAGCGGGCGCTGATCGAAGGGATGCGGAGGAACTCGTCGAGCTCCGCCCGCCACAGTGGGAGTGACTCGGCGATGATGGACTGTGCGTCGGACATTTGGAGGGAACTCCGTAGTCGAGGAAACCTTTTTCGCGTCTAGAGCGTCATATCTAGTAGAAGTGGATGGGATGGGCGGAGGGGAAACGACCTCCAAACTGAACAGATTCTTGCCGAGACCGCATTGAGTCGCACGGTCAGAGAGGTTGGTCACCTTTCCGGCGAGCCACTTCGATGGTCCCGTGGAGCTATCTGCGGGATGGGTGAGCGGAGGCGTCGGGCCCACTCGGGTCGACGCCTCCCTCGCTTTATTCGGCTCCCAAGAACGTCGGAGCGACTCAGGTGAAGCCGCGAATTCCCCATCGGTAGACGAACGTCATCATCACCGAGAAAATCGCCGCGCCGGCCGTGCCGCCTACGCTGAGGGCCAGCGGCTCGTCGAATTCGAGGAGGCCAACCCCCAGCATGCCTCCGATAACAGCTGCGAAGGCGCCCAGGACCATGATGACAACAACATGGCCAGGAGCTTCTTCAGGCCGCTTCACGAGGGCTCGCATGACGATCCCCACGAGCGCTCCCATGACGATCCAGATGCCTACGCCTATCCAGTTTTCCATTAGCCACTCGTAGTACGGTGCTTTCACGAGAACGCGCGAAATCTATGCCGGAGCCCGGAAGCCCGCTACCGCTGGCATTCTGCGGCTCCGTTTGACGCGGGGCGACGGAAGGCTTAAGCGTTCGGTGTGGACGACGACGTCATTGACCTCACGAAGTATCTCGATCGCTCGAACGCGGTCTCCGACATCGGTGTCGATGCTGACGAGTCGCGCGGCAGCTTCTCGGTTTGGGGCGGCGATGGAGATCGTTCGCGGTTCGCCCTTCCGGTTTGGCGGTCGGTTTATCTGGTGGGTGGCGCCCGTGGCGGTCTCGTTTGGGAGGATGTGGATGAGGCGCCCGGCGTCCTGACCTCGTTCTTCGTGTTGGATCTCGCCGCCGAGCCGGCCCGTGTCGAATTCAGTTACGATCTGGTGGCCGACCTCGAGACGTCGGAGGCGCCGAGCGTATTGGAGAACTCCACGGGCATCGGGATTTTTCTCGGTGTGAGGGAGGGCCGAAAGTGGTACATGGTCCTCGACGAGCGGGGCCCGAACGGAGAAGCGTTGCAGGGAGGGGGTCGTGAAGATCTGCTCTTTTTGGCCGGCGAGTGCGCTGGATTGCTCTTCTACAGGGAGATCGGCCTCGACAAGGATTGAGCGGTCGAGGCCTCTAGTCCTTTCCCATCCTTCGCTTCAGCTCTTCAAGCCGTGCTTCGGCCTCAGCTTCCGGATCCATCGACCCGAGATCATCGAACTCGGAGTCATCGGCAGGGCTGGTCCCGAAGTCGAGGTCGCCGACGTCACGTTCGGCACGTTGCCGCGCATCGTCGTGCTCGATCGCGGTCTCCATCCGGTCTAACTGGTCGAAGAGTTCGTCTGCGGCGCTGAGGCTGCTCCTCGCTTGATTACGGCCAGCGCTTGCGGCGAGGGTATCACGGTTCTTGGCCGCTTGTTTGATTGCGGCCAGCATGTCCTGTACCTCGGCCCGGCGACCGGTGAGCTCTTCGGTGAGGACGGCGGCCTTCTGCTCGAGAACGCGATGGCGCTCCTCGTGCTTTACTGCATACTCCTCAGCGAGGGTGGCCGTTTCCTCGTCGGCAATCTCCCGAGCCATTCGCTCTCGCCGGCGGCAGGTCGCAGCGCTCTTGGCTTCTTTTTCGACCTTCCGGAGTGTGGTCTCGATCTCGGACTCAAGCCGGCGCACGTAAGCCTGCGCGTCGGCGGTCTCGTCCTTCATACCCCGAAGGAGTCGATCGACGGCCTCGGGAACGTGGTCGCGGTCGAGTTCTTCCTTGAAATTGTCGACGGCCTCGTGGAAGGCACGGCGCAGGTTCTCAAACATGGCTTAAGGTACCATCGCCCCGAAAGTTTGCCAGGGCCGGCCCCTACGGGTAGGACGCGGTTAGTTCAGGAAGGACTCTATTCGTTGGGCGAACGAGTTCCTCGCCCGGTGCAGTCTGCTCTTGACCGTGCCGAGGTTTACGCCGGTGATCTCGGAGATCTCCTCATAGCTCTTCCCTTCCAATTCGCGCAGACGGAAGACGAGGCGATGGTGCTCGGGCAACTCCTCCACCGTGTCCTCGACCAACCGTCGTAAATAGCGCTTGCGATAGAGATCATCCGGCCGCATGCGGTAGTCCTCGAACTGAATCGGCCGGTGATCGTCGTCCCAGTTGCTCGTTAGACGTTGGAACAGGATGAGGGGGCTTCGCGACCGGTTGCGTAACTCATTCTTGGAAAGGTTGCCGGCGATCGTGTAGACCCAAGTCGAGAACTTCTTGGACGTATCGAATCGGTGGAGGTGACGAGTGACCCGGATGAACGCCTCCTGCACGAGGTCTTGCGCGCGGTCCGAATCGCCTGTCTTGCGAGTGATGAAATGGATCAGCCTGGACTGATACCGATCGTAGAGCTCTTGGAACGCCCCATAGCGCCCAGCAAGGTGCTCCGTGACCAATTGTTCGTCGCTAAGTACGCCTAGGGCCTGATCCTCGGCGAGGACGGGTTCAGCCTTGCACGGGCCCATATACCATCCCTTTAGCCGTCCGCGGGCGTGCCGGTGGCCACGAATGGAGAAAAAGCGAGCCGCAGCTCAGCATCCGGGCCCGCGCGAGTTGACGATCACTATTAACAAGAATCATTCTTGATTACCTATCCGAATATGGCAGGACGGCCCTTGCTCTTCAAGCCCCATCTGTAACCGGTAGAGTCATCACCGGTCTGTTCAGGACTCCGATGAGCGGGCTGCCCTCCGAAAAGCCCTCGAAGAGGGCCCGGCGGCCATCGGGCTCGTCGTCAGACGACGCCAGCGCCTCCTC
>BTRA01000016.1:0-34333 GCA_036986155.1 Gemmatimonadota bacterium | reverse complement strand
GTCACGCACCGCCGCTTCGCCCGCCTCCAGTGCCTGTACGATGGCTTCAGGGTTCTCGACACCACCCTGCGCCATGTGGGCCTTGCCGCCTCCGTTACCGCCGACAATGGCGGCAACGGCCCGCACCAGCGTATCCGCGCGAATGCCCAGGCCGATCAGGTCGTCCGTGACGAAGGCAAACAGACTGTGCTTACCACCAGGCAAATCCGCCGCCACCACCGCAACGCCACTACCCACCGCGCCCAGGAAGCTGTCACCCCATTTTCGCACATCACCCGGGTCGCGTGCACGAATGCGAACCGCCCGGTACAGCGCCTGTCCTCCTCCGTTCAGTTCGAGCACGGCCTCGCGGACGACGGTCTCCCCACCACCTCCGGAGCTACGAAGCTCATCCAGCAGGCTCTCGAGCTCCTTCCTTTCGGCGAGGAGTTGCCTTACTCGCGCGACAATTCCGTCGCTCGTTGTACCGAGTTCGTTCGCCAAGTCTTCGAGTATGGCTTCCCGGCGGTGGAGGTGCCGTAGCACGCCCGGGCCCGTGATGGCCTCGATCCGGCGCACGCCCGATCCTACGCCGGTCTCCTGGATCAGCCTGAAGAGTCCGATCTCGCTTGTGTTCGCCACATGCGTGCCGCCACAAAGCTCGATGCTGACACCGGGGATTCGCACCACACGTACAACATCGCCGTATTTCTCGCCAAACAGGGCCATGGCACCGTCCGCGACTGCATCGTCATGGGATCGGGACTCGATCACCACATCGTGATTGCCGAGAATGCCCTCGTTGACCTTGCCCTCCACCGCGCGAATCTCATCTGGTGTCATGGGAGACGTGTGGGCGAAATCGAACCGGAGGCGGTCTGGAGCCACGAGCGATCCGCGCTGGACAACATGCTTTCCGAGAGTCTCTCTGAGCGCCGCGTGGAGCAGATGAGTCGCCGTGTGGTTCCTCTGAGTATTCCTGCGCACGGCGTGGTGGACGGCGGCCGACACGGGAACCGTCGCACCCTCGTCCGCCGAAGGGGCGTCCCCGTCGAGCGATCCGAACACCGCGACGCGGTCGCCCACCCTTCCGACCTCGTCCACGGCGATCGACCAGCCGTTGCCAGAGACGGTGCCCGTATCGGACACCTGGCCACCGGCTTCGAGATAGAACGGGTTTTCGCGGAGTTGCACACCGAGCCGACCACCTTCACTCCAGAGACCTAGAACCGTGGTCTCAGCCGTGAGCGACTCGTAACCCACGAACGTCTGCTCGCCGGCATCGAGGATCGTCCACCCCTCGGCGCTGTCACCCCCCGGGACCCGGTGCTGCCGGCTCTTGCGATCAGCGCGGCTCCGGTCCCGTTGCGTGTCGAGCGCCTCCTCGAAGCCAACCAGGTCGACCCCGTACCCCCTCTCCTCCGCCATGAGGGTCGTGAGGTCCGGCGGAAATCCAAACGTGTCGTAGAGCTTGAACACCTCCTCGCCGGGAATGACGTGCACCTCACCTGCGTCCCCGCCCTCGGGGGCCAACTCGTCGAAGCGGGCCATGCCGCCCTCGACCGTGTCCAGGAAACGCTCCTCCTCGGCTCTCACAGTGGCCAGTATGTGCTCGCGCCGGTCGGCTAGTTCCGGGAACGCGTCCCGCATGGTGCCGATCACCGATTCCACGACGTTGACGAGCGTCGGCTCGCGCCGTCCCAGCAACCAAGCGTGACGCACCGCACGCCTCAGGATGCGGCGGAGCACGTATCCCCGGCCGTCGTTCGACGGAAACACACCATCCGCGAGCAGGAACGCCACCGCTCGGGCGTGATCAGCGAGCACACGGTAGCTCACACTCTCAACGCCCTCGGAATCGTACGGGCGACCTACGATGTCTGCGACGGCGTCGAGAAGCGGCCGGAAAAGGTCGGTATCGTAGTTCGAATCGACGCCCTGGACCACGGCGGCAAGCCGCTCGAGCCCAGCCCCCGTGTCGATCGATGGAGCAGGTAGCGCGTGATCTATCCCTTGTTCATCACGCTCGAACTGCATGAATACGAGATTCCACAACTCAATGAAGACTCCCGCCTCCCCGGCCACCTCGAACTCCTCGACCGGGAGCACCTTGCCCCACTCCTCTTCGGAACGAAGGTCATAATGCACCTCCGAGCACGGCCCGCACGGACCTGTATCGGCCATCTGCCAGAAGTTGTCCGCATCGCCGAGCCTGTAGATGCGCTCTGCAGCAACATCCGCCACTTCTTCCCATAGCGCCGCCGCCTCATCATCGGTGTGGTGAACCGTGATGTACAAGCGGTTCGGGTCGAGCCCGAGCTCGTCGGTCAGGAACTCCCAGGCAAATCCGATGGCGTCGCGCTTGAAGTAATCCCCGAAGGAGAAGTTTCCCAGCATCTCGAAGAATGTGTGATGTCGGGCCGTGCGGCCCACTTCTTCGAGATCATTGTGCTTTCCTCCCGCTCGTACGCACTTCTGGGACGTCACGGCACGACGGTACGGCACGTCCTCGGTGCCGAGAAAGACGCGCTTGAACTGTACCATGCCGGCGTTGGTGAACAACAAGGTCGGGTCATCGGCCGGAACCAGGGCCGAACTCGGGCGCACTTCGTGCCCCCGGTCCTGAAAGAACGTCAGGAATCGGGCTCGGATTTCAGCGGTGGTCATGGTACTCTCGCGGGACGTTCATGGGGCCGAAGTATAACGATCGAAGATGATTCGTCCCAATAGAACGCGACCACCGGCGGAGCAGGAATCGGGCAACCTTCCGAACGGGAAAAGGCCCGGCGTAACGCCGGGCCTTGGACCCCTCGGGAGTTCCCGAATCAGTTGGTGGCCCGGGACAGGATACCAGGTCCGTTATGACTCAGTCGCCTGTGCCACACTCGGTTCCACGGCCTTCACAACCTCTGCGGGCTCGTCCGCTACCTCCTTCTGGGCGGTGGCTTCCTCGGGTACAGACTCACCAGCGTCCGTCAACCCCAGAGCCAGGCGCACCCTAGCCTCCACCTCCTCGAGGATGTCAGGATTCTCGATCAGGAACTCCCTGGAGTTCTCCTTGCCCTGCCCGAGCCGAAGTTCCCCGTACGAGTACCAGGATCCGGATTTCTCGATGATCTCGAACTCGGTGCCGATATCTACGAGAAGGGATTCGTGACTGATCCCCTGGTCGTAGAGAATATCGAACTCCGCCTGTTTGAAGGGCGGCGCACACTTGTTCTTCACGACCTTCACACGGGTGCGATTGCCGATGATGTCCGCTCCATCCTTGATCGCGCCGATACGACGGATATCCATGCGCAACGACGCATAGAACTTGAGCGCCCTTCCGCCACTCGTAGTCTCCGGACTACCGAACATGACGCCGATCTTCTCGCGGATCTGGTTCGTGAAGATTACAGAGGTCTGGGATCGGTTCACGGCTCCGGTGAGCTTCCTGAGTGCCTGACTCATCAGGCGGGCCTGGAGACCTACGTGCGTGTCACCCATCTCTCCCTCGATCTCCGCACGCGGAACGAGGGCCGCGACGGAGTCAACCACCACCACGTCGATGGCGCTGCTGCGAATGAGGACTTCGGCGATTTCGAGGGCCTGCTCACCGGTGTCCGGCTGCGACACCAGCAAGTTGTCGACATCCACACCCAGTTTGCGGGCATACCCCACGTCCAGCGCGTGCTCGGCATCGATGAACGCGGCGATGCCTCCCTGCCGCTGGGCATTCGCAATAATGTGGAGGCACAGTGTCGTCTTGCCGCTGGACTCGGGCCCATAGATCTCCGTGATCCGGCCCCGCGGGATGCCACCGATCCCGATGGCAGCGTCCAAGTTGATGGCTCCCGTCGAAATCACGTCGATCTCGATCCTGGAGCCGTCTGCGCCCATGATCATGATCGAACCCTTCCCGTAGGCTCGCTCGATCTGGCTAATCGCGGTGCTGAGGGCTTTCTGTTTCTTGTCGTTCGACTGGTTGGTCGGTTCAACCGTGGGCATGGCTTCCTCGTTGCTCTGGACCGTGCATCGAGGGTATTGTACACGACCCGAAGATAAAGCGAAAGGGGGTCCTCGCCGGACATCCGCTCGAACCCCATCTTAAGCGGTCCGCTGGGATGCTGGAATGTGTGTGTGGGCCTGGCTCCCGGAGGCCCAAACCGGGAACCGCCCGTTCGGCGGGCGGGTTGATGCACCGACAACACCGCCGCCGACACGGAGCGGCTCACCCGAGAGCGTAATGAGCAAAGAACTCGAGTACGACCTCGTCGCGATAGGCGGCGGCACTGCCGGGCTCGTGAGCGCCGCAGGAGCTGCGTACTTAGGGGCACGACCGGGGCTCGTCGAGCGTGCGGCCCTGGGTGGAGATTGCCTCTGGACCGGATGCGTCCCCTCCAAGGCACTGATCGCGTCGGCGCGGCTCGCCCACGCCATGAGGCAGGCTGAGAAGTTGGGCCTTGTCGGTGCAGCCCCCATGCATGCGTTCTCCGAGGTAATGGAACGCATGCGTAGAGCGCGGGGCGTGGTCGCCCACCACGACGATCCGGAGCGATTCAGAGACATGGGGGTCGGCGTGCACTTCGGCGCCGCCCATTTCATCGACGCGAGCCGAATCGAAGTGGAGGGAGTCGGCCGCATACGCTCCCGGCGTTTCGTGATCGCAACCGGAGCATCGTCATCCGCGCCTCCCATTCCCGGCCTCGAGGGCGTCGGGTATCTGACCAACGAGACGGTCTTCGAGACACGATCTCTCCCCGAGCGGCTGGTCATTCTAGGAGCGGGACCCATTGGATTGGAGTTCTCGCAAGTGTTTTCCCGGCTCGGCGCCCGAGTGACCGTATTGGAGATGATGGACCAGATCCTGCCGAGAGAGGACCGTGACGTGGCAGATGCCCTGGCCGGGTTGCTCCGAGCGGAGGGCGTCACGATCGAACTCGGGACAAAGGTGGTGCAGGCCGACAAGGACGATGATGGGAAATGCGTGGTGACCGAAGATGGACGGCGCTTCCCCGCCGACGAGATTCTCGTGGCAACGGGTCGAAGGCCGGCTACCGACGGCTTGGAACTCGAGCGTGCGGGAGTCGAGCTCGACCGAGCAGCGGTCCGGGTCGACAAGAACCTGAAGACGACCGGCAACCGCATCTGGGCAGCCGGCGACGTGACAGGTGGCCTTCAGTTCACTCATGTGGCCGACTACATGGCCAAGACCGCTCTTCGCAATGCCCTACTCCCCCTCAACAGCGCCGTGGACTACGCAAACGTGCCGTGGGTCACCTATACCGATCCTGAGATCGCCCATATCGGGCTGGGGCAGGCGGAGGTGGAGGCCCTGGGAGGGCGAACCTACGCCTATCAGTTCGCCGACCTCGACCGGGCGATCACGGATGCGGAGACCATCGGCTTCGTGAAAATCTCGGCCGATCGGAAGGGCAGGATCCTGGGAGCCACGATTCTCGGGCACGGCGCTGGAGAACTGCTCCAACCGCTGGTGCTGGCTAAGACGCACGGGCTCACCCTGGCGGATATCGCAAATACGATCTTCCCCTACCCCACGATGGTCGAAGGCGTCAAGCGGGCGGCGAGCGAGTACCAACGTGCGCGCCTGGACGGCCCCGCGGGGCAGGTGCTAAAGAAAGTGGTCTCATGGCTGAAATGAGGCCGGACCAAGTCGGTAAAGGGGCGGCTGTGGCCAAGCTCGCAACCCTGGCCGGGTTGCTGCTCGCCGGGTTCCTCGTGGCCCGCTCCACCACCGCAGGGGAGGTACTCTCGGCGGAGTTCATCCAGTCGATGGCGGATTCGAGGTGGGCGCCGGTCTCCTTTGTCGTCCTTTACACCGTGGCCACGGCCCTGGCGATGCCCGGTTTCATCTTGACCCTGGCCGGGGGTGCGGTCTTTGGATGGTTCTGGGGTACGGTGCTCAACGCTGTAGCGGCCAACCTGGGGGCGACTGCGGCCTTCTTCATCGCTCGCCGGCTCGGAAGGAACGGCGTCGAACGCCTGGCCGGTGCACGCCTGAAGAGGTTCGACGACGCGATCTGCGACTACGGGTTCCAATGCCTGCTTGTGTTGCGGCTGATTCCGCTCGTCCCGTTCAACGCACTCAATTTCGCCTCGGGGCTGACGGCGCTACGCTGGCCCAAATACGCGATCGCCACCGCGGTAGGCATCCTGCCCGGCACGATCGTCTACACGATCTTCGCCGACGCAATAATCGCCGGCGCCCGAGAGGCCTCACGTGAGGCGTTCCTGATGGTCCTGATCTCCGGAGGTCTGCTCGTGATGCTCACATTTCTCCCGGCGATCAAGCGCCGGCTGGCCCGGACGTCCGGATCTGCAACTCCGTCGCCGACCGCCTAGAGGGCCCTGACCCCCCATGCGCTGATCCATGACCGAACGACGAGCGTCCCCCCCCCTGCTCGGGGTCATAATCCCGACCCTCAACGAGGCGGAGCACCTCCCCAATCTGCTTCACGATTTGACTCGGATGCCGGTCCGCCACCGCGTCATCGTCGTGGACGGCGGATCAAGCGACGGAACCACGTCTGTGGCCGCCGCCTCGGGCGCCGAGGTTGTCAGTGGACCGCCTGGTCGCGCACGTCAACTGAACGTCGGTGCTCGAGTGGCGACCGGGATCAACACGCTATTGTTTCTCCACGCGGACTGCAGGCTCCCGGTCGAGACGAGGGAGACGATCGCCTCCGAGGTGGAACAAGGCGTCACGTCACCTGCCGTCTTCCGTTTCCGGATCGAGGGAGACGCGTGGTTCTGGCGCTTCCTCGAGTTCGGGCAACGGATTCGGGAGACCGCGACAGGGCTCGCCTACGGCGAT
Organism: Gemmatimonadota bacterium; assembly: GCA_036986155.1. Classification (GTDB taxonomy): domain Bacteria; phylum Gemmatimonadota; class Gemmatimonadetes; order Longimicrobiales; family Gaopeijiaceae; genus JACZXQ01. The sequence goes on along the minus strand of BTRA01000016.1, from coordinate 27,537 downwards.
CAGGGACTCCTGATCTCCGGCGAGGACTTCCAGGCCGCCGGCGGCTTTCCGGAGCTCCCGATCATGGAGGACGTCGCTATGCTCGTCGCGCTCCGCCGGAGCGGACTGGTCCGGCGCCTATCGACCGAGGTCGTCACGAGCCCCCGCCGTTACCAGGAAGAGGGGCGATGGCGAGCCTGGATCCGTAACACCGTGCTCTTGGCCCGATACCTCGCCGGGGGGTCGCCCGAGCGTCTAGCTGCTTCCTACGCGACCCGAAGGCCGGCAAGAGCTGTTGAGCGCTCACTTCTGGTGTTCGCAAAGGCTCCCCTGCCCGGCAAGGTCAAGACCCGACTCGCCCCAGAATTGGGCGATGAGAGGGCTGCCGAGATCTATGCCCTCATGGGCAAGACCATCATCGAGGCGGTGCGGGGTGGGGATTTCGAGACCTCGGTGGTCTACGCTCCCGCCGAGGCCTTACCGGCGATGAGGGCCTGGCTGGGGGATGCACCCCGACTCATGCCTCAGACCGATGGTGACCTCGGCCAGCGCATGAATAGGGCCATAGCCGATGCGCTCGAGACTGCTCGGCGGGTGTGTCTGATAGGCACCGACAGCCCCGATTTGGATGCGGCGCGGGTGTCTGAGGCCTTCGAAGCCCTGGGCGGAACCGATGTCGTGCTCGGACCGGCCCGGGATGGCGGGTATTATCTCATAGCCCTCTCCGAACAGCACCCCGAACTATTCAAGGAGATTCCGTGGAGCACCGACCGGGTGCTGGAATCGACACTCAAACGTGCGAGCGCCGCCGGCCTCTCGGTGCGGCTGCTCGACACGCTGGCCGATGTCGACGAGCCTGGCGACGTGCCCGCCTGGCTGGCGTGAGCCGCCAAGATTTACTTGATCCTCGCTCGAAGCGTGCAAACCTTTGAATAGTAGCGTATTGGCCCACGCCCACATTCAAAATCCAGTAGTCGGAGGGAGCCTTGGTAGCCCTTTCAGATCCGAAGCGCGAGCGTCTCCGCGTCGAGTCGTTCGTTCTCGAGGGATTTCAGAATGGCCGTTGTACTGCGCGTGTGAAGTTCGGTTGGGAGCGGGGCGTGAGTTATGCGGGGGAAGCGGACGGCATCAAGACGATGGAAGGCGAACTCAGAGCCGCCGCCCACGCGACGCTCCAGGCCCTCGGAGCAGCCACGAACGGCTCGCTCCTGCTGGAGTTGGTCGGTGTAAAGGCCGTTCGCGTGTTCGACACCTGGGTGATCATCGCTGCGGCACGTGGGAAGAACGATGGTGAGGCCCTGAAACTCACGGGATCGTTCACCTGCGAGGAGGAGGAGGACGTCGCGAAGGGAGCCGTGCTGGCACTGATGAATGCCACCAACAGGGTGCTGACCGGCTCTTTGGAAAGCTGAGTTCGAGTGTGGTCTGGTTCGGCCGCTCAGCGCCCGCCCATGCGGGATGGTCGTCAGCTGCCCTTCACCGCCTGCTCTACTCTCGCCAGGCGTCGTGCGATGCTAATGACCCATCCGAGGATCACGATCCAGCCGATGGCGTAGGCCGCGAACACGTGCCAGTAGGCCCGTCCCAGAGTTTGAGATGCGAGGTCGGTGCCCTGAGCCGACAATTCCAGCCATGAGATGGTCACGAGAGCAGCCGCGAGCAGAAACGTACGGATGATTTTGGTCATGGTCAGACTCCTAGTCGACGCTGAGCAACCTCGCGATGGAGGCACTCGACCGTGTAGCGGATGAGAAACAGTCCAGTGAAGAGCACCAGGGCTGCAGCCAATCCCGCCATCAGCGTAATCAGCATCTCAGGGTCCAGCGTCGGCCCCTCTGGTTTCACGACCACCGGCTGCGGATGGAGCGAGCGCGTCCATAGTACACTTACGTGGATGAGGGGAATGTCCAAAACGCCGATGAGGCCAACAACGGCGGCGAAGCGCTTCCCTTGTTCAGGGTTCTCCGTCACCCGGCGCACCATGAAATATCCAAGATAGATGAACCACATCAGAAGCGTCAGCACCAACCGGGGCTCCCACTGCCACCATGTCCCCCACGATACCCTGGCCCAGAGAGGTCCCGTGAGAATCATGATCGTACAGAAGGCGATGCCCCCCTCGGCTGCGGCCAACGCCGCCATGTCGAGGCGATCATCCTTCAGCCACAAATAGACGGCTGAGCACAGGGCCACGATCCCAAAGGCAAGGAAGGCGATCCACGCGGATGGCACGTGAACATAGAAGATGCGCTGGGCGATCCCCATGGTTCGTTCGGTAGGGACCCAGAAGAAGACCATCCACTCGACCAGGATGGTTCCCAATACCCCGAGGACAGCCAAGGCCACCCCAGTATGCCGGAGTCTGTTTCGAGCCATGCTGCTCACATCTCCTGTGCGGTTTCCTACTCCTCCACGACGTGCCGGAAAAGGATCGCGCCCGCGGCTACGGATAGAATCGCGAACGCACCCAACATTCTAACGTTGCCCGCCACCTCGGACACCGGCCTCCCCGCAAGGAGCCGGTTGGTCGCGCTCACCCCGAAGATCACCATGGGGACCAGGAGCGGGAAGACGAGAATCGGCAAAAGACTCTCGCCCATGGTCGAACGCGCGGACATCGCACTGAATAGCGTCAAGAGGCCCACGAACCCCACCAGCCCGAGCACCACGACCGTGCCGAGGACAAACGGATGGGACCCAAACTGCAGGTCGAAGAAGAGGCCGAAAACCACGAAGGTCAGCACGGTGACCACGCCGAGGATCACGAGGTTGGCAATCATCTTCCCAAGGTAGAGCGCATCCAGTGGAATCGGAGCCTGTAATACCCCGGAAAACGCCCCGTCCTCCTCTTCCAAGTGGAATGTGCGCCCTACTCCGAGCAGCCCACCAAGGATGATCGTCATCCAAATCATCCCGGGCGCGATCTCTTGAGGACGCACGATGGCCGTGTCGATCGAGTAGTTGAACAGCACTCCTACGAGAACCACGAACGAGCCCATCGCCACGACACGTTCTCGAGTCCGAAACTCGATGAGCAGGTCCTTCCCGGCCACGGTCCAGACCACGCGAAGGTAGTCCATCAGGCACGCTCCTCCACCACATCTCGATACAACGCCTCGAAGGTGGAGGCTTCAACGCACTCACGGTCTTCGATCCATCGGAAGCGCCCGCCGACCTGGATCGCCACGCGATCGGCCAGTTCGAGGCCTTGACGGAGGTTGTGCGTCACGAGCACTACCGTGCGGCGCCCATCCTTGAGGGCAGAGAGTACCTCGCGTAACACGGACGCCGCTTGGGCGTCGAGTCCGGTGTAGGGCTCATCGAGCAATACCACTTCGGGGTCATGCAGCAACGCGCGCGCCAGGGCAAGCCGCTGACGCATTCCCCGCGACAGGGTTCGGACTTCAGAGCGGGCTCGATCTTCCAGCGCTACGGCAGCCAATCGTTCCGGGACGCGCTGGGCGAGATCTGAGAGGCCGAACAGGCGCCCGTAGAACTCGAGATTCTCCGCGACCGTCAGTCGGCCGTACAGAAACCCCTGGTGGGACACCACCCCAATGCGCCGTCGCCATTGGCGGTCACCGACATCCACGGCATTTCCGTCCAAGAGAACCTGCCCCCTGGTGGGACGGAGGATTCCGGCAAGAATCCGGAGAAGCGTGGTTTTGCCGGCTCCGTTCGGGCCAAAGACCGCGAGTAAGCTCCCCGCGTCGAGCCGAAAATCCACGCCGTCCACAGCTGGGAATCCCGCGAATTCGCGCACCAAGCCCCGGGCCTCCAGCGTGGGGGTCGGAGACCCGGAGGGATCCGTCTCCCGCACCGCCAAAGGGCGGGGATCGCTCACCCTGGTGCCGGCTCCACGGCACCAGGGAGCTGGGCTCCACAGCCGGCGCAAAAGCGGCTGCCGTCGGCATTCGAATGGCCGCATGTATGGCAAGTGGTGCCCCGCCGAAGCCCCTCGCGAACGGCCGCGATTTCGGCTTCGATGCCACCCGCTTCTTCATCCGCGGAGCCTTTGGCTCGGCGGAGGCGACGATCCCCCTCGGCCTCGACTTCCCGGAGCGCACTCAGCGCTTCTCGGGAAATCTCCCTCTTGAGGTCCTTGTAGTCCCCCTCGTCCAACTTACCCGTAGCGAAGTCGTACTCGACATCGCGTAGGGCCAATAGACTCACGCGCTTCTTGGCCTCGGACTCGGTGAGCTCGTCCTCACTCCGCTCGAGCGAGGCCCGCCCGCCCCGAATCACGGGAAGCAGAATGAATAGAATCACGCCACCGGTAAGTAGCGCCGCTCCGACGATGAGTACCATGGCCTACGCTACGCGTGTCAATCGGCACCGACCGTGGCCGGAACCGCTTCGGGACGAGCCGCCGTCTGCTTCTCCGCCGGAAGTGGCCCCTGAGACGGCCAGATTGCGATCAAGGAGCCGAACGTAAGCATCAAGCCGCCGTACCAGAGCCACGAAACCAGCAGGTTGATCTGGAACTCGAAGGTCGCCCGTTGCGCCGAGGGGTCGTTCTCGTAGGCGCCCGCAATGAGATCCTCCGCGTTCGCCAGAATGATGTACACATCCTCGAACGGAGTGGAGTGAATCCCCACCTCCGTCATGGGCGAGGGCGAGGTCTCGTACATGCGTTTTTCGGTGGTTATCGAACCCACGCGACGGCCGTCACGGTCTAGGGACATGAGGGCGACGGCCTGCCAGACCATGTTGCGCCCTCTGGAGGACGACAGCCCCTCATAGGTCAGCGTGTAGTCGTGTCCGAGGGGCGAAGCCAGGGTGATGGACTGGCCCGGTTCCAAGGTCTGGATGACCTCCACATTGAACGCGTTTCCGGCAAACGCCGTAAAGATCATCACGATTCCCACATGCACGATGTAGCCGCCCCACCGTCGTCTATTACGAGCGACAAGGTGAACGAACGCCCGTGGGATTCCCTCTCCCTCGATTCGGGAACGTGCCCGCGTCCCCTTGAAGAACTCCACTAGGATGACCGTCATCACGAAGGCGGAGATGCCGAAGGTGATCAACGACATCCAGTGTCGGGATCCACGGATTGCAAAAACCCCAACGACCGTGACTCCAACGAGCAACGGGATAGTGAAGTTCTTCGCCAGGTTGCGCTTCGATGCGCGCCGCCACGCGATTACGGGCCCAATGCCCACGAGGGCGAGCAAGACCATCCCCATCGGGAGGTTGACCCGGTTGAAGAACGGCGCACCCACCTGAATGGCCTCCCCCGTCAATCCTTCGCTCAAGAGGGGCAGCAGGATTCCCCAAATGACAGCGAACGCCACGGCCAACAGGATCAGGTTGTTGAACAAAAAGGCCGATTCGCGCGAAAAGAACGACTGGATCTCGCTCTCGCTTCTTAGCTGCGGATACCGATGGATGATGAGGACGACGGAGACCGCGACGATCAGGGCGAGGAACCCGAGAAAGATGAGAGCGATCTTGGTTTCCTGAGCAAACGAATGGACCGATTCGATCAGGCCCGAACGGGTGAGGAAGGTCGCAAAGATCGTCAGCATGAACGTCAGCGTGACCAAGGCCATGTTCCAGACCTTGAGCATGCCCCGTTTTTCCTGGATCATGACCGAGTGGAGGAAGGCGGTGGCGGTCAGCCACGGCAATAACGACGCGTTTTCCACCGGATCCCAGAACCAATAGCCGCCCCAACCCAGCTCTTCGTAAGCCCAACGCATACCGAAGATGATCCCGTTGGACAGGAAGAACCACGAAAGGAGCGTCCACCGCCGTGTCACGACGATCCACCGCGAGTCCACCCTACCGGAGAGCAATGCGGACATCGCAAACGCAAAGGGGACCGCGAACGCCGTGAAGCCCAGGTACAGAGTGGGTGGGTGGATGGTCATCCAGTAGTTCTGGAGCTGAGGGTTCAGCCCCTGCCCGTCGGCCGGCGTGAAGCCCAGTTGCTCGAACGGGTTGACGTCGGCGAAAAGCAGCACGACGATGAAGAACGTGATGATCGTCAGCAGCACACCCGCGACGTAGGGCATGAACTCGCGGTTCTTGCGCCTGTTGGTGAAAACCGCAACCGCCGAGAAGAACGCGAGCAACACGGCCCAGAAGAGCAATGAGCCGCGCTGGCCGGCCCACAATCCGGACGCCTTGTAGAACGTGTCGAGCGCCCGGTTCGAATAGCTGGCGACGTAAAGGTACTCGTAACGGTCGCCGAGGAACGCTGCCACGATTCCCGCGGACGCGATTCCGAGCAGGGCGAAGACTGCGTAGATGCTCCGCTCGGCGCTGAGCACGAGGTCTCCCCTGCGGTGCCTTCCTCCGACGAATGCGAGCACCATTCCCCAGATCGCTACCGGGAGAGCGATCCAGAGTGCCAACTCGCCGAGTACGATCACCCGGCTAGTTCCTCCGGTGAGGCTTCATACCTGCTGCCGCACTTCGTGAGCACGGTGGTGGCCTCGAAGATTCCATCCTCCCTGAAGCGTCCCTCTACTACCGCCTCGACATTCTCCTGATCGTTGAAGGTGTCCGGCAGCAGTCCCTGGTATACAACCGGAAAGGAGATGTCAGGGTCCTCGAGGTCCTCGACCGCGAAGCTGTGAACCTGCTCCTCACCCGACACGAGCTCCCAACTGCCCTTCACTATGCGGCCGCTCACTTTGACGCCGACCTGATGGAGCGTGGGGTCCGATGTGGTTCTGGCCATCAGTTCGACCGGCGTCATGTAGTAAACCATGGTCTCGGTGACACCGGTCCAGATCAGGTAGGTGACCACGGCGGCCACACCCACCAACCCGACGAAGAATCGTCTATTCTTGACCATCGGAATCGTCTCCGTTTGTTCGGCGGTGCCGAAGGCCCCTCGATGCCCGCAATATAGGGCATGAAGGGCACCACTCAAACGGGCCCCCTCGACCGGCCCGTAGCGTCCTTACAACCCCCCGACATCGCCAGGTTCCCTCATGCGGTGGACCTCGCTCACCGCCCACTCCACGGCTTGCTGCGCGTCGGCGACGACGGTCGCGTCCAGTCCTTCGGCCGGGGGAGTGCCCAATAGAACCACCGGGCGGCCGATCTTGCGAGCAAGGGCGATCTCGGAAAGCGTGCCCCACGATCCTCCCACGGCGATCACGGCCTCGGCGCTCCGCACCACCAACACATTCCGGCCCTCACCCATTGCGGTCGCGAGCGGCAGACGGATCCAGGTGTTGGCACCTGCGGCTTCTCTGCCCGGAAGAATACCGATGGTCAGACCGCCGGCGAGTGCGCAGCCCCTGGCAGCAGCTTCCATCACGCCGCCCAGGCCTCCGCAGATCAGAACCCCACCGCGCTCCCCGATCAAACGGCCTACGGACTCGGCACACGCAACATCCTCTGAGGTCGCGTCGCCCGCCCCGATGACGGCTATCCTGAGCGGCCGGTCATCCATCCGCCGCCCACGACTTCGCCGCACGCACGGCCCGATGCCACCCGGCAAGGAGCTCCCCTCGGTGCTCCTCGGTCATGTCCGGCTCGAACGAGTCGGCCTCACTTATGGCCCCGCGGAAGTCGTCGGCACTCGGCCACACTCCGACGGCGAGCCCAGCCAGAGCGGCGGCGCCGAGGGCCGTGGTCTCGACGATCTGAGGTCGCCGCACCGGCAGGTTCAACACCCCGGCCTGGAACCGCATCAACCAGTCGTTCAAGGCTGCGCCCCCGTCGACACGCAGCTCGCTCGCCGAGACGCCCGAGTCCGCCTCCATCGACCGGAGTACCTCCAGCGTCCCGTAGGTCATGGCCTCGAGGGCCGCCCGCACGAGGTGCGCCGATGTGGACCCGCGTGTGAGCCCGACGATGGTCCCGCGTGCCTCCGGCTCCCAATGGGGTGCTCCGAGGCCAACGAACGCAGGCACGAAGTAGACTCCGTCATTGGAGTCCAGGCTTGCCGCCATCTCCTCGGAGTCGGATGCGGAGTCGAGCATGCCGAGTCCATCGCGGAGCCACTGTATTGCCGCCCCCGCGATGAACACGGACCCCTCCAAGGCAAATGCCAACCCACCGTCTTTGGCGCACGCCGCCGTGGTGAGCAGCCCGTGCGCGGAGGGAATGGGGTCGTCCCCCGTGAAGAGCAGCATGAACGCACCGGTACCATAGGTGTTCTTGGCCAAACCCGGCGACCAGCATCCCTGTCCGTAGAGCGCCGCCTGCTGGTCTCCCGCCACGCCCGAGATCGGCACTTCGAGCCCGAAGGCGTCACCCGTCGCGACACCGAAGTCGCCGCTGCTCCGCCGCACCTCCGGTAGTAGCGCAGCGGGTACCGCAAACAGGTCCAGCAGGTAGGGGTCCCAAGCAGCGGTTTCCAGACCGAAGAGAAGCGTGCGCGAGGCGTTGGTAGGGTCGGTCGCATGCACCGCGCCGCCGGTGAGCCGTGAGATCAGCCACGCGTCGATCGTGCCGCAGGCGAGCTCCCCGGCCTCCGCCCGGGAGCGCAGCTCCGGATTCTCACGGAGAAGCCACATCAACTTGGTACCTGTGAAGTACGGGTCCAGCACCAAGCCGGTGCGTCGGCGGACCTCGTCCTCGTGGCCCGCCCGCTTGAGCTCCTGACAGATCGCCGCGGTGCGGCGATCCTGCCACACGATCGCCCTGTGCACCGGTTCGAGCGTCTGGCGATCCCACACGACCACAGTCTCGCGTTGGTTGGTGATGCCGATTCCCCGGATATCCGCGTCGCGGGCCGCAGAGACCGCCTCTCGGGCGACACGGCGCGTGACCTCCCATATCTCCGCGGCATCGTGCTCGACCCAACCTGGCCGGGGAAAGTGCTGGGTGAATTCCGAATAGGCGCGACCAAGAATGGCGCCGTCCTCGCCCACGACAAGGCAGGTCGATCCGGTCGTCCCTTGATCGATGGCGAGGATCGCGTGGACGCTCATGATACTCCCTTACGGGCGCGTCAGGACGCGCCTGGTCCAATTGGTACCAGGGAGCCGAATCCGTACTCCCAACCGCCCTCTAGGAGAAGCCGGATGAGAAGCGGAATCGGCAGGCCGACCACCGTATAGTAGTCCCCGCGGATATCGCCTACCAGCGTGGCCCCGAAGCCCTGGATCCCGTAGGACCCGGCCTTGTCCAACGGCTCACCCGTGGCGACGTAGCGTCGGGCCGTGTCCGCCGAAAAGCGCCGAAACGATACGTCCGTGTGCGATACGCCGCTCAACACTCTCCCGTCGGGCACAGCGAGGGCGAGACCGCTAGCCACCGTATGCGTGCGCCCGGCCAGCACCATGAGCATGGCTTCGGCGTCGGCGGCGTCCGAGGGTTTACCCAGGATCTTGCCGTCCAGCACGACCACTGTGTCGCCAGCGAGCACGAGCGCGTTCGAGTGCCGGGCCCGCACCGTCGAGGCCTTCTCCCGCGCAAGCCGTTCAACGTGGCCGGAGGGGCTTTCTCCATCGAGCAACGTCTCATCGATATCCGCCGGGCACACCTCGAAGTCGAGTGCCAGCATGCGTAGATATTCCGCACGGCGGGGAGACGCCGACGCGAGGACCAACGGCGGCACGCCGCTCAACGCTCGAGCACCAAGGTGACGGGCCCGTCATTGACGAGCGCCAGATCCATCATAGCGCCAAAGCGCCCCGTCGCCACCCGTCCCGGCAGGCGAGCCTCGAGGAGCGCTACAAAGCGATCGTAGAGAGGCACTGCGATTTCAGGTGGGGCCGCATGGACGAACGACGGCCGCCTACCCTTGCGAGTGTCTCCATAGAGCGTGAACTGGCTTACCACGAGCAGCGAGCCGTCCACGTCGTCGAGGGAGAGATTCATCTTCCCCTCTTCGTCGCTGAAGACCCGGAGCCCGACGATCTTCTCCGCCATCCAGGCGAGCTTCTCCTCCGAATCTTCCGGGTTGAAACCGACGAGCAGGGCATGGCCGGTGCCGATTTCACCGACTACCGCCCCATCGATGGTCACGCTGGCTTCGCTCACGCGCTGCAGGACGACCCGCATGCCGGCGCCCCGCTACTCGACCGTGACCGACTTCGCGAGGTTACGTGGCTGATCCACGTCGCACTCCCGCAGGATGGCCATGTGGTAGGCCAGGAGCTGAAGCGGGACAGTGGCCAGGACAGGCAGCAGGTACGGTGCGGCTTGAGGGATCCTGATGAGGTGGTCGACCTTCGACTCGAGTTCCGCCACGCCTCCGTCGCTCACCACGGCGATGATTCGGCCGTCGCGTGCCTTCACCTCTTCGATATTGGATACGACTTTGCTGTAGACCTGATCGCGGGGAGCGAGCACGACGACCGGCATGTTCTCGTCGATGAGCGCGATCGGACCATGCTTCATCTCCGCCGCCGGGTAACCCTCGGCGTGGATGTAGCTCACCTCTTTGAGCTTGAGCGCCCCCTCCAGCGCGACCGGGAACTGGTACCCTCGTCCCAGATAGAGGAAATTCCGGCTCTCCTGATACGCCTCCGCAAGAAGGCGGAGGCTGTCGTTCAGGAGGAGAGCCTCCTCGACCTGGCTCGGAAGCGCGTGTAGGCCGGCGACCACTTCCCTCCCCTGGAGAATCGATAACCCACGCCGTCGACCCACGTAGAGGGTGAAGAGCAGCAGCGCCACGATCTGGCTGGTGAAGGCCTTCGTGGAAGCGACCCCGATCTCCGGGCCTGCGTGCAGGTAGATCCCGAAATCCGTCTCACGAGCGATCGTGGAACCCACAGCGTTGACGATCCCCATCGTACGAGCACCTTGACGCTTCGCCTCGCGGAGCGCCGCGAGCGTGTCGGCCGTCTCTCCCGACTGGCTGATGGCCAGAACCAGGGTTCCGTCCTCCAGCACAGGATTCCGATAGCGAAACTCCGACGCGTACTCCACTTCCACCGGGATGCCCGCAAGCTCCTCGAGCATGTACTCACCGAGGAGGGCCGCGTGCCAGCTCGTCCCACATGCCGTGATCACAATGCGCTCGATGCCGCGGAGCTCGGCGTCGCTCAGTGTGATACCGCCGAGGCGCGCATTGCCCTCCTCCTCGAGGAGCCGGCCGCGCATGACGTCGCGTAGGCTACTGGGCTGCTCGAAGATCTCCTTCGACATGAAGTGATCGTGGCCACCCTTTTCGATGGCCTCGAGGTCCCAGTTTACGTGGTGCACCGAGCGGCTGACGGCACCCGCGCCCAAGCTGTACGTGTTGTAGCCATCGGCGGTGAGCACGGCGTAATCCCGGTCATCGAGGTAGACCACGTCACGTGTGCGTTTCACGACGGCGGCCGCATCGGATCCCGCCAAGAACTCACCGTTCTGGCTCACTCCGAGAAGTAGCGGGCTACCATTACGCGCGACCACGATCTTGCCCGAATCCCGACTACTGATCACGGCGATTCCGTACGCACCCTCGACCTGGTGCAAAGCGGCGACCACGGCGTCTTCGAGCGTCGAGTTCGTCTTGAACGCCTCGTCGATCAGGTGGACGACAGCCTCGGTGTCGGTGTCGGTAGTGAACTGATACCCCAACTCGACGAGTTTCCGGCGGAGCGCCTGCGCGTTCTCGATGATGCCATTGTGGATGAGTGCCACATCCCCCGCGCCGCTGAAATGGGGATGAGCGTTAGCCTCGTTCGGAGCCCCGTGTGTGGCCCAGCGTGTGTGCGCGATGCCGCACGTCCCCTCCGGCATGTCGCCCATGACGACCTCCTCGAGGGCCCGGAGCTTGCCGGCCCGCTTCACAACGCGTAGCCGGCCCTCTGCGTCGAGCACGGCCATGCCCGCTGAATCGTACCCACGGTATTCGAGTCGCCGCAGGCCTTCCAGGAGGATCGGTCCCGCTTCCTGTGAGCCGACATATCCTACGATTCCGCACATACAAATCTCATGTTGTCGTTGTCAGGCGACGCCCTCGAGAAGACGGGCCGCTCGGGCTACCAACTCCGCCGCCGTAGCCGCACCGGGCGCCTCGGCGATGAGCCGAACGACCGGCTCCGTGCCCGAGGGTCGGACGTGCAGCCACATCTTGCGGTCGGGCCACGCCAACCTCAACCCATCTGCCCGGTCGCTCACTGGACCGGCGAGATCGTTTTCGAGCACCTCGTAGGCATCCTCGATGGCCTCGTGCGGGAAGCTGATCTTCTCTTTTACGATTCCGTATTTCGGCCAGCGAGCCACGATTTGCGAGAGCGGCGTTCCCTCATCTACAAGGTGCTGCAATATGAGCGCCGCCGCCAACGGCGCGTCACGGGTGTGGTGAAGATCCGGAAGGATGACTCCTCCGTTGCCCTCCCCACCGACGACGGCTCCCTCCAATTGCATCCGGCGCGCCACATTGATCTCGCCGACGGGCGCGCGCACCACCGAAGCACCGTGGGCCTCAGCGACGTCGTCGACCACCTGGCTCGTCGAGAGGTTCGTCACGACCGTGCCAGGTGTCCGGCTCAGCACGACCGCGCTGGCGAGGGCGAGGGTGAAGTCCTCCCCCAGGGGTTGGCCGGTCTCGTCGACCACCGACAACCGGTCGACGTCCGGGTCGACGGCCAGCCCCACGGCCGCCCCGGACTCCCTCACCAGCCTCGCGAGGTCGCCCAGGTTGGCCGCCGTGGGTTCGGGGTCCCGCGGAAACCGTCCGTCCACTTCGAGCCCGATGCCCACGACTTCGCATCCAAACGACTCGAGCATCCGCGGCATGATGCCTCCACCGGCACCGTGCACGCAGTCCAGCGCAACCTTGAGGCCCACGCCCGAGATCGCAGACAGGTCGAGCTGAGGAAGCCGTGCGATCGCCTGGAGGTGGCGATCCACGGCCGCTTCATCATGGACGACCTGGCCCAGGGCCGACCAGTCCACTCTTTGCGGTTTCGCCGACCGCAGGTGGTTCAGGAACGACGCCATGCGCTCTGCATCGATGAACATACCTTCAGCCGACGCCAGCTTCAGGGCGTTCCATTCCGCAGGATTGTGACTCGCCGTGACGCCCACGCCCCCGGCCGCCCGATGGTGCTCCACGGCGAGCATGAGGGTGGGCGTGGGCACGATCGCGAGATCCACCACCGTACATCCGACCGATTGCAGCCCCGCGATCACGCCCCGGAGGAGCATCGGTCCCGAAGTCCGAGAGTCGCGCCCCACCACCACCGTGGTCTTCTGTCCGGTGACGTGCAGCCAGTCTCCGAACGCCGCGGCGACGGAGCACACCAGTTCCGGTGTGAGAGGGGCTCCGACGCGCCCCCGGAACCCCGACACGCTCACTACCAGATCGGGGGGAAGCTGTATCGACATCGACGTCCGATGTGGACGAGAAACGGTGTGGACACGACCCAAAAGGGACCTGTCCGGAAGGGTCGCGAATCTTACCCGGCGGGTGGTGGAAAGGTCAATGTCGGTAGCGGCGACTCCACCTCGCACGGTAGATTTCGAGCGGTGTTCATGATGTGCATCGTACGAGTCAAGAAACTGGAGTAACACGAATACATGACGACTCCCCGCACCGACTCCGGCAAGTTCGGAACCTTGGCGGTCCACGCCGGCCAGGAGCCGGAAGAGACCACCGGAGCCATCATGCCTCCAATCTTCCAGACCTCTACCTACGTTCAGCCCGAACTGGCAAAGCCCAAGGGCGGCTACGATTACGCGCGGGTCAAGAACCCGACACGCGAGGCGCTCGAGGCGAACGTCGCCGCGCTCGAGGACGGCCGTCATGGAGTCGCATTCGCCTCGGGCCTCGCGGCCATCGAATCTGTGGTGAAGCGCCTTTCGGCGGGTGATCACATCGTGAGCGAAGAGAACACGTACGGTGGTGTCACCCGCATGTTCACGAAGGTGCTTCGGAAGCTGGGAATCGAGTTCACGTTCGTGGATACGCGTGACCCGAGCTGTATCGCCGAGGCGATGCAGGCGAACACCAAGCTCGTGCACGTCGAGACACCCACCAATCCGATGATGCGAATCTGCGACCTCGAGGAGGCGGCACGCATCGCGCACGATGGCGGAGCTATCCTGATGGTGGACAATACCTTTGCCTCACCCTACAACCAGCGCCCGCTCGCGCTCGGAGCCGACGTCACGGTCCACTCGGCTACGAAGTACCTCAACGGCCATTCCGACATCATCGGCGGCATCCTCGTGGTGAACGACGACGAGCTGGCCGAGGAGATTCATTTCGTCAGGAAGTCTACCGGTGCCGTACCCGGTCCAATGGATTGCTGGCTGTGCCTGCGCGGCACGAAAACGCTCCACCTTCGCATGGAGCGGCACAACGAGAACGGCCTGGCCGCCGCCCGGTTTCTGGAGCAGCACCCGGCCGTGGAGCGGGTGCACTATCCTGGCCTCGCCTCGCACCCACAGCATGAGTTGGCCAGCCGCCAGATGACAGGGTTCACCGGCATGGTGGCCGTCGAACTCGGCGACGCGGCGAAGGCCCGGTCGATGGTGGAGCGGACCCGGATCTTCGCCCTGGCGGAAAGTCTTGGAGGCGTGGAGTCGTTGATCAGCGTTCCGGCGCTCCAGACGCACGCTTCCGTACCGGAAGAGATGCGATTGGCGATGGGGGTGACGGACGGACTCGTCCGGCTGTCCGTGGGTATCGAGGATCAGCAGGATCTCCTCGACGACCTCGACCAAGCGCTCGCAGGCTAGCCCGATGAGTTGGCCCGACTGCCCGTACGCGGTGAAACTTCGCCGGCGAGCGTGCCGTACGGCCGGGTAGAGTGGGAGCCGCGTGGCTCCACCCTAGATATCAAGGAGATGGACGGTCATGGTAGGTGAGAACGAGGGAGTAGGCGGCGGCGAAAACGGGAACGGAAACGGCGAGGACGAGCCGACCCACGCCCGCCGGATCCTCACCGATATTGCACCCCGATCCTGGGAACACCCCGCGGACCGGGCTGCGCTGCAGGCGCTCCGAAAGATCCCCGTCTTCGACGAGGTGTTGAAGAGGCTCTTCGGGTTCTTCGGCGAAAAGCCGATCCGGCTCGCGTTCCTCGCGAGTGCGGTCCGAGTGTCCCCCCGGCAGGTCCCTCGACTCCACAATCTGTACATGGAGGTGCTGGAGACGCTGGATGCCCCGGAGGAATACCCGCTGTTCATCTCCCAGAACCCGGTCGTGAACGCCGGAGCGTACGGTATGGATCAGCCGTTCATCATCCTGCATTCAGGCCTGGTCAGCCTGCTAGACGACGAACAGGTGTCCTACATCATGGGACACGAGCTCGGGCACATCCTGAGCGATCACGTCCTCTACAAGACGATGACGGAACTGCTGCTCAAGCTCGCCCACATGGGATTCCCAATCGTGGGCCTCGCAGCCAGGGCGATCCTCGTCGCACTCTTGGAGTGGTCGAGAAAGAGCGAACTCTCGAGCGACCGGGCGGGCTTGCTCACGATCCAGAACCCGGAAAGTATGATGCGGGCGATTCTCAAGCTCTCGGGCGGCTCCGACGAGGAGCTCAATCTGGACGAGTTCATCATCCAGGCCGAGGAGTACCGGGATTCCGGAGACGTTGCCGATCAGGTGTTCAAGGTGCTCAACCTCATGGGCACGACGCATCCATTCCATGTGCTCCGGGTCGCCGAGATCCGGTCGTGGATCGAGCAGGGCGAGTACGACCGCATCATCCGCGGAGAGTACCAGCGCCGAACCGACCCCGATCCGGCCTACGGAAACGACTTGCGCGAGGCTACGGCAGCATACGCCAAGGGAGCCAAAGACCTCTTCGGGAGCATGGCGGGCGCCGCGAAACGTATGGCAGACGAGGTCATGGGCTCGAAAAAGTAGCGCACCGTTTCGGCCCACGTGGGGCCCGACAGGAATCAGCGGGGCGACCGGAAACACGGTCGCCCCGCTGCTTTTCCCCGAATTTTGACAGCCCGTCCGACGTTCCGTACAGTGGCCGGATGCGAATCCTCATCATCGGAAACGGCGGGAGGGAGCACACCCTGCTGTGGAAGCTTGCCAAGGACCGGCCGGACGCCGAGTTCTTCGCCACGCAGCCCAACGGCGGCATGGCACCGTTGTGCAAGGGGGTGGAAATCGCCCCGGGCGACCTCGAGGCGCTCACCGGGTGGGCGGCCGCACGACAGATCGACCTGGCGGTCGTCGGTCCCGAGGCTCCGCTCGCCGCCGGAATCGTCGATCGCCTCCGGTCGAAAGGCGTGCCGGCCTTCGGTCCGACGCAGGCGGCCGCACGCATCGAGTCCAGTAAGGCCTACGCGAAGAACCTCATGACCCAGGCCGGAGTGCGCACGGCGGCCTATTCGATATTCGAAGAACTCGCGCCCGCGCAAGATTACATCCGAGAGATGGGCGCACCGGTGGTCGTAAAAGCCTCGGGGCTGGCGGCGGGTAAGGGGGCACTGGTATGCGAGACGGTCGAGGATGCGCTGGAGGGTGCCCGCATGATGATGGAGGACCGGACCTTCGGCGAGGCCGGCCGCCAGATCGTCGTGGAGGAGTTCATGACCGGCGAGGAACTCTCCGTATTCGCTCTGACGGACGGGAGCGAGGCTCTGGTGCTCCTTCCATCTCAAGACCACAAGCGTATCGGCGAGGGAGACACCGGTCCGAACACGGGAGGCATGGGAGCCTACGCACCGGTAGGTCTCGCCACTCCAGAACTGATCGAGGAGGTGACGTCGACCATTCTGCGACCGACACTGGCCGCGCTAGCGGAGGACGGTGCCGAGTTCCGGGGCCTCCTGTACGCCGGCCTCATGCTCACGCAGGACGGGCCCAGCGTCGTCGAGTTCAACTGCCGATTCGGGGATCCGGAAACGCAGGTCGTGCTTCCGTTGCTCGACAGCTCCCTCCTGGACCTGCTGGTGGAGGTGGCCGAGGGAGGCAGTCTCGCGGGCCGGCAACTGCGTTGGAGTAAGGCCTGCGCACTCACAACTGTGATGGCATCGGAGGGCTACCCGGGGAGATACCCCAAAGGCCTCCCGATCACGATCCCTGACGACCTCAGAGACGATCCCAGCGTGCTGATTCTTCACGCCGGTACGCGGCAGACCGAGGAGGGATTGGTCACGTCCGGTGGACGCGTCCTGGCCGTCACGGGCCTGGGCGATTCGATGGCGAAGGCTGGCGAGCGCAGTAGGGCGGCGGCGGCCCGCATCGACTTCGACGGCAAGCGCTCCCGTACCGACATCGGGTGGAGAGAGTTAGCCCGATCCTCACTGGCGCCGGACGCCGGGCACACACCGAGTGCCTGAACTCCCGGAAGCGGAAATAATCGTCCGCGGCCTGCGCCCCGCACTCGATGGCGCGGTCATCGCGAGAGCCCGGGTTCTCCGCCCGGACATCCTCCGCACCTCCCCCGCCCGCTTCCGTAAGCAGGTCGCTGGCCGCCGTGTCCTGCAGGTCGGCCGCCGGGGCAAGAACATAGTGATCGAATTGAATCCGCAGGGCTTCCTCGTGGTCAACCTGGGCATGACCGGGCGACTTCTCACGCTGCCGTCGGCCTCACCGTCGACCCATCCCGCCGTGCGTTTTTCGCTGGACGACGGGGGCGTGTTGGTCTACGACGATGTGAGGCGCTTCGGCGCCGTGGAGATTCTCACGCCCTGCGAGTGGGAGGCGCGCTCGGCCGCCATGGGACCCGAGCCCTTGGACGCTCGCTTCACCGGCCCGGACATGTTCGCGCGACTCCAGACCTCACGTTCGCCGGTTCGCTCGTGGTTGTTGGACCAGCGCCGAGTCGCGGGGGTAGGCAACATCTACGCGAATGAGGCCCTTTGGAGGGCTCGCGTCCACCCGGCTCGTCCCGCCGATACGCTGACCCGGAAGGAAGGCCATGCGCTGCTCCAGGCCGTGCGGTTGGTGTTGCTCAGCGCCATCGAACACGGAGGCACCACGCTGAGGAACTATCGTAACGCCTCAGGTGAACGGGGAAATAACGCGCGCAGACTCGGCGTATACGGTCGTGTCGGCGAACCCTGCATCCGATGTGGGACCGGGATTGAGCGGCTCGTGTTCGGAAGCCGATCCGCCTTCTTGTGCCCGAGGTGCCAACCGTGGGAGAAACGCAGGACATGAGCGACCCGCGCATGCCGATGGTGGCGTGGCTCACCACGTTGATACTGCTTGCCGGCCCCTACGGGGCGCCGTCGGGAGTGAGCGCACAGGCGACGCCGGGCGAGGGCCTTCCCGTCGTGGAACATACGCTCGACAACGGCATGCGGCTCCTCATCCTGCCCCAGACCACGGCGCCGACCGTTTCGTTCGTGGTCCAGTACGAGGTGGGCAGCGTCAACGAGGTCTTGGGCGCGACCGGAATCGCTCACCTGCTCGAGCATCTGCTCTTCAAGGGCACCACGACCATTGGTACGCGCAACTACTCGGCCGAACAGGCGCTCTTCGCCGAGATGGACCTGATTCAAGACACGATCCTGATGCTGCGCTCGCGCGGCGGAGGGCGCGACACGGTCCGAATCGGAGAACTGAACGGGCGAATCCGGGCACTCGAAGATTCGGCGCGAACGCACGTGGTAGCCAATGAGTTCGATCTGGTGCTTTCGAGGGCCGGAGCGCGCAGCCTGAACGCCACCACCGAGTCCGAATCCACCACGTACTTCGTGGAACTTCCGTCCAATCGGGTCGAGTTGTGGTTCGTCATGGAGGCGGACCGCATGAGGAACCCCGTATTCCGCGAGTTCTACAGCGAGAGAGACGTCGTCGCGGAGGAACGCCGCATGCGAGTCGACACACAGCCATTCGCGCTCACCTATCAGGAGCATCTGGCCACCGCCTACCGCTTACACCCTTACGGAGTCCCGGTGGTGGGGTACCCGTCGGACCTGCAGAGCCTCACCCGGCGCCAGGTAGCCGATTACTACCGCCGCTATTATGGGCCGAACAACGCGGTGGTCTCCGTCGTCGGCGACGTGGACCCGGATCAGGTCATCGACTGGGCGGAGGAGTACTTCGGCGGAATCCCGTCCGGGGCGCCCCCGAGGCCAGTGCTCGCTCGCGAGCCAGAGCAGCGCGGAGAGCGGCGGACGGAGATCGAGTTCGACGCGGAGCCGCTCCTCCTCTTGGGATGGCATGTGGTGGACGGCCGACACGAGGACATGCCGGCGCTGGTCATGCTCACGTCGCTCCTCACGGGTGGCCGGACGTCGCGGCTCTACCAACGCCTGGTGCGGCGCGAGCGGCTGGCCACATCGGTCACGTCCTCGATGGGCCCCGGCTCACGTTTCGCCCAGTTGTTCTCGATCAGCGCCGTGCCCCGCGCACCTCACGGCACGGAAGACATCGAGGCGGTGGTCTACGAGGAACTCGATCGCCTCGCCACCCAACCGCCCGACGACCTCGAGCTTCAGCGGGTTCGCAACCAGGTCGAGGCCGGCAATTACCGCCGGCTGACCTCCAACCTCGGGCTCGCATTGCAACTGGCGGGTTCGGCGTCTCTTTTCGGGGATTGGCGCGCGAGCTTCCGGTTTTCGAGACGGCTCCAGGCCGTGAACCCAGCTGACGTCTCCAGAGTGGTACGCACTTATTTCACGCGGAGGAACCGCACGGTCGCTACGCTCGTGACCAAGGCGGCAGGCCGATGAGAGGAGCGAGCCGGGAACAGATCCGGTTGTTCGGGTGCTACCGGTTCGCCGCGACCTTGATCGCCGTGCCCTTGATGCCCCAAGCCGTATGGGCACAAGCGGTCGGCCTCGGCGCGGTACGCGAGCTGCAGTACGAGAAGCTCGAGTTCACTCCAACCCGACCGGATCTCTACGAGCTCGACCGCGGGGTCAAGGTACTCTACCTCCAGAGCAGGACACTCCCACTCGTCTCTGTGTTCGCACGCTTCCGGGGTGGCCCCTCCAATTTTCCGCGCTCGCTGCTGGGCGCAGCCACGGCCCTTCCATCGTTGCTCCGTAGCGCGGGGACGACATCTCTCTCCCCGGATTCGGTGGACCACGTGCTGGAGTTCTACGGCATCCAGACCGCCTTCGGCGGAGGGGGCCGGAGCGCCTTCACGAGCCTCAACACGCTTGCCCGGCACCTTCCGGAGGCGATTGCAATCTGGACCGACATGCTTCGTAACCCGGGATTCGACTCCGCCAGCGTGGAGGTGTGGCGCGGCCAGGAACTCGAGGACGTGCGCAGAAGGGCTGACAGACCCGGAAGACTCGCGATTTCCCAATTCAACCACCTCATGTACGGCGACCACCCAGTGGGCTGGGAAATGGCGCCGGAGGACCTGACGCTGGAGTCGATGTCCCCCGCCGTCTTGCATGAGGTTCATCGCCAGGTTTTCTGCCCGGAGAACCTTACTCTGGGCGTGAGCGGCGATGTCTCCTGGGACCACGTCAAGCCGCTGCTAGATCAGATGCTCGAAGGATGGCCCTCATGCCCCGGGAAGCTGCCCGACCCACCCCTTCCCGACTTCACCACAGAGCCCGGCGTCTATCTGATCGCCAGGGAGCTCGACCAGAGTACGGTCATCGTCGGGCACCCGAGTGACGTCCACCTGGAAGACTCGCACGAGTATTTCAGTTCGCGGATCGCCCACTCGATTTTCGGAGCGAGCGGATTGAGCAGCCGGCTCGTCAAGAGGGTGAGAACCGAGGAAGGGTACTCATACAGTGCCTCCTCAGTGTGGACCACGCCCGTGGCGTCTCGTGGCATCGTCGGTGCTATGACCCGGACCAAGCCCGAGAGCACCGTTGAGGCGATCCGTGCGATCCTCGAGGTCATCGAGCGAATGAGGCAGCAAGGCCCGAGCGACATCGAAGTCCGGGACGCGGTTGACCGGATCGCGAATGGCTTCGTGTTCAACTTCCAAGATCCCAGCCAAGTCGTTTCCAGGCAGATGCTCTACGCCAGCCAGGGGCTTCCGCTCGACTGGCTCGCGCGATACCTGCGCGGTATCCAGGCCGTAAGCCGGAAAAGTGTGTGGCGTACGTTCGCCGACAACGTGGACCCATCTCGGATGGTGATCCTCATTCTGGGTGATCCGGACAGGCTCGGTCCAGGGCTCGAGGAGTTGGGTCCGGTCACCGTCATCGAAACGCCGGGGCGATCCGCTCCGCCCCATGGCTGACCCCACGGATCAAGGCGCCACGCCGACGTGAAGCGCGGCGATACCCCCACTCAAGGTTCTCCAGCGCACGTCGACGAGTCCCACTCCCCGCATCAAGGCCGCCAGACCGTCGGGACTCGGAAACTCCTTCACCGATTCCGGCAAATAGGTGTACGCCCAGGGATGTCCCGATACGAGCCGTCCAACAATAGGAAGAATTCGCGTGAAATAAAGCATGTAACATGCTTTCATTATCATATTCGTAGGCACAGTGAACTCGAGAACAACCAATCGAGCACCGGGGCGAAGAACCCGTCTCATGTCGGCGAGCCCTCCTTCGAGATCGGCTAGATTCCGGACGCCGAACCCTACCGAAGCTCCGTCGAAAACCGCGTCCGAAAACGGCAGGCGAAGCGTATCCCCGCACACCGGCGAAACTTGCGTTCCATCCAACTTGGCGCGACCCTGAACGAGCATCGGCTGCGCAAAATCAGCCGCCATCACGTGGCCGCCGAACCCAGGCCGGCGCGCCAGTTCTAGGCTCAGGTCGTACGTACCGGCACATGCGTCCAGATACGTCCCTTCAGGGTGCTCCTCCCATCCCAATTCGCTCACGGCAAGGTCCCGCCAGCGGCGATCGATATTCAGGCTGAGCACGTGGTTGAGCAGATCGTACCTTGGCGCAATCTCCGAGAAAATCTGTCGCACCTGCCGGGCCCGTCCGCCCCCGCTCGAAGGTTTAGCTTCGGGTCTAGTCGCCATGAAGTCCGTGACTTGGTTAACTTTACGGTTGCTTCCTCCAAAAGGTACCGGCCGGGGTGAGGAGCTGGCTACCCTCTCCCCAGTCACCATCTGCACACGGGAGGTCGGTCTCGTTGGATTACGCTGAACTGTCCGACAAGGAGCTTGCTTCCCTTGCCGCCCAGGGTCGACAGGCGGCCTTCGGGGAGCTTCTCAGACGGTACCAGCGCCCGATCTTTTCGCTCGTATTCCGCATGGTCCGTGATCGGGCGTTAGCCGAGGACCTTTCGCAGGAGGCCTTCATCCGAGGGTTCGCTGCGATAGGTTCGTACGATCCGCGGTACAAGTTCAGCAGCTGGTTCTTCAAGGTCGCGAACAACCACACCATCGATCACTTGAGAAAGCGCAAGCTCGACACCGTGTCGATCCACGGGTCACCCCATGCCCGCACGGCCCGCGAGGAGGAAGAAACGCGCTTGGTGGTGGAGGCGGGGGGGGAGAGCCCCGATGAATATGTGGAACACAAGGAGCTGGGGAGCCAGATCGAACAAGCGATCGGGAAGCTCCGGCCCGAATACCGGACCGCCGTCTTGCTCCGTCACGTCGAGGGCTATGCCTACGATGAAATCGCCGCGATCATGGAGCTTCCCCTCGGTACGGTGAAGACCTATCTACACCGAGCCAGAAGCGAGTTGAAGGAGCATCTCGCTCACCTCGCGAAATGACTTGGCACCGCAAGAAAACGGTGAAACTTTCCGGACTGGAGGGTCGTAGGGTCGCATGTTGGACAACGATGACTTTTCGATGGGTTTTCCTGCTGAAATGAACGGGCACCTGACGGCCGAACAGATCCAAGCGCTCCTGGACGGGCAGCTCTCCGACGGAGATTTCGCCGACGCCCAGGAGCATGTCGTGTTCTGCTCTCGCTGTCATGCCGATCTCGAAGCCTGGCAGCTTCTATATGCGGAGCTCGGCGGCCTGTCGGAGCTCGGGCCGTCTCCTGATTTCGCTGCGCGTGTTCTAGAACACATTCCGGCCCAGGAGGCCGCTGCGCCATGGCGGCAAAAGGTCCGCGCGTGGATCGCTGCGCGAGGGAGAAGCGCAAGGGACCACCTCTCCCCCGAGCGGCTCCAGGACTACGTCGAAGGGCTCGTGCCAGCGCGACGAGTGGCCCAGATCGAGGCGCATCTCTCCGGCTGTAAGGCGTGCCGCTCTGACATGGCTGCTTGGCAGGGGCTCTTCGAGGGCCTCGGGACGCTTCAGTCCATGGAGCCCGGAGAGGGCTTCTACGAGCGCGTCATGGCGCAGCACCGGGTGCTCAAGCTCCTCGAGGCTTGGGAGCCTGCAGCGGCAAGAACAGGTGCGTTCGCCCGAGTGAAGCGGCTGGTGCCACGGACCCGTAAGGCCTGGGCGGTCGTCGCCGGTCTCGCCGTGCCGCCCATAACGATTGGCTCGGTGCTTCTCGGCGAGGTGTTCTCCAATCCGGCACTCACCCCGGGGTATCTGGCGTACTTCCTCTCATGGAAGGTGGGGGAATTGGGCTCGGCGCTCGGCTCTTCGCTGATGGACGGTGCCGTCGAGTCGGCAGCCGCGTTCCAGGCCTACGCCGTTGTCGAGTTCTTGTCGGGGAGTCCACTGATCGCCCTGGCGGGCGCTGTCGCTTTCGCGGCTCTCTCGGCTTCGGCGGCATGGATTCTCTACGCGAACCTCTTTCAAACACGCCGCACGGAACAGTCATATGTACGAGCATCGATTTAACCGACTGACTCCGGCGTTCCTCGCCATCACACTCACGGCGCTGCTGCCGGCTGCCGCGTCCGGCCAGGTTCGCCGGGTGGTCTCCAACCAACTGGCAATCTCGGAACGGGAGGCGTCGATCCATCTCGAATTCGCCGACCAGGGCCGGCTCGACATCGAGTTCCGGGACGGTCGGATCTTCGTAGGCGATGCGGTCGTGGGCACATACGATCGCCGGGACGAGCTCGACATCGCATGGCGGAAACTCCTGGGCGAAGTGGCCACACTCGACGACGGCGCCCTCGCGCGGGCGCTCGAGGCTTGGGAGCCGCCGAGCTCATTGGCCGGGAATGCCGTGGACGTCGCGCTGCTGCTGGATGGGGTACTGGAGGGGACCCTGCTGCCGCCCGCGGTGGATTCAGGCCTTGGTGAGCGTGAGGTGGATGAGATCTCCGCCTCCCACGAGTCGAATCTCCTCAAACTCCTCTCACGGAGTAGCATTCTCCCTGCGCTTACGGAGGCCCTCGGCGACCTGCAGGAAGAGGGGATCAAGATCTACGTGGAGCAGGACGTCGTAATAGGTGCAGGCGACCGGGTTATCGGGCCACTCGTGCTCGTGGACGGTAGCCTGACCGTTGAAGGGCGAATCGACGGTGACGTCGTTGTGACCCAGGGGTCGGTGCGCCTCGATGAAGGTGGGCTCATTACCGGCGAGCTGCGTCTGGTCGATGCCCGCCTCTACAGCGACGGGGGAGTCATCGAGGGCCGGGTGGTCTCCGTGGAGTCCGACCAAGACCAACCAGAACGAAGCATTCGCGGCGAGATCCGAGCGGGGTCCCGCGATAGAGTCGGAAACACCGGGGGCCACACCAGAGGTGATCGCACCGGGGTTTCGGCATTCTTTGGCAACATCACGCACGGCTTGGCCGAGGTCTTCGAGGACCTCGTCCAGCTGTTCCTGCTCGCTGCCGGGAGCCTGCTGGTCGTCTTCTTCTGGAAGGATCGGCTCAACGTTATCGCGGATGCGGTGCGGCGTACACCGATTCGGGCAGGCATGGTCGGGATGGCGGGTGCTTTCCTCTTCCTACCCGCCTGGATCCTCGGATCGATCGCCCTGGTGGTCTCGATCGTGGGAATCCTGGCGCTACCGTTCTGGGTGCTGCTCTTTCCGGTGGTAGCAGCGGTCGCGGTCGGCATCGGATACCTCGCTGTAGCGAGGAATGTCGGCGAATGGTTGGCTGACCAGAGATTCAGTCGCATCGACCGCGTGCAAGCCACGAACACGCTCTATGCGGTGGTGGCGGGCATTGTGGCACTCGCAGTTTTTTCCGTGCTGGGGCACTTGCTAGGCATGTTCGGTCCAATCCTTCGAGTGCTGCAAACCCTCGTGGCGGCGGTTGGAGCCGTAGTGACGATATGCGCCCTGTTGGTCGGCTTCGGGGCGGTTCTCATGACCAGAGGTGGACGGCAGCCTGAGTCCTACGGTGGACACGATCCGTTCGACGACGACATCTGGACTCCCGAGGTCGAGGTCGAGGTCGAGATGGAGGATGTGATCGAGGCCGAGGAGGTCCGCGACGAATCTGCGGTCCAGACCGAGGCGCCGGACTCCGAGGCGCCGGCAGGCGGATGAGCGAGTCGCGGTGGATGCCAATGGGCCCGAACCGGAGCCCGTGGAGGAAGACGAAGGGGGGAGTAATGTCTAAGACTCGTATTGCGCTGGTAGCTGCGGCTATCTTGGTGCTGTCGGCGAATGGGCTATCAGGACAGAGCTGGCGGACGGTCACGATGTCGAGGCAGCTTGGCGACGAGCGAAACGTGGATGTGTATGTGCAGTACGGTGCCGGTCACTTCACCGTAGGGCCGATGGACGGAGGAGCACTCTATCGCATGAAGCTTCGTTACGACGAAGAGCTCTTTGATCCGGTTGCAGAGTACACCCCCGGCGAGCTCCATCTCGGCACAGACAACATCGGGCACCGCGTTCGGTTCGGCCGCCGCGATATCAGCGGTGAATTCGACCTGGAGCTGTCCACCAACGTAGACATGGACCTCCAAATGGACTTCGGCGCAGTCAAGGCCGATTTCGACCTCGGCGGCCTCCGTCTCACCGACTTGAGCCTCACAACCGGTGCGTCGCAGACGCGCGTGGACGTGTCGGAGCCCAACCCGGTTGAGATGGATGTTGCGCGGTTCGAGGTGGGTGCAGCGGAGTTCACTGCCCGTCACCTCGGCAATCTGAACGCGAGATCCATCAAGGTCGACGCCGGCGTCGGGGATATCAGTCTGGGCCTCACCGGAAGGTGGCAGCGTGACGCCAGATTGTCCGTGGACATGGGCCTCGGTTCACTGGAACTCAGATTGCCCGAGGGCCTTGGAGTCAAGATCGTAAAGGACACGTTTCTCACCTCATTCGATTCGGAGGGACTGGTCAAACGGGGGAATGCGTATTATTCCGTCGACTATGAGGACGCTGATCGGCGCCTCACGATCGACATTGATGCTGCCTTCGGAAGCATCGACGTCGTCTGGGTTCGCTAGGAGATACGACATGATCGGTACATTGCTCACGTTCTTCGCCGTCGGGGTGGTCACGCTCGTGGTCGCCGGGGTCGCTCTGGCTGTGGTCGGCACAGTGCTGTCGCTGGGCCTTGGACTTGCGGCGTTTCTGCTCTTCAAGGTGGCGCCGATCCTTCTCGTGGGTTGGGTCGTGCTCAAGGTGATAGAGCGGAAACGCGGCGGATCGCTTTCGGAAGCAGACCAACGCTGGCTCGATAGCAAGACTGGTACGGAGTTCTAAACCCTCCGCTGTGCCCGGTTGCGCTCTCGGGCCATCATCAGCCTCACCCTCGAGCTAGCCACCGCGCGCACCGCGAAGTGGATCAGCGTGCGTAGACGCTTCGCCCTTCGGACGCCCACTCGGAGACGCCTGAAGCCGCGAGTCAGGCTTCGGCCCTCGAAGATTTCCCGTAAGCCCCACCTCAGGCTTAGTAGGGCCTGGGCCTCACGAGCCGCTTCACGCACCTGCGCCGGCTGGTCCGCGGCGACGGCCCAGCGTCTGTAGATAAGGCGATTCTCCCGATACGTGACCCTGTACCGGCTCGTGAGGTTGGAACCGTGAACCCTGTAAGCGCTCAACACGCCCGGACACGCGAGCACCGCCGTGCTCGTGGAGAGCCTCAACCAGAGGTCGTAGTCGTTGGCCACCGCGAAGGTCACGTCGAAGCCCCCAGCCTCGAGAAGGGCCTCGCGCTCAATCACGACCGTCGATAGAGGAATGAAGTTCTCTCGCAGAAGGGCTCGGTTCACCTGCCCGGATCGCTGCGGAACGCGCCGTGCGAAACGACCCATGGGCACGCCGCGTGCCGACACGATGTGACAGTCCGTGTAGCTCCACGTACTCCCGTCGGCAATCATGTCAGAAAGCTGGCGCTCGAGCTTCTGAGGATACCAAAGGTCGTCCGCATCCAGGAACGCCACATATTTTCCTCTTGCGGCGTCGGTAAGGCGGTTCCTCGCCTCGGCCAGCGGAATGGGGGCCGGGCTCCCCAAGACCCTGACGCCGGGGGAAAGGCGGGCGGCTGCTTCACGGCTGGCGTCCTTCGAGCCATTATCCCAGAAGACCAGCTCCCAATCCGTGAAGGTCTGAGCCAGGACGCTGCCGAGCGCCTCGAACAGGTAGGGCAGCCCGTTACGGCAAACCATGACAACGCTGACCTGCGGTGCCACGTATCAGGCCTGCAGCGACAATTATTGAGCCAATGGCGGCACTTCTTGGGCCGCCGGCGGGCCTCTCAACGAGGTTGCGGACTCGATCCCGTCGAGGAGTGCCTCGACATCGGCGTCGAGATCCGCAATCCGGAGCGCTCCCCACTTCGGCGAAAAGCCCGGAGCACGCGCTAGGATGCGGAGGGTCTCGGGAAAATCACGCACCACGACATTCACCGGCATCTCGGCAAACGCCTTGCGGGGTACGGGCTGTCGCGGCGCTGTCTTCATTCCGGCCCGGCGCCGGCGAGCGCCTCCAACACCGCGCTCGCGACATCTTGGAGCGCCTTGGCGGCATCGGAGTCCTCGGCCCCGATAACGGACGGCACACCCTCGTCCCCTG
>BTRA01000015.1:0-35173 GCA_036986155.1 Gemmatimonadota bacterium | reverse complement strand
TCACGACGTTCTAAACCCAGCTCATGTACCGCTTTAACGGGCGAACAGCCCGACCCTTGGGACCTTCTCCGGCCCCAGGATGCGATAAGCCGACATCGAGGTGCCAAACCGCCCCGTCGATGTGAACTCTCGGGGGCGATAAGCCTGTTATCCCCGGCGTACCTTTTATCCGTTGAGCGATGGCCCTTCCATTCGGAACCACCGGATCACTAAGGCCTAGTTTCCTACCTGCTCGACCCGTCGGTCTCGCAGTCAAGCTCCCTTCTGCCTTTACACTCTTCGCGCGATTGCCGACCGCGCTGAGGGAACCTTTGCGCGCCTCCGTTACTCTTTGGGAGGCGACCGCCCCAGTCAAACTACCCGCCTGCCACGGTCCCCGAGGAGGATTCACTCCCCTAGGTTAGAGCCTCAACATTGTAAGGGTGGTATTTCACTTGTGACTCCCCGCCCCCTAGCGAGAACGGTTCAAAGTCTCCCACCTATCCTACACGTGCAGTGCCAAGACCCAATAGCAGGTTGTAGTAAAGGTGCACGGGGTCTTTTTGTCCTGTCGCGGGTACTCGGTATCCTCACCGAGACTCCAATTTCGCCGAGCTTGCGGAGGAGACAGCGCCCAGATCGTTACGCCATTCGTGCAGGTCGGAACTTACCCGACAAGGAATTTCGCTACCTTAGGACCGTTATAGTTACGGCCGCCGTTTACCGGGGCTTCATTTCAGAGCTTCGCCGAAGCTAACCCCTCCATTTAACCTTCCGGCACCGGGCAGGCGTCAGTGCCTATACGTCGTCTTACGCGACTTTGCAGACACCTGTGTTTTTAATAAACAGTCGCCTGGGCCGATTCTCTGCGGCCCGCTTCAGCTCCCCCATGCAGCGGGTTCACCTACCACGGGCTCCCCTTCTCCCGAAGTTACGGGGACATTTTGCCGAGTTCCTTCTCCGCAATTCACTCGAGCACCTTAGGCTTCTCGCCTCGCCTACGTGTGTCCGTTTACGGTACGGTCACAGCAAGCACTCCCCTGCGAGGATTTTCTTGGCAGTATGCTTCAGAACCCTTTGCGGGGCCCGAAAGCCCCTTCGGCATCGGCGCTCGGCTTAACCGGTGGGATTTGCCTCACCAGAAACGCCTACCACCTTACATCGGATAATCCACCACCCGACGGTCCGTACGCTGCTGCGTCCCCCCTCAGGGTCAAACGCACTACGCTGTGGTACGGGAATATTAACCCGTTTCCCATCGCCTACGCCCTTCGGCCTCGGCTTAGGGACCGACTAACCCGGAGCGGATGAACCTGGCTCCGGAACCCTTAGGCTTTCGGTGACAGAGATTCTCACTCTGTTTAGCGCGTACTCATTCCGGCATACTCACTTCCCTGCGCTCCACCGGCTAAGATCCATACGGATCAGGCCTCACGGCCCGGCTTCCATGCACAGGGAACGCTCCCCTACCATGTCCTTAGACATCCATAGCTTCGGCGACGAGCTTAGTCCCGACCATTATCGGCGCAGATCCACTTGACTAGTGAGCTATTACGCACTCTTTAAAGGCATGGCTGCTTCTAAGCCAACCTCCTAGTTGTCTGTGCAAATCCACATCCTTTCTCACTTAGCTCGTACTTGGGGGCCTTAGCTGACGGTCTGGGCTCTTTCCCTCTCGCGGACGGACATTATCGCTCGCCCACTGACTCCCAGGGTCCATCTCACAGGCATTCGGAGTTTGCATGAGGTCGGTAAGCGGGTAAGCCCCCTAGCCCACGCAGTGCTCTACCTCCTGGAGACAACTCCCTAAGGCTATACCTAAATATATTTCGGGGAGAACCAGCTATCTCCGAGCTTGATTGGCCTTTCACCCCTATCCACAGCTCATCCGAGCAGTTTTCAACCCACAACGGTTCGGGCCTCCACCAGGTATTACCCCGGCTTCACCCTGGCCATGGATAGATCGCTTCGGTTTCGGGTCTGCCCCCACGTACTTAAACCCCCCGAAGGGGGATTTCCGCCCTATTCAGACTCGCTTTCGCTTCGGCTCCGGACCATAAGTCCTTAACCTCGCACGTGAGGAGCAACTCGCCGGATCATAATGCAAAAGGCACGCAGTCACCCGCTATCCGGTCCGAAGACCGAATCCAGGCTCCTACCGCTTGTATGCACACGGTTTCAGGATCTATTTCACTCGCCGTCAGGCGTTCTTTTCACCTTTCCCTCACGGTACTCTCCACTATCGGTCACGAGCTCGTATTTAGCCTTGGAGGATGGTCCCCCCAGATTCAACCGGGATTTCACGTGCCCCGGCCTACTCGGGTACCCCAGCAACCTCGCTAGTGGGATTTCGCGTACGGGACTCTCACCCTCTCTGGTCCGCCATTCCAGGCGCGTTCTGCTATCCTTTCGCTCGGCCCACACTGAGGCCCCACAACCCCGCCAGGGTTTAACCCCCGACGGTTTGGGCTCTTCCCCGTTCGCTCGCCGCTACTAAGGGAATCTCACTTTTGATTTCTTTTCCTCCGGGTACTTAGATGTTTCAGTTCCCCGGGTTGGCTCTCCTTGCGGAGTGACAGGGCATCACCCCTGCCGGGTTTCCCCATTCGGACACCCCCGGATCTACGCTTGCTTGCAGCTCCCCGAGGCTTATCGCAGCTTGCCACGTCCTTCATCGCCGGCTCGTACCTAGGCATTCACCGTGTGCACTTGTTCGCTTGACCAGAATTTTCCGGCGTATTTTGTCGCGGCTCGTCGTTGGGCTGCGCTTCAGCTCCTCAACGTATCTTTCGATACGCCTTCGTCGCTTCAGCTTCGCCCGCCTAGATCCGCAACAGAATACTTGGAAAATTTCCCCCTCGCTTAGGTGAGTCCTCGAAAAGACCGTAACGAGTTCTCACCAACAAGAAGTATCCTCTGGCCTCACCAAAAAGCCACTACACTTTTTCGAATTGTTTCCACCTAAGATTTCTCTACAACCTTCTCACCCTGAATTCACGAAGACGTCGGACCTTGTATCCGGGCGTCCCGTAAACGATTGTCAAAAAGCAGCCCGGCCGGGTATCCCAGCCGAGCAAGAAAAGGTACCGGAACGAGGGGGTCGAGTCAACATGGTTTGACCCCCCATTTCGTGCCCTTTTTCAGATGCCTCCGGCCTCGAGCAATTGGGCCACCTCATCGGCCGTCACGAAGAACTTTCCGAGGTTGGTGCCGGCCTCTGGAGAGTGCCAATCCGAGCCCCCGGAGACCATCAATCCGGCCTCCCTGGCCGCTCGCTCCAACACGAGGATCTGGTCCGCCCGCGCCTTCGGCCGGTAGGCTTCCAAGCCCCTCAGGCCGGCATTCACCAGGCCCGGAAGCAGGTCCTGTAGCAGGTCGTGTGGGGGATGGGCCCAGACGGCGATCCCCCCTGCGTCTTCGATCAGTTGGATGGCCTCGGCCGGATCCGCGAGCCGGGTCGGCACATGGGCATCCATGCCATCCCCGATGAGGCGCTCGAAGGCCTCCGGAACAGTGGCTACGTGACCGCGCCGGACGAGGGCCTTCGCTAGATGGGGGCGCCCGATCATGGTGGGCGGACCGCTGCTGAACTCGAGCACATCCTCCATGGTGAGCGCCAAGCCCGCGGAGTTCAGGCGGCCCACCATCTCACGCATGCGCTCGCGACGCACGCGGCCGGCCCGCTCCTGGTGGGCCGTGATGGAATCGGCCTCCGGATCGATGAAATAGCCGAGGATATGGATTTCCCTGTCGGACGTGGTGCTGCTCACCTCCAGCGCCGGGATGATCTGGATGGCGTAGGAAAGGGCCGCCTCTCGCGCCTCCCGCACACCCGCCACGCTGTCGTGATCCGAAATTGCGATGACGTCCAACCCACCCTGGGCAGCGAGGCGTACCACCTCGGCGGGCGCAACCGCCCCGTCAGAGGCCGTGGAATGGACATGGAGATCGAGCCTCATGGACACAGCCGGACCTGCGGGTTAACCGCTCTTGCCCTCGGTGACCGTCTCCTCGACATCCTCTGGAGAGAGTTTCGCCGCTTCCGGGATCTCGACGGGTGGTCCGGATCCCGCGTACTCGGTCAGGACCGTGACCTCGTTGCCCTCCACCTTGATGACGCCCGCTGCCACGTAGAAGGTCTGGCTTCCTCCGCCGAGCTCATCGATGGCGAGCTCGCCGTGACCCAGAAGGGCGATCATCGGTGCGTGGCCCGGAAGAATGCCCACCCGACCATCCCACGCCGGTGCCACAACCGAAGCGGCAGCCCCCTCGTACACGGCCTCTTCGGCCGACACCACCCTGACGCTGAGCGTCTTCTCGCTCATGCCCGGCTCACTCGGCGAGCTCATCGCCCGCGGCGATCACCTCTTCGATGCCGCCCTTCATGTAGAATGCCTGCTCCGGCAGGTGATCCAGCTCTCCATCGGCCATGCGCTGGAACGACTCGATGGTCTCGTCGAGCTTTACGTACTTCCCGGGAATGCCGGTGAACTGTTCCGCGACGTGGAACGGCTGCGACAGGAACTTCTGGATGCGACGCGCCCGTGCGACGATGACCTTGTCTTCCTCGGTGAGTTCGTCCATTCCCAGGATGGCGATGATGTCCTGCAGGTCCTTGTAGCGCTGGAGAATCTCCTGCACACGGGTGGCTACGTCGTAGTGATGCTCGCCGATGAACTGGGGATCCATGATGCGCGACGTCGAGTCCAGCGGATCAACGGCCGGATAGATGCCCAACTCCGAAATGGCGCGTGACAGCACGGTCGTGGCGTCCAAGTGCGTGAACGCCGCGGCAGGTGCTGGGTCTGTGAGGTCGTCGGCGGGCACGTAAATGGCCTGGACCGACGTAATGGATCCTTCACGCGTCGAGGTGATCCGCTCCTGCAGTTCGCCCATCTCGGTACCCAGCGTGGGCTGGTAGCCCACGGCCGAGGGCATACGGCCGAGCAAAGCCGACACCTCGGAGCCCGCTTGCGTGAAACGGAAGATGTTGTCGATGAAGAGCAGCACGTCCTGCTTCTCGATGTCACGGAAATACTCGGCGATCGTGAGCCCACTGAGCCCCACCCGCAGGCGCGCCCCGGGGGGCTCGTTCATCTGGCCGTAGACAAGCGACGTGGACTCGAGAACGCCCGACTCCTTCATCTCGAGCCAGAGGTCGTTCCCCTCGCGAGTACGCTCGCCCACACCGCAGAACACGGAGCGGCCGCCATGCTCCATCGCGATGTTGTTGATGAGCTCCATGATGATGACGGTCTTGCCGACGCCGGCACCACCGAAGAGCCCGGTCTTGCCGCCCTTCACGTACGGCGCGAGGAGATCGACGACCTTGATGCCGGTCTCGAAGATCTCGGTCTTGGGCTCGAGGGCATCGAACTTGGGCGGATCCCGGTGGATCGGCCACCGCTCCACCTCGCCGTTGTCTCCGCCCACGGGCCCCAATTCGTCGACGGGCTCGCCAAGCACGTTGAGGATGCGCCCGAGCGCCGCCTCGCCGACGGGAACCGTGATGGCGCTTCCGGTATCGATCGCGTCCATCCCGCGCGTCACGCCGTCCGTGGACGTCATGGAGACCGCGCGAACCTGGCCCCGTCCGATGTGCTGCTGGACCTCGGCGACGAGTTCGATGTCGTTGCCGCCCACCCCCTCCGATTTCAACGAGAGAGCATTGTAGATGTCCGGCAGGTTCTCCGGGTCGAACTCTACGTCCAACACGGGCCCGATAACCTGAACGACCTTTCCGATGTTCTTGTCAGCCATGGTATCCATTCTTTGTGCGGTGGAAGCCCCGCGGAGCGGGTCGCACAGCCCTATTCGAGAGCCGCAGCTCCACCGACGATCTCGGCGATCTCCTGCGTGATCTGGGCCTGTCTGGCCCTGTTATACGAACGGGTGAGTCTGTCGAGCATGTCACCCGCATTATCTGTCGCACTTTTCATCGCGGTGCGCCGCGATCCCTGCTCTGCCGCGGCGTTCTCGACGAGCGCCCGGTATACGGCGGTGCGCACATAGGCCGGGAGAAGCCGGTCGAGCAAGACGTCCCCCGACGGCGAAAGGATGTAAGAGACCAGCCTCGATGACTCCGTCTCCGGCTTGATCGGGAACAACTCCCTTACGACCGGCGGAGTGGACATCGCGGAACGGAATTCGGAACTCACCAAATAGACCGCGTCCACCTCACCCCCGGCGAATGCATCGCGAAGTGGTGCGATCACGGACTCGGCGTCCTCCGGCGTCGGGTTGTCCCCGATGTCGGTGCGCGCCGAGGCGATCTCCTCACCCCTGAACCGGAAATAGGCGATACCCTTCTTGCCGACCACGTCGAGACGTGTCTCGACGCCCTGACTCCTGAGCCGCTCCAACAAACTCCGAGCCTCGCGAATGAGATTCGCGTTGAATCCGCCGGCGAGTCCCCTGTTGGCAGTCAGTAGCATCACAGCCGCCTTCCGAACGGGCTCGGGGCGCCTCAGCAACGGAAAGCGCCCCGACAGCTCGGGTGCGTAGAGACTCTGGACGATCCCTTGGAGCGCCTCCGCGTAGGGCCGGGCAGCGTATACACGCTCCGTGGCTCTCTTGAGCTTGGACGTGGCCACCAACTCCATCGTGCGGGTGATCTTCCGCGTGTTCTCGACGGACTTGATCCGCTTCTTGACTTCGCGCCCGCCTGACACT
The DNA here is from genome assembly GCA_036986155.1 of Gemmatimonadota bacterium. Taxonomy (GTDB): domain Bacteria; phylum Gemmatimonadota; class Gemmatimonadetes; order Longimicrobiales; family Gaopeijiaceae; genus JACZXQ01. Next base: position 28,522 of record BTRA01000015.1, on the reverse strand, counting down.
CAGCAGCCCCCCTTCACGGCCAGCCCGGTCATCAGGCCTCAGCGCCCGCGGTCTCGGCGACTTCCACTTCAAGGCCCTCGTCCTCCAAGAACCCCGCGGTGAAGTCTTGTGCGGCCTCGATCAGAGCGTTCTCCAGCTCTTCGGTCAGCACCTCGCCTTCACGGAGACCCGTCAGGAGTTCATCGTGCTGGGCTTTGAGAAAGTCGTGGAAGCCGAGTTCCCACTTTCTGACTCGGGATACCGGGACATCGTCCAAGTACCCGTTGGTCACCGCATAGATGACGGCGACCTGATTCTCGACGGGCATCGGCTGGTACTGTGGCTGCTTGAGCATCTCGACCGTGCGTTCGCCTCGTGCCAACTGTCGCTGTGTCGCTAGGTCCAGGTCCGATCCGAACTGGGCGAAGGCCTCGAGTTCACGGAACTGCGCGAGGTCCAAGCGGAGCCGTCCGGCGACCTTCTTCATCGCCTTGATCTGCGCCGCGCCACCCACGCGTGACACAGAGATGCCCACATTTACCGCCGGGCGCACGCCTGAGAAGAACAGGTCGGGCTCCAGGAAGATCTGCCCATCGGTGATCGAGATGACGTTGGTCGGGATGTACGCCGAAACGTCACTTGCCTGCGTCTCGATGATCGGCAGCGCGGTGAGCGATCCGCCGCCCATATCGTCCGAGAGCTTGGCCGCCCGCTCGAGCAGGCGCGAGTGCAGGTAGAACACATCGCCCGGATACGCCTCGCGGCCCGGAGGCCTCCGAAGCACCAGGGAGAGCTGACGATAAGCCTGGGCCTGCTTCGAGAGATCGTCGTAGATCACCAACGTATGACGGCCATTCCACATGAAATGCTCGGCCATGGCACACGCAGAATATGGCGCGATGTACTGAAGCGGTGCCGGCTCCGAAGCGCTGGCGGCCACCACGATCGTGTAATCGAGCGCGCCGTGTTGCCGGAGCGTATCCACCACGCCCGCGACCTTCCCCGCGCGCTGGCCGATGGCGCAGTAGACGCAGACGACGCCGGTGCCCTTCTGGTTGATGATCGTGTCGATCGCGATCGCCGTCTTACCGGTTCCGCGGTCGCCGATGATCAGCTCGCGCTGGCCCCGTCCGATGGGAATCATCGAGTCGATCGGCTTGATGCCCGTTTGGAGGGGCTCATTCACAGGTTGCCGCTTGACGATGCCCGGCGCGACCACGTCGATCTGGCGATTGCCTTCGAGCGGTTCGATCGGCCCCTTGCCGTCGATGGGCTGTCCGAGGGCGTCCACCACTCGGCCGAGATACCCCTCGCCGACCGGCACGTCGAGCACACGGCCTGTGCCGCGTACCTGATCTCCCTCGTGGAGGGCGGTCCAGTCACCCATGATGACGGCACCGATGTTGTCTTCTTCGAGATTCAAGGCCAAGGCCGTCACCACGTCACCCGTGTCGGCCGCCGTGATCTCGAGCATCTCGCTGGCCATCGCATGGGTCAGCCCGTAGATCCTGGCGATCCCGTCCTTGACCTCGAGAACCTCACCGATCTCCTCGGCGCGCAGGTCTTCCTCGTAGTTCTCGATCTCGGAGAGGAGGACGCCCTTGATCTCGCCCGCGCGCAGTCCTGAGTCGTTTGCCATCTAGCTAGTCCTCGAATCTGGGGCCCGGTAACCGGGCCCGCATCGCGTCTGTGTGGATCATGCCGTGTCGGGAGACGGAAGCTCCGCCTCCATGAGCCTGCGGCGCATTCCGTCCAGCCTGCGCTTGAGCGAGCCATCGAAGATGGTGTCGCCCGTGCGAACCACGACGCCACCCAACAGGGCCGGCTTCACCCGAACGTTTGGAATCGCCGTCTTATTCAGCATGGACGAGAGCTTTTCGGTCAACTCGTCCATGGCCTGGCTGTTCAATTCACGGGCGAGAGTCACTTCGACGTGCACCCGGTTGTAATGCTCGTCCACCAGCGCGTGGTACTCGCGCGCGATCTCCCTCAGTAGCCGCTGCCGGCGCTTGTCGATGGTCACGAGCAGGAAATTCACCAACTGTTCGGGCAGCTCGGCGGCAAACACTTTCCTCACTACGGCCTTCTTCTCGGGCGCGGCGATCCTGGGTGTCTCCAGAAAAAGGCGCACCTTCGCATCCTCGTCCAGAAGCCTCGCCACGAGTTCGATGCCTTCGCCGAACCTGTCCACACCCTCGTGGCGCTCGGCCAGCTCGAAGAGAGTCTCGGCGTAGTTCTTTGCGACCGTCTCGTCCCTCAAGCCTGCGCCCCCTCACCCGACTTCGAGAGCTCGTCCACGTAGCCCATCACAAGCTCGCGGTTCCTGTCGGCGTCGAGGTTGGCCCGAATCAGCTTGGACGCGGCGGCGAGGGCCAGATCCACCGACTCCTTCCGGAGCGTGTCGAGGGCGGCGTCACGCTCCCTCTGGATCTCCTCGCGCGCCCGCTCGATCATCGCATGACCCTCCGTCCGGGCCTTAGCCTCGATCTCCTGACGCAGTTTTTCGCCCGCAGTCTTTCCGTTCTGGATGATCTGCTGAGCCTCGCGTCGGGCCTCGGACATCTGCTTCTTGTGCTCCGCGAGGAGGCTGGCAGCCTCCTCACGTTCCGACTTGGCCTGGTCCAGATCGCTCTGGATCCCCTCTTCCCGAGCATTGACGGCGCCCAGGATGGGGCCCCAGGCGAAACGGTGGAGCGTCAACAACACGAGACCGAATACGATCAGCGTCCAGACGCTCAGGCCCGGGTTGATGTCGAACAGCCCCGGGGCCGGCGCACCCCCTTCGCCGTGTTCCTCCTGCGCCCACGCCACCAGCGGGGACGTGGCCACGAAGGCCAGGGGTACAATGAATGTTCGGTTGATCAGCTTCATCTTCCTCTCCAGAGATACCTCACCAGGGTGTCCGAGAAGGAGCCGAGACGTACCCGGGGGTACGTCACAATTCCGCGCATCGCAGCCCAACGCCGCCCTGCGCCGCCTACCGGGCGCCCTAGAACAGCTTGTAGATGATGGTGATGACGAGGCCGAACAGCGCGGCACCCTCGATCAGTGCGGCGAGGATGATGGCCGACGCCTGAATGTCGGCAGCCGCCTCCGGCTGACGGGCGATCCCCTGGGCCGCTGCAGCACCGATCTGCCCAATCCCGATCCCCGCGCCGATCACGGCCAGGCCGATCCCGATCCCGGCACCGAGCAGGCTCAGATTGTTCTTGGCCGTCTCCGGGTCCATGGCCGCATCCTGAAGCGTGGTGAGCATTGCGTGGAGCATGTGTCTCTTCTCGTCTCTTAAGGGTTCAGTCCAGCGACAAAAAAATATCTAGTGAGCATGGCGGATGAGTCCGATGAACACCGCCGTCAACAGCGCGAAGATGTACGCCTGCAAGAAAGCCACGAAGATCTCCAGCATGAAGATCGCCACCACCATTCCGACCGATGCCCCCGCGATCAGGTACTTCCCCAAACCCAGGTGGCCGAACATGAATATCAGGCCGAGCAGCGACAGCACCAGCGTGTGCCCAGCCGTCATGTTGGCGAAGAGCCGGATCGTCAGGGCGAACGGCTTGGTGAGCTTCCCGATAAACTCGACGGGGGTCATGATGATGAGCATCATCCCCCCCGCGAGCTTGGACATCCCGGGCGGGACGAAGAAAATCGTCCGGGCGTATCCCGCCGGCCCCAGCGCCCTCATCCCGCTCACCTCCACAACCACGAAAGTGAGGATGGCCAAAGCAGCGGTCACGTTGATGTTGCCGGTGGGGGTCGCCCCGAACGGCACGAGCCCCATCAAGTTCATGGTCAGAATGAAGAAGAACAGCGTCAGGATGTATGGAGTGTAGCGGTCGGCTCCGGGCCCGATGCTGCGGCGGACCACCTCGTCTCTGAAGTAGATGACCATGGCCTCGACCGCGTTCGCGAAACCCGACGGTGCCCGATCGCGATACTTCCTCCGCATGACCCGTCCCACCAGGCTGAGAACGGTGACGCAGACGACCGCGGCCAGCACCAGGAACACCATGTGCTTGGTAGGCGACAGGTCGAGCGCGACCGGGCCGAGCTGAATCGGATTCCATGCCGGCAGTTCGAAGGTCTTGCCCCAGCCGAACACTTCGACTGCGATCTCCTTGCCGTCCGCCAGCTCATGCATGAGCATCCCCTTGAGGTCGGGGGGAGCCATCTCCACGGCGCCTTGTGCCTCACCATGAGCCTGCAGCAATCCTGGAAGGGCCCTAATCATTCAGTGTGCTCGCTGCCCCGGACACGAAAGAAGGCCGGTTCGAGCAACAGCAATACGAAGAAGAACCCACCCAAGGCCAGCAGCATCGGAACGGGAGCCACGCTCTCGAGGCGCGTCGCCCAGAGACCGAGGCCTACGATCACCGCCATGCGAATGAGGGTACCACCCGCCCAGATTACCAGAAAGCGATTCATCTCCTGCCGGTATCGGATCAAGAGCCAGAAGGCAAGGAGTTGTATGGGATAGGCCACGGCCGCAGCAAGCGCAATACCACGACGCCCATCGCCATCGAGGAACGGCCACAGGCCTGCTAGGACGACAAGGAGCAGCAGGAGACCGGTCGCCCCGTACCGACCAACTGGGGTCACCGCGCGTCCTCCGCGTCCTCGGACTTCGGGCGAGACTTGATCACGACGTAATAGTAAAGCCTGTAGAAGCCAGCTCCGGCGCCGACGAAGGCGCCCAAGAGCAACAGCAGCGGTCTGGTACCCAACTTCGAGTCGAGCCACCAGCCGACGAGGAGGAAGAACAGGGTGGCAAGAGCCAGCGTCAATCCGTGGCCCATGTACTGCCCGGAAACACGGCTCATGTCCCCAGCCTGACGCGCGTTCGGGCGCTCGTCGGACATTTGGCCTCCCTCCCCTGGCCGTTCAGCCAGCCGAAGATAGGGGCTTGTGAAATTTTTCGCAAGCGCCCTTCTCGTCCGTTTCGCGGGACCCGTGGATGAACGGATCTTCGCTTGACGGCGCGGAAAAACGGGCTCTATGTTCGCCTCGCCTCCTACACTGGATACGGTGGCTCGAGCGTATTGCGTTGGACCCAGTGTACTCGCTCAGTGTACCCCGATTGCCGGGATGGGGCGCCTCCGGCGGATGAGAACGCCCGGATCGTAGATCTCGAGCACCAACCCGACGACATCGCCGCGCGAGGCGTGGAAGGGCCGATGACCATTCAGACCGACAGCGCGGTACAGGATCGCGATCTCGAGTTGCTCGACCGAGTGGCGCAGGTCGCGCAGGAGTTGAGCCACGAGGTCGAGAAAAAGATCGTCGGCCAACACGATGTGGTAAGCGGCTTGCTGACGGCGCTCCTGGCCAACGGACACGCTTTGCTCGTCGGTGTGCCTGGCTTGGCCAAGACTCTGCTCATATCGACGGTTGCGGAGGCGCTGGAGCTCGAGTTCAGCCGTATTCAATTCACGCCCGACCTCATGCCCACCGACATTACCGGCACGGAAGTGATCGAAGAGGATCGTACCTCCGGCCGACGTGTGTTTCGGTTCGTGCAGGGCCCGATCTTCGCAAACGTCGTGCTGGCGGACGAGATCAACCGGACGCCACCGAAGACGCAGGCCGCTTTGCTGCAGGCCATGCAGGAGCGCGAGGTGACCGCAGCCGGCCAGACCTATCCGCTGGAGGAGCCGTTCTTCGTGCTTGCGACCCAGAATCCGATCGAGCAGGAAGGCACCTACCCGCTTCCCGAGGCGCAACTCGACCGCTTCATGCTGGAGCTGGTGATCGGTTATCCGTCGAAGCACGAAGAGGAAGAGATCGCCATGCGGACGACGGGTGGGGACCAGCCCCAGATTCGTCGGGTCGTCAACAGTTCGGAGCTCATCGAACTCCAGCACCTCGTGCGGCGTGTGCCCGCACCACCGTCGCTCGTGGCACACGCGGTTCGGCTCGCCCGGGCCACTCGCCCCGGAGAGGAGGAAACATCCCCGGTCACCTCGAAGTATGTGAGTTGGGGAGCCGGCCCCCGCGCATCGCAGTTCTTGGTGCTCGGTGCGAAGGCTCGCGCGGCAGTGCGTGGCGACGCCATCCCTTCATTCGAGGACGTACGTGCCGTGGCGCCGGCGGTTCTGGCCCACCGGGTCGTCTTGAACTTCGAGGCCGAGGCTGATGGGCGGACCCCGCGCGACGTCATTGCGGAGATAATTGAAGAGAGCGGTGAATGGACGTAGGTCCAAGTAGCGAGGCGGGCGACCGCCCGCCGAGTATAGAGAGGACGCGATGACCTGGCTGCTGGGGGCGGTGGCGCTGGTCATGATTATCTGCTCCGCCCTCCTCGCGGCCGGCGAGGCGGCTGTCTTCGCGCTGGGAGAGTCCAGGCTGAGGACTCTCACCGAAGAGGGATTCCGTGGCGCTGAGGCACTGGCCCGCCTTCGCGCGACGCCATCCAGGCTGCGCGCCTCGGTGCTCTTCCTTACCGGCGTATTCAACTTTTCGGCTCTGGCCCTCCTGATGTTGGCAGGCGTATCGACCTACGGCCTCCTTGGAGGGGTTCTCACGGCTGTAATCGGGGTGCCGGTGATCTTGGTTATCGGGCAGCTTTTCCCAAGGGCGGCCGCGGAACGGCGCCCCCTCAAACTCGCACTCAGCGCGGCACCCACGCTCGGGGTGGTGGATCGGGTCGTAGGGGTGGCACTTCGCCCGCTCGGCAGAATCTTCAAGGACGATGACGATGAGAACGGTTCCACGCACGAGGAGCGGGTCGTACACGACATCGCCGAACTAGGCAAGCGAGAGGGAGTGGTGGGAGAGGATGAACACATTCTCGTCGAACGAGCCTTCCGCCTCGACGAGTCGACCGCGTGGGACGTCATGACGCCGCGGGTGGACATCTTCTCGTGGAAGGATTCGCTCACGCTCGAAACGGTGGTCGACGAAATGCAGTCGGTCCCGTTCTCGCGGGTGCCGGTCTACGGCGAAGGCATCGACGACGTAACGGGCATACTCCACATTCGGGAGGCGCTGGAGACCCACGTCGCAGGACGGGTGGCGACACGCCTATCCGAGCTTTCGCGTGAGCCGCTGTTCGTGCCCGGTTCCCTGTCGCTAACACGGCTGCTTCGCCAATTCCAAATGCGTCGCATCCACATGGGGATCGTCGCGGACGAGTTCGGTGGCACCGACGGCCTGGTCACGCTGGAAGACGTGTTGGAGGAGTTGGTCGGTGAGATCGAGGACGAGACCGACATCACGGAGGAGCCGCTCATCCGGGTCTCCAGGAGCGAGATCATCGCTACGGGAAGCGTGGACGTGCGGGAGATCAACCACGCCTTCAACGTGGCATTGCCTCGGCTCGAGCACCGCTCACTGAACGGCCTGATTCTAGAGGAGCTCGGTTATGTCCCCAAGGCCAACGAGAGGATCGAGCGCTACGGGGTGACCATCGAGATCCTGGAAGCCAGTGAGACTCAGGTGCTCAAGGCGCGACTCGGCAAGCCGCCCTCGGCCGGTGGAGGCGAGCCGTCCTGATGTCCCCCCGCCGAGGCCCGGCATAAGACGTGGCCGTCATCCTGCCGTTCAACGGCGTATGGCCCAGCGTGGCCGCTGACGTATTCTTGGCGCCGACTGCGGTAGTGATCGGTGATGTCACGATCGGAGCCGGCGCCAGCGTGTGGTTCGGCGCGGTCCTCCGCGGTGACGACCCCGACAACGGCATCGTGGTGGGAGCGGGGTCGAGTATACAGGACAACTGCGTAGTGCACGTGGGCGGATGGGGCCCGACGGTGGTCGGGGAGCACGTGACGGTCGGCCACGGCGCGAAGTTCGAAAGCTGCTCCATCGGCGACCGCTCGATCATTGGCATGAACGCGGTGATCCTTCAGGAGGCGGTGATCGGCATCGAGTGCGTCGTGGCGGCCAACGCCGTGGTCCTGGAAGGCGCCCGCATTCCCAACCGCAGCCTGGTGGCCGGCGTCCCCGGCCGGATCAAAAAGCAGTTGGAGGGTTCGGCGGCCGAGTGGGTCTCCCGTGGTGGCAGTCACTACGTGGAGCTGGCCAAGCAGTACCGATCCGAGGGAATCGGGAAAGCCTCGGGTACTTGCGAGTTGTGCGGCGGTCCGGTGCTGGAGAGGAGCTGCAAGATCGTCTGTCTGAAGTGTGGGTATCAGAGAGACTGCTCCGACCCATGATTCGCCCGCGATACGCGTGAGACCTTACCGTATCGGCGCGTCACTGGGGCATCTGGAGGATCGTGCTTACATACCACCCGATGATGTCTCCGCCCCACCCATAGGTGATCGCGGCCCCTGCCGACAGAAAGATCCCGAACGGGACGAGCTTGCCCGTCTTCCACGAAATCGGGCCGAACACTACCGACCCCAACAGCGCAGCGAGGAAGATGGTGAGCAACACCCCGGGTATTCCCAGGAAGGCACCGATCATCGCCATCATCTTGATGTCACCTCCGCCCATGGCGTCCTTCTTGAACACCAGCTTACCCGCCCGAGCGACCCCCATCAGCAAGCCGAACCCTAAAGCGGCACCCAACACGGCCTCGACGGCCGTCGGACCGGCGGGCAGAAACGCGGCGGCGAGCCCGATGACGAGTCCGCCCAGAGAGAACTCGTCGGGAATGATGTAGTAGCGGGCGTCGGTGAGTGCGATTCCGAAGAGGATGGTGAGCAACACTGCGCCACGTAACGCCTCCCCGCTCAACCCGTGGTACCAGAAGAGGCCCGCCCAGATCACTCCGGTGGCCAATTCGGCCAGCGGGTATTGAACCGAGATGGTCGTGCCGCAAGAACGACACCGGCCTCTCAGGATTACGTAGCTCACCACGGGAATGTTGTCGTACCAGGGGATCATCCCATCGCACGAGGGACAGTGCGACCGGGGCGAGACGACGGACTCGTCGTTCGGCCAGCGGAACGAGCAGACGTTCAGAAAGGATCCCAGAAGGAGGCCGAGTATCCCGGCAGTCACGGCCGTGTAGATCGGCCCGCTCAGAAGTAAGTCGATCACAATCGTCTCGGTCAGCGTCCGGCGGCGGAGGTCAGGGCATAGAGCAGAATCGCCCCGGCCGTAGCCGCGTTCAGAGAGTCCGACCCACCAGCCATCGGTACCGCGACGGGAGCAGCAGACTCCAGGATCTCGGGGCGTACACCGGCTCCCTCGCTCCCGATCACGAGGCCCCAGGGACCGTGTGGCCGGACGTTCGAAACATCGTGCCCACACGGATCCCCCGCCAGAAGACTCACGCCGGCCGATACTACCCAAGCCCCCACTTCTCGCCAAGGCGCGGTCACCACCGGAATATGGAAGCAACTGCCCGCACTACTCCTCACCGCCTTTGGGCCCCATGGATCCGCGCTGCCGTCCAACACGACCACACCGGCGAGTGCGAACGCGCGAGCGGTGCGGATCATCGTGCCGACGTTTCCCGGGTCCTGCACTCCATCCAACAGGAGGTGACGGGCGGAGGGGTCCACACCAAGGCCGTCGAGCATCGACTGTGGCTCCTCACACACCATCAGCACGCCCTGCGACGACCGCGTGTCCGCCACCGCCACGAGCTCGCGGTCGGTCAGGTCGTCCACCGGTAGGCCGGCGGCCTGAAGACGCTCCGAAAGCGAGGATCCCCCAGCGGTACGGTGGAGGTCCGGCGACTGCAAAGCGAACCGGACGTTCACGTCCGCATCGAGCGCCTCACCCACCGCACGCACACCCTCGATGAGCACGAGGCTTTCTCGCTCACGAGTCTTGCGGGGCGAGAGCCTGCCGATCAACCGCCGTTTCTGGTCACTCAGCGCCATGCCGCCTCAGTTCCCCCTCGCGAAGCCGCGGTCTATACTTTCCACTTCCATGAACGACTCACTTCCCATCGTGCTCACGATCGCCGGGAGCGACAGCGGGGGCGGCGCCGGTATTCAAGCCGACCTCAAGACCTTTCAGGCGTTCGGCGTCTTCGGCACTTCGGCGGTGACCGCCGTCACGGCCCAGAATACGCTTGGCGTTTCGACGGTCCACCCGGTGCCACCCGACATGGTGCGGGCGCAAATCGCCGCCGTGGCCGACGACCTCCCGCCGAGCGCGGTCAAAACAGGGATGCTCGCCAGCGCGCGGATCGTGGAAGTGGTGGCGGACGCTCTCGAGCAGCACGACCTGGGGCCATACGTTCTCGACCCCGTCATGGTCGCTTCGTCCGGCCACCGCCTCCTGGCTACCGACGCCCAAGCGGCTGTGGCCCGGCGGCTCGTCCCCCTCGCCGACCTGTCCACGCCGAACCTGGCAGAGGCATCGGTGTTGGCCGACCTCGAGATCGCGAACCCGGACGACATGCGGGCTGCGGCCGAGCGCCTCATTGAAAGAGGCGCTCGAGCGGTTCTCATGAAGGGCGGCCACCTCGGCGGTACCGACGTAGTGGACATCCTCCACGACGGTTCCGAACTGCTGGAGTGGCGCCACCCGCGCCTCGACACACCGCACACGCACGGAACCGGCTGTACACTCTCTGCCGCGATCACCGCCGGTCTGGCCCTGGGAAGTCCACTCGCTGATGCCGTAGACGCCGCCATCGAGTTCGTGTCCCGTGCCATCGCCGCCGCACCGGGCCTCGGTAAGGGGCAGGGTCCGCTCAACCACTCGGTGAGACCGCGCATCCGACCCGGGACCTGATCACGATTCCATCCTCCTCACGACGCCGCGGATCAGCGCTTCCAGCCCGGCGCCGGCCTTTTTTCCGGTCTCGAGCACTTCGGCGTGGTCGAGGTCCTCGCCACCAATTCCGGCGGCCCGGTTCGAGATCATCGAAAACGCGAGCACCCGCAGCCCGAGCGCCCGGGCCACGGTCGTCTCGGGAACGGTGGACATGCCCACGGCGTCGGCTCCGAGAAATTCCAGCATTCGAACCTCGGCCGGGGTCTCGAAGCTCGGCCCGGCCACTGCCGCATAGGTCCCGCGAAACAGGGGCATCCGGAGATCACTCGCCACCTGCATGCTCAATGCCTGGAGGTCCCGGTCATAAGGCTCGCTCATGTCCGGAAAGCGCTGCTCGTCGCCCACGAGCGGACCCGCGAGCGCCGACCGCCATTGAAGGTTGATGTGGTCGTCGATGAGCATGATGGATCCCGGCTGCAGTCCCCGGGCGATCCCTCCCGCCGCGTTGGTCAGGATCACCGTGCCCACGCCCAGCGCGGCGGCCACTCTGATGGGAGCCACGACAACGTCCATGTCGTGACCTTCGTAGGTGTGAAAGCGGCCCGCCTGAATCAACACCGGCCTCCCTTCGATCCGCCCGGCCACGTAACGCCCGGCGTGTCCGGCCACTCCTGCCTCGGGGTAGCCCGGCACCGCTCCGAAGGGCATTTCGACCGCCGAATCGACGCGCTCGGCCAAGCCGCTCAGTCCGGAACCAAGGACGAGCAGCAGCTCGGGGCGGTCGGGAAGAGCCTCCCCTACGGCAGAGGACGCGGCGGCCAGGTCCACCGTCACTGCACCCTCTCCAACACCGGGGGCCTGGTCACACCAGCATTCCCGCGACTGTCGCCGTCATGAAAGCGGCGATCGTCCCGGCGATCATGGCCCTGAGCCCGATCCGCGACAGATCCTGCCGGCGACTGGGTGCGATGCCGCCGATACCGCCGATCTGGATGGCGATGGACGAGAAGTTGGCGAAGCCGGAGAGGGCGTAGGTCACGATGACCACCGAGCGGGGGCTCAACGGGGTTCCGTCGCTGTTGAGGAGGTCGGCGAGCTGTAGGTACGCGAAGAACTCGTTGAGCGCCATCTTCAGGCCCAGGAGGCCTCCGACCGTGGTGGCGTCGCCCCAGGGCACACCCATGAGCCACGCGATGGGAGAGAAGAGCAAACCGAGGATCAACTCGAGGGAGAGCGACTCAAGCCCCACCCATCCACCCATCATTGCGAGAATCGCGTTCAGCATGTACACGAGTGCAACGAAGGCCAGCAGCATGGCGCCGACGTTGAGGGCCAAGCTGAGGCCCTCCGCCGCGCCTCGCGCCGCCGCCTCGATGACGTTCACGTCCGGGCGGTCGACCGCGAGTTCGAGGCTGCCCGAAGTTTCCGACTCCTCCTCCTCGGGGTACATGATCTTGGCGATCACCAGTGCGGCTGGCGCGGACATCACGGAGGCGGCCATCAGGTGCCCGGCAATGTCCGGGAAGAACGCCACCAGCATGCCCACGTAGGCCGCCATCACGCCGCCCGCCACGGTCGCGAACCCGCCGGTCATTACGGCCATGAGTTCCGACATGGTCATGCCCTCGATGAACGGCTTGATGAGCAAGGGAGACTCGGTCTGGCCCACGAAAATGTTGCCCGCGGCCGACAGGGTCTCGGCTCCCGAGGTGCGCATCGTACGCTGCATCACCCACGCGAAGCCCTTCACCACCCATTGCATGATGCCGAGGTGGTAGAGGATGGTCATCAGAGACGAGAAGAAGATGATCGTCGGCAGTACGTTGAACGCGAACAACGCGCCCGTGTTCGCCACCTGCCCCGCTCCTTCGAGCGCCTGGCCCTGGCCCGCCGCGCCCGCCACACCGGCGCCGACCGGCACGTAGTCCCAGACCAGGTTCCCGAAGATGAAGCTGGCCCCGTCCACGGTGAAACCGAGCAGCGCCATCACTCCGCGGTTGAGCCCGTCGAAGATGAACACGCCCACCGGCGTCTTCAGGATGAACACCGCGAAGATCAGTTGAAGCGCCACGCCCCAAATCACCACGCGCCATGGGATCAGCTTGCGGTTCACGCTCATGGTCCAAGCCAGCAGGCCGAGCACCGCCAGGCCGAAGAGCGAGCGAAGACGCTGGCTGAGCGGAGTATCCAGGTCGCGGCCGATCGAGGAGATCCCCTGCCCCTGTGTGGGCGCCGCAGCAGCCGATATCGATGTCGCTACCGCGGGCGTCGTGTCGGCCGCCTCCGGGCCGGGGGCGGATGCCACCAGCTCCGTGACGGCCAACCCAAGGCCGGTGGCTAGGAACATTCCGGCTACGAGCCAGAGCCCGAGAAGGCCACGCGAAGGTCGCTTCATGCGTTGGACCCCATCCTGATCTTGGAATCTGCCGACCGCGGAGACGCGGCCACGGACTGGGGAGAATACGAGGATCAGGGGCCCGCAGCCAAGGCTGCCTGGCCACGCTTGGCCGCAACCAGCCGGGAATCCCTGAAAAGGAAGATCAGGCCGAGGCCGGCGAGGAAGCCCGCGATGTGGGCCGCAAAGGCGACGCCCCCACCCACTCCAGCCGGCATGAGGAGCGAGGCGAGCAACTGGTAGGCGAACCACATGCCGAGCATGACGAACGCCGGGAGTGGTATGATCCTGAAGACGATGATGAACACGAATAGCGTGGCCACGCGGGCTCGCGGATAGAGTACGAGGTACGCACCCATGATGGCACTGATTGCGCCGGACGCCCCCACGAGGGGCATGGTCGATGTCGGACTCACCACGACATGCCCGAGGGCGGCGATCACTCCGGTGAGTACATAGAACACCGCGAAGCGGAAATGGCCCATCGCATCCTCGACGTTATTCCCGAAGATCCACAGGAACCACATGTTACCGATGAGGTGGACCCAACTCCCATGAAGAAAGACCGAGGTGACGAGGGCTCCCCATCTGAGGCCACCGAGTATGCACGGGCCATCGCCCGTGATCCGGATCGCGCCCTCGCCCAACCTGCCCGTGAGTTCGGCCGGGATCGCTCCCAGGGAGCATATCGACCCATCGAGTAGCTCTGGAGTGAGCCCGCCACCTTGGAGGAATACCCACACGCCTACCGACAGCCCGATGAGCGCCAGCGTGACGATCGGGAACATCTCGGTGGGGTTGTCATCGTAGAGCGGAAACACGGCACTGTCCCGAAAGGTCTGCCATTTTGGCGCACTATTTCCGGAAAGCCCGCCACTTTGGCGGTCTTTGGCGCCCTGTCTCAGGCACGGTCGTTGCATATGCCGTGCCATCAGACCCGCAGGACGCAACCGTCCCGGATGCACAACAGACACGCCGAGGAGCGAAATGAGCAAGGTCATCGGAATCGATTTGGGCACGACCAACTCCGTCGTAGCGGTAATGGAGGGCGGGGAGCCGGTCGTCATCCCGAACTCCGAGGGAGGAAGGACGACGCCTTCGGTCGTCGCCTTCACCAAGGACGGCGAGCGTCTCGTCGGTCAGGTCGCGCGACGCCAGGCGATCACCAATCCCGAGAACACGATTTTCTCGATAAAGCGGTTCATGGGACGCCAGGGCTCCGAGGTCACCGAGGAGCAGAAGCTCGTACCGTACGCGGTCGAGACCGACGCCAAGGGACGAGTGCAGGTCAAAGTCCCTAACGCCGACAAGACGTTCACGCCCCCCGAGATCTCGGCGATGATCCTCCAGAAGATGCGGCAGACGGCCGAGGACTACCTGGGCACGAAGGTGTCCCAGGCCGTCATCACGGTGCCCGCCTACTTCAACGACGCTCAGCGACAAGCCACGAAGGACGCCGGCAAGATCGCCGGCCTCGAGGTGCTTCGTATCATCAACGAGCCGACGGCCGCAGCGCTCGCCTACGGGCTCGACAAGCAGGCGGACGAGAAAATCGCCGTGTTCGACCTCGGTGGCGGCACCTACGACATCTCCATCCTCGAGCTCGGCGACGGCGTCTTCGAGGTGAAGTCCACCAACGGTGACACCCACCTCGGCGGCGACGACTTCGACCAGCGGATCATCAACTGGCTGGTGGCGGAGTTCAAGAAGGATCAGGGGATCGATCTTGCCCAGGACGCCATGGCGCTTCAGCGGCTCAAGGAGGCCTCTGAGAAGGCCAAGATGGAGCTGTCCACGGCGCAGTCCACGGACATCAACCTCCCCTTTATCACCGCGACCCAGGAAGGGCCGAAGCACCTGAACTACAGCCTCACACGGGCCAAGTTCGAGCAACTGGTCGATGAGCTCATCCAGCGCACCGTCCAGCCCATGCAGAGCGCCCTCGACGACGCCGGCCTCACTGCGGCCGATATCGACGAGGTTATTCTCGTGGGTGGCTCCACTCGGATCCCCAAGATTCAGGACGTGGTGGAGGAGTTCTTCGGGAAGGATCCTCACAAGGGCGTGAATGCCGACGAGGTCGTGGGCGTAGGCGCCTCGATTCAGGGCGGCGTGCTGGCGGGTGACGTAAAGGACGTCCTGCTGTTGGACGTGACGCCCCTGTCGCTCGGCATCGAGACGTTGGGCGGTGTGATGACCAGCCTGATATCACGGAACACGACGATCCCCACCAAGAAGGCGGAGATTTTCTCTACAGCCGAGGACAATCAAACGACGGTGGAGATCCATGTACTTCAGGGCGAGCGGAAGATGGCCCTCGACAACAAGACCATCGGCAAGTTCCAACTCACCGGAATTCCGCCGGCGCCGCGGGGCATGCCGCAGGTCGAGGTGACCTTCGATATCGACGCCAACGGAATCCTCCACGTCTCGGCCCAGGACCAGGCGAGCGGCAAGGAGCAAAAGATCCGGATCGAAGCGTCGAGCGGGCTGACCGATGCCGAGATCGACCGCATGGTGCGAGATGCCGACTCCCACGCCGAGGAGGACGAGGCGAAGCGAGAGAAGGTCGAGTCGCGGAATCAGCTCGATTCGCTCGTCTACCAGGTCGAGAAGGATTCTGCGGAGTGGGCCGATCAGGTGTCCGAGGAGACGCGGGAGCGGCTGGACCAGTCGGTCGAAGCTGCCAAGGAAGCCCTGAAGAAAGACGATACGGCGACGCTCAACAGCGCGCGGGACGAGCTCATGCAGGCGTTCAGCTCCGCCGGCCAGGAGATGTACCAGACCCAGGCGTCGGAAGCGACGGATGAGGGGGACGCCGAATCCTCGGACGACGGTGAAGCGGGCGAGGCCGAGACGACCAGCGAAGACGAGGAAGGCGTCGTCGAGGCCGAGTACGAGATCGTCGACGACGAAGGGAAGGAGTAGGCAACGGTCCCGGGTCGGCGGCGCATCCAAGACAGGTGTAGTTCCCGGCCCGGGATCCGGTCTTCACGGGGCGGGTATATTTGGACTGAAGCCACCCGATCGCGGGTGACCCCAACGGTTTCATCGGCAAGTGTGAGGGGGGAGTAATGATGTACGATCCTTTGCGCGCGAAGGCCAAGGTGGTGTTCTTCACGGCCATAGCGTTTCTCTTCGGGCTCGGCCTCGCATCGGGGTTGGGGTGGACGGGCGTCACCAACGCCATCCCGGTGATCGAGAGCGCGCCCCAAATACCCGAAAGCGCGGTACGGCCCGCGCTCGATCTGAGTGATGCGTTCGTGAGCATCGCCGAGACGGTTACGCCGGCAGTCGTCCGCATCGAGACGCGCCGGGTCGTGCGGGTCGTGAACAACCAAAACCCACGGGACCCGCGCCGATTCTTCCGGAGTCAGCCCCAGGAGGTCCCGAGGGTTTCCGGTGGAAGCGGCTTCATCATCTCGGACGACGGATACATTCTCACGAATAATCACGTGGTGGCGGACGCCGACGAGATTACGGTTTTTCTCTATGATCGCCGCTCGTTCACGGCTCGCCTCGTCGGGGCGGACCCCTTCACCGACGTGGCCGTGATCAAGCTCGACGGGGCCGGCGATCTCAACAGCATCTCATTCGGAAACTCGGACGATCTGAGGGTCGGCGAGTGGATCGTGGCTGTGGGTAATCCGGGATTCGGGGGCATCGGAAGCCAACTCGACTATACGGTCACGGCGGGCATCGTCAGCGCCATGGGGCGGCCTCTCCAGTTGATCCAGCGTGAGCTCGGCAACGACCCGGAGACCAAGGACAATAGGGGTTTCGCCATCGAGGACTTCATTCAGACCGACGCCGTGATCAACCCCGGCAACTCGGGCGGCCCGATGGTTAACCTCCGAGGACAGGTCGTGGGCATCAACTCTGCCATTGCGAGCCGCACCGGGTTCTATCAGGGATACGGGTTCGCGGTCCCGATCAACCTTGCCCAAAGGGTCATGCGCGACCTGATCGAGTTCGGCCAGGTGCGACGAGCCTATCTGGGTGTGCAGTTGCAAGCCATCACGGCAGTAAGTGCCGAAGCGTATGGGCTACCGCGGGTTTCCGGCGTCGAGATCGCGGCGGTGACCCGCAATGGACCGGCAGCAGAGTATGGAGTGGAGCGCTACGACGTGATTGTCGCGGTGGACGGAGAACCCGTGGGCCGCGTCGGCAAACTCCAGGCGACGATCGCGGAAAGGCGCCCTGGAGACCGGGTGACCCTCACCGTGTATCGCGACCAACGTGAGCTCAAGGTGGACGTGCGCCTCGGCGAGGCGCCGCTCACCACCGAGCCCGTGAGGGTGGCGACCGCGCCTGCCGCACGTGAGAATATGGACGAAAAGCTCGGCATTCGCATCGAAGACCTCGACCGCGAATTGGCGGCGACATTCGGCTATCGACGCACAGGCGGGGCGGTGATCACCGACATCCAACCGAACGGGCCGGCCGCACGCCAGCAGGTGCCCCTGGGGTGGAGGGTCGTCGAGATGAACCGGCAGGCCGTGGAGAGTGCTCAGGACGTGCGCCGGGTCCTGGACAGTGTAAAGGGTGGCGACGTGGTGTCGCTCCTGTTGGCGAACACCGTCGACGAACAGCGCGTATTCCACGTAAGGGTGCCACGCTGAGGGCCGGCTGAAGTCATCAAGCGGGCGCGCGCCGCGGCAACGTGGCGCGCGCCTTCGCGTTTAGGCGACCTTCCGTTGATGGTGTTTTGGGCCTCCGTTATCTTTCTGTGACTCGGCCTCCAGCCCTCAACGAGGCTTAGAAGCTCGCGAAAGTGGCGGAATTGGTAGACGCGCAGGATTTAGGATCCTGTGGCCTCGTGCCGTGGGGGTTCGAGTCCCCCCTTTCGCATTACGCATTTGTGGCAGATGTGCCGATTCTCAAAACAGATGGAGATGAATGAGCTTGGACGGTACCAAACTCCAGTTCGATCTCGAGGAAGGGGAGCGCTGGCGTAGAACGTTGAACGTCACCGTACCCGCCGACCTCGTGGAGTTGGAGAGATCCAATATCGCGAAGAAGCTGGCTGCCCGCATCAAACTTCCGGGATTTCGCAAAGGACACATTCCCAAAGGCGTGCTGGAGAAACGCTTCGGTGCCGCCCTCAACCAGGAGACCCTGGATGCAGTAATCGGGGACGCCTTTCGGGAAGTACTAACACGGCAATCCGTCCGCCCGATCTCGGAGGGTGAGGTTCAAAACGTACGCTTCGAGCCCGATCAGGATCTGACGTTTTCGATTTCATTCGACGTACAACCGGAATTCGAGATCTCCCGCATGGGAGGTTTTACGGTGGAACGGCCCACCATCGTGGTCGATGACGAGCAGGTCGAGCAGGTTGTCCAGCGCCTCCGGGAACAAAACTCTACCTGGGTTCCGTCGTCCGACGGTCGGCCGGAGCCGGGAAACGTCGTCTCTGTGGAAATCGAACGCCTCGAGGAGGAGTCCGACGGAGAGGTGCAGCCCTATGAGTTCATTCTAGGGGAGGGAGAGGCGATACCGGACATCGAGGAGGCGATCCTCTCACTCGAGGTGGGCGCCTCGGGCGATTTCATCGTGAAGTTTCCGGACGACTTCGCGAATGAGGAGCGGCGTGGCGAGGAACAGCACCTCCGAATAGAGCTCACCGGACGGCGCGTCCAGGATCTTCCGGAGGCGGACGACCCTTTTGCCGCATCGCTGGGCGATTTCGAGAGCATGGCCGACCTGAGAAGCAAGCTCCGGAAAGACCTGGAGAAGGAAGCCAAGGACCAGGAAGAGGGAGCGATTCGCGGACAACTGCTAGATTTCGTGGTGGACGCGAATCCGTTCTCGGTCCCCGAGTCCATGGTGGAGCGGTACATGTCCTCCATTCTCGGGAACGCGAACGAACTGCCGCCCGAGAAGTTGGCCGAAATGAAGGAGAAGCTGGCCCCGGAAACCGAGCGGGCCGTGAAGCGAATACTGGTCATCGACCGGATCGCGGACGGTCAGGGCTTGCGGGCGACGGAAGCCGAACTCGACGAACGCATCGAGTCCATCGCGGAGCGTGCGGGGCAGACCCCGACGCAGGTGTACGGAAACCTCCAGCGCAATGACCGCATCGGGGCGCTGGAGCGAGAGATCACAGAAACCAAGGTCTTCGACTTTCTGAAGGAACAGTCGGAGATCGAGGAAGCCTAAGAGGCTCATAGGATACAACGATGGCGATCTATCCACCTTATGTCATTGAGCGCACCAGCCGCGGTGAACGAAGCTACGACATCTTCAGTCGCCTGCTCATGGATCGAATCGTGTTCCTGGGCAGCCCGATCGACGACAATGTGGCCAATATCATTATTGCGCAGCTGCTCTTCCTCGATGCGGAAGACCCCGAGCGGGACATTTACATCTACCTCAACTCGCCTGGTGGGAGTGTCTACGCCGGACTCGCGATCTACGACACGATTCAGCACCTGCGGGCACCGGTGGCCACGTACTGCGTGGGCATGGCGGCCTCGATGGCGGCCGTGTTGGTGACGGGCGGTGCGAAGGGCAAGAGGAACGCTCTTCCAAACTCCCGGCTCATGATTCACCAGCCCTCCTCGGGTGCTCAAGGTACCGCGTCGGACATAGAGATCGCTGCCAATGAGATCCTTTACACTCGGGAGCGGTTGAACGAGATCCTGGCGAAGCATACAGGCCAGACCGTAGAGAAGGTGAAAGAGGACGTCGATCGAGATCGCTTCATGAGTCCGGATGAGGCAGTCGAATACGGTTTGATCGATCGCGTGCTGGAGGGCCCCGTCTCGGATGCACGGCATCTACGACAGATGCACGCGGAAGACACCGATGAGGAAGCCTCCGACGATGGTGGCGAGGAAAACGAAGAGTAGCCCAGAACCGGATAGTACCGACCGAGGAATGACGTATGTCGAATGACAAGCACCTTCGCTGCAGCTTCTGTGGAAAATCGAAGGAAAGCGTCAAGAAGTTCATATCCGGCCCGTCCGTCTACATCTGCAACGAGTGCATCTCGCTGTGTAACGAGATCCTCGCGGAGGAACACGAACGCGAGGCGGCAGAGGCCGTCGTCTCCAGCCCGACCCCGCTCGAGCTCAAGGACACCCTCGACGAATACGTAATCGGTCAGGAAGACGCCAAGCGCTCCTTGGCGGTGGCGGTCTACAACCACTACAAGCGCGTCAACCATCACGGGGTGCTCGACGACGTCGAGATCGACAAGGCGAACATCCTCCTCATCGGGCCGACCGGCGTGGGCAAGACGCTGCTCGCGCAGACCCTGGCGCGCATTCTCCACGTCCCGTTCACGATCGCCGATGCGACGACGCTCACCGAAGCGGGTTACGTGGGCGAGGATGTCGAGAATATTCTGGTGCGGCTCCTGCAAGCAGCCGACTTCAACGTGAGCGATTGCGAACGCGGGATCGTCTACATCGACGAGATGGACAAGATCGCGCGCAAGTCGGAGAATCCCTCGATCACGCGCGATGTCTCGGGTGAGGGAGTACAACAAGCCCTTCTGAAGATTCTCGAGGGCACGGTGGCGAGCGTGCCGCCGCAGGGGGGACGCAAACATCCCCAGCAGGAATACATTCAGATCGACACCCGCAACATCCTGTTCATTTGCGGGGGAGCGTTCGACGGGTTGGACAAGATCGTAGAGGCCCGAGTCGGAAAGCGCAGGATCGGGTTCGGGGGAGCGAAGTCGGCCGAGGAGCGTGAGGAGCTTCTGAGCTTCGTCGAGCCCGACGATCTTCAGCGGTTCGGCCTGATTCCCGAATTGGTCGGTCGGCTTCCGGTAAGCGTCCACCTCACCGACCTCGATGAGGAAGCCTTGATCCGGATCCTGTCCGAGCCCAAGAATGCTCTGGTCAAGCAGTACACCAAGATGTTCGACCTGGAGGGGATCGGCCTCACCTTCGACAAAGACGCCCTCGCGGCTATCGCCGCCAAGGCCCTCGATCGAGGAACCGGGGCCCGCGGCCTCCGCTCGGTGATCGAGGACATCATGCGAGACGTGATGTTCGAGGTGCCGTCACGCGAGGATGTGCGAGAAGTCGTCGTTACGGCCGAATCCGTGGATGAGGATGTGGCGCCACTGCTCGTGCTCCACCCGGCGGAGCAGAAGAAGGAGGCCTAAAGGCCTGTCGCTTTTCGTGCTACCGCGATAGGTTGGGGTCATCGTTGGGGTAGGGCACAATATGTAGTGGACACTGGCACATCCCCACATCTCGGTGATCTACGGGTGACGGTAACGGCATGGCTAAGCTGATCCGCGTCGGACAGACGGTCGAGGTCCCCGCCCGTCTTCCCGTCGTCGCGCTGCGTGACCTCGTCTTCTTCCCCTATATGGTGCTTCCGCTCCTGATAGGGCGGCCCAAGTCGCTGCAGGCGCTCGACGAGGCCGAACGCAACCATGACGGCTTGTTGCTCTTGTTGGCACAGAAGGACGCCGACGTAGACCAGCCCGAGCGAGTGCATCTCCACCGAATCGGCACCGTCGCGAGAGTGCTCCAGATCACCAAACTGGCCGACGGCAACGTGAGGGTGGTGCTGGAGGGTCTCGGACGAGCCAAGGTGCGACGCTTCTTGCCATCTGAGCATGGCTTCCGTGTGTCGCTCGAACCCTACCTCTCGCTCGAACGTGACGAGCCCGGCTCTATTCTTCCCGATGTGGAGGCGCTCATTCGCAGCGTAGAGCGCCTCTTCCACGAGTACGTGCAGCTCTCCAGCCGCATCCCAGACGAGCTGTTGGAGTCGATCTCCGCTGACGGCGACCGAGTACGCCTCGCGCATCTCATGTCGGCCCACCTGCTCGTGGTGGTTTCGGAGCGGCAGGAACTTCTCGAGGCCAACTCCACGGAGGCCCACTTCGAGCAACTGAAGGAGATCCTCCTCCGGGAATTGGAGATCCTGCGAATCGAGGAGAAGCTGGACGCGCAGATGCAGCTCCAGATGGACTCCGACCGGAAGCAGTTCTACCTCCAGGAGCAGTTGAGGGCGATCCACAGAGAACTCGGATCCGCCGAGGGGGAAGAGTGGACCGAACTCGAATCCGCGCTTGAACACACTCCCCTGCCCGAGCATGCGATGGAGCGGGCGCAAAAGGAGTTTGGGCGCCTCCAAAAGCTCAACCCGGTGTCCCCGGAAGCGGCGGTGATTCGGACGTACCTCGACTGGCTCCTGAATCTCCCATGGACCCTGGCGAGCGCCGACAACCTGAACGTGGATCACGCCGCGAACGTCCTGGACGAGGCCCACCATGGTCTTCGCGAGGTGAAGGACAGAATCCTCGACCACATCGCGGTACTGTCGCTGGTGGGAGAACTGAGAGGGCCCATCCTGTGTCTGGTCGGCCCGCCCGGCGTCGGCAAGACCTCGTTGGGGCGCAGCATTGCGCGGGCGCTCGACCGCGAGTTCGTCAGGGTCAGCCTCGGGGGAGTGCGAGACGAGGCGGAGATCAGGGGACATCGCAGGACCTACGTGGGTGCGCTACCCGGCCGCGTGATTCAAGGCATGCGAAGGAGCGGGAGCCGAAACCCCGTATTCCTGCTCGACGAGGTGGACAAGCTGGCCCGGGATTTCCATGGTGATCCTGGCGCCGCCTTGCTCGAGGTGCTCGATCCAGAGCAGAACCGGACGTTCACCGACCATTACCTGGAGCTCGAGTACGACCTTTCGCACGTACTCTTCGTCACCACCGCCAACACCTTGGCCGGAATACCGGCGCCGCTCCGGGACCGCATGGAGATCATACGGCTTCCCGGCTATCTGGAAACCGAGAAGCGAGCCATCGCCAGGGACTTCCTGTGGCCGCGGCAGGTCGCCCGCCACGGACTTTCGCCAACTGTGGTGCGCCTCGAGGATGATGCCGTTGGAGAAATCATCCACAGCTACACCCGTGAGGCGGGCGTTCGGGAACTCGAGCGCCGTATTGCGCGCATTACGCGAAAGCTCGCGCGCAGAGTCGCGGACGGTGCATCGCTCAAGAGCGATGAGGTCACCGTCGGAACGGCCCACCTCAAGGAGTTGCTGGGACCGCCGACCAATCTCTCGGACGGGGATCATGCGGACGACGGCCGCCCGGGCATCGCGAATGGCCTGGCTTGGACGGAGGCAGGCGGCCAGGTGCTCGACGTGGAGGTCGCGGTGGTACCGGGCAGCGGGAAGATCCAGCTCACCGGCACACTCGGTGATGTGATGAAGGAGTCTGCATTCGCGGCCGTCACTTATGCGCGCTCCAGGGCGGTCCGCCTCGGACTCGACCGCTACTTCCACAGGGACGTGGACATCCACATCCATATTCCGGAAGGGGCTACGCCCAAGGACGGCCCGAGCGCCGGGATCACGATCGCCGTGGCGCTCATTTCGGCCCTCACCGACATTGCCGCGAAGCCAGACGTTGCACTCACGGGGGAGATTACTCTCCGCGGGCGCGTTCTCGCGGTCGGTGGCATCAAGGAAAAGGCTGTCGCAGCCATGCGTAGCGGCATCACGACCGTGATCCTTCCGGTGGCCAACGTTCCCGAGTTGGAGCTACTTCCCGACGAAGTCCGAGAGGCGCTCGAGTTCGTGCCCGCCACCACCATGGACGAGGTGCTCGGGCAAGCCCTCGTGTCGCCTCCCGGACCGCGTGACGAACTCACGCGCCCGGGATTCCTCGAGGGTGGTACGCAGGTGGGCGCACAGATCTCCTAGAAGCCTGTTGAAGAAGTGGGGTGCGGTGAAGATCCGAAGCGTGGAGTTCTCGGGATCCGTCGTCGACCCCGACGCGAGGTTGCCCGGCGATCTTCCGCAGATCGCCTTCTCGGGTCGCTCGAACGTGGGCAAGTCCTCCCTCATCAACACACTCCTGCGGAGGACGCAGAAGAAGGTGGCACGCGTGTCCGCCACTCCCGGCAAGACCCAGGCGCTGAACTTCTACCGTGTGAATGACGCCTTTTTCCTCGTGGACCTGCCCGGCTATGGGTATGCGCGCGCGCCCGCGCCCGTCCGGAATGCCTGGAGTGGGCTGGTCGAAGGATACCTCGCGCGGAAAACGGACCTGAGAGGGGTCGTCCACCTCGTGGACGCCCGCCACGCTCCGACGCCGCTCGATCACCGAATGGTCGAGTTCCTGGCCGATGTCGGACTGCCAACCCTGGTCGTGCTCACGAAAATCGACAAGCTGAAGCGGCAACAACGGACCCACTCGATGCTTCGTGCGGTAGAGAAGTTGACCCTGGACGAGGATCAGATGCTGCCCTTCTCGTCGAAGACCGGTGAGGGACGGGACGCGCTGCTCGGGGCACTCGACGATTTACTGAAGGGGACGGACAGTTAAGGTGAGCGGAATACGATCATCCATGGTGCCCTCAATCGCGCTGGCCGCCTTCATATCGGGCTGTGCCGGTCTCGGGAGGGGTGCCTCCCCCTCGGTGCCCGGTGGATCGGAGGCGTTGGTCCCCTCGGGGTACGGCACGCTGTTCCAGGATCAATTCACGCTCGCTCTCCAACAGAACGGCCTCCTCGTCAAGGTGACGCCCCTGGCCGAGAGCGTGATTCTGTTGGCGGCTCCCGATACATACACCAGGCTTCATAGGCTCGCCGAGTCGAACCGCGGCGCCCTAGAGGCCGACGCCGGGACATCGGGTGTCTCGCTCTTCCTGGTGTCGTTCTTCAGCCGGCAACCCAACCTCACCTACCAGCCCGAGGATCTCCACATCGTGAATCGCGGGCTCCGGTATCGGCCTGTGGCGGTCCGGGCGATCACGCCCGGGTGGGGAGAGCAACGCCTAGGGCAGGAGGAGAGCCAGATCGCGGTCTACGCCTTCGATGGGGCCATCGACCTCGAAATCGACCTCGCCGCCGATTACCAAGGCCGAGAGAACGCGGGTTGGACCACCATCCTGTCTACACTTCGCGCGGAACGCGCGAGAGTTCGTGCGCGTGCGCGCCGCTGACCGGAAGACCCTCAGTCGTCCAATCCGTACTTCTTGATCTTCCTGTAAAGCGTCCGCTCACCGATATCGAGCACCTCGGCCGCCTTGCGCCGGTTCCCTTGGACCTTTTCGAGGGCCGCACCGATCGCCTCGCGCTCGATCTGCTCCATCGTGAGATCCGGAGGCAGCACGAGATGACCTGGTTGGGGCTCATCACTCAGGGGTCCCCCGACGCCGGGCTCACTCACCGAGATCACCTCGGACACGGTCTCTACCGGCATATCCGGAGCAGGCTTCCACGGCGCGGACTCGACCTCGTCGTGCGCGCCTACCTCACGTAACTCTCCCCCAGCCTGCAATGCCTCAACCGGCGACAGCCCGCCGCCCGACCCGCGGTAGGCCTCGAACTCGGTACGCAGGTCGTCCACGTCCATGCGCAGGTCCACCAACGTGCGGAAGATGAACTCCAGCTCCGGGCGGCTACCGCGCTCGGGGGTGGTGGGCGCCGTGGAGGCGAGACCGACCGGCACGGGCGACACACCACGCGCCATCTGCTCGCTCGCAACCTCGGCGGGGATGTCCGCCGGAACGATCATGCGGCCGGGAGCCAGGACGACCATGCTTTCGACGAGGTTTTCCAGCTCCCTGACGTTGCCTGGCCAGTAGTGACGCTGGAGGATGTCCATCGCTTCGGCAGAAATGCCCACGAAGGGCCGGTCGTGACGGGCGCTCACTTCGGCAACGAACGAGGCCACGAGCAGTGGAATGTCCTCGCGCCTGCGGCGAAGCGGTGGCAGGTCGATGTGGAGCACGTTGAGGCGGTAATAGAGATCTTTGCGGAACTGGCCGATCGCGACGAGTTGGCGCAGGTCCTGATTCGTAGCCGCGACGATCCGAATGTCTACCTTGATGGTCCTCTCCCCGCCGACGCGCAGGAACTCACGCTGCTCGAGGACGCGGAGTAGCTTGGTCTGGGTGACGAGTGGCATCTCGCCGATCTCGTCCAGGAAGATCGTTCCACCGTGCGCAAGTTCGAATAAGCCCTTGCGCGAGTCGATGGCTCCCGTGAAGGCGCCTTTTTCGTGCCCGAACAGCTCGCTCTCGAGCAGCGTTTCGGCGAGCGCGGCCACGTTGACGGCAATGAAGGGCTTGTGCCTCCGCTGGGACAAGTCGTGGATGCCTCGGGCGACCAGCTCTTTTCCCGTTCCGGACTCACCGGTGATGAGAACCCTGGAGCCCACCGGCGCGATCTGAAGGATGCGCTCGATGACCTCCTTGATCGCATCGCTCTCCCCGACGATCCCCGTGAGCTTCTGTACTTCCAGGCGCTCGAGGAGTGCGTGGGCCACCGACTGGATCTCGCCCGGATGGGAGTCCCGGGGGAAACACTCTGTGAACTCGGACCGTGCCGCCGGTGGGAGCGCCTCCCCTCCTACGAGAAAGACCGGGATGCGTAGGGCTTTTCGTGCCTGAAGGACCTGAGGCCGGGTAGCCGCATCCTCAGAACCCGCCGTAAGGATCAGAAGGCTCGGCGCTGGCGCCGCGCGGAGCTCCTCGGACGGTGTGACCAACTCCACCGTGAATCCAGCTTCCTGGAAAGCCTCTCGGAGCCCGCCGGCCAACTCCAGGTCGTCGGTCGAGATGAGGATCCGGCCTTCTCCGCGCCCGCTCATGCCGTGCCTCCCCGGGTGGGATGGTCCGTCGCCTCACCTCGGAGAAGTTCGACCAGGTGTGAGAGCACGCCATCCAGCACCTCCAGCCCGTCTCGAACGCCGCCGGTGCTGCCTGGAAGGTTGGCCAGGAAGACCGATCCGCGTGATCCGGTCAGCCCTCGGGAGAGGATGGCCGCCGGCGTCCCCTCAGCCCCCTTCCGCCTCATGGCCTCCGCGATCCCAGGCGCCTCCCTATCCAGCACACTGGCCGTCGCCTCGGGGGTCACATCACGCTCCGTGAACCCGGTCCCCCCGGTCGTCAGAATCACATCGAGTCGGCCGGAATCGGACCACTCCAGCAACCTCCTCGTGATCGCGTGAGCGTCGTCCGGCACGATGCTGCGTTCCACCACCACGTGGCCCCGGGCCGCGCACCACGTGACGATAGCCTCCCCGCTCCCATCCTCACGCACGCCTGCAGCGCACCCGTCACTCACGGTGAGAACCGCAAGACGTATCGCCGCCGCCGAATCGTCAGTCACCGCTTGAGCGACCCGTCCGTATAGAAGGGCGGGCGTTCGATGACCGCCGGAATGGTCTTGTGGCGGATCGACACCGCGAGTTCGGTTCCGGCGGCGGCGAACTCGGCCGCTACGTATCCCATCGCGATGCCGACCCCCAGCGTGGGACTCACGGTGCCCGACGTGACCGATCCGACCCTGCCCACCTGCCCTACGATCGGGTATCCCGGCCTCGGAAAACCACGTTCGGTCAGGCGGAGTCCCACCAATCGGCGTGCGACCCCGGTCTCCTTCTGGGCCAGAAGGGCGTCTCGACCCACGAAATCTCCCTTGTCCAGCTTGGTCAGCCACCCCAGGCGTCCTTCAAGGGGGGTGTGCTCCTCGTCGAGGTCGTTTCCGTAGAGGGCGAAACCCATCTCGAGGCGCAGCGAGTCGCGCGCCCCCAACCCTGCCGCGCTGGCGCCTTCGCCATCCAGAAGGGTGCGCCAAAGTCCCGCCGCATCGGCGGACGGCACGTAGAGTTCGAAGCCGTCCTCCCCGGTGTAGCCCGTACGACTGATGACGCTGGGAACACCAGCCACCGCTCCGTGACTACAGCGGTAGTATCCGATCGCCCCCAGGTCCGTCTCGGTGTGGGGGGCCAGAAGAACCCGCGCCGCAGGGCCCTGAACCGCAATCATGCCGAAGTCATCGGATCGGTCCCGGATCTCCACGTCGAACCCAGCAGCGTGCCGCTCCAGCCACGCCCAATCCTTTGCCCGGCACGCGCCGTTCACCACCAGCATGAAGCGGTCGGCGAACCGATACACCACCATGTCGTCGATAATGCCACCGTCCTCCCGGCACATCGCCGAGTACTGCGCCTGAAGAATGTCCAGGTTGGAAGCGTCATTCACGCCAATGTGTTGGATCAAGTCCAACGCCTGCGGCCCCTCGACCTCGAATTCCCCCATATGAGAGACATCGAATAGGCCGACCGAGTTACGTACGGCGGCGTGCTCGGCGGTGATTCCCGAGGGGTACTGGACCGGAAGTTCGTAGCCCGCGAACGGCACCATCTTTCCACCGAGGGCGACGTGCTCCTCGAAGATCGGGGTGCGTTTCAGCGGGGGATCGGTACTCATAAAGCCTCCGGGGCGGACTCGGTCCCTCCGCCCATCAGGTAGAGAAGGAGCGCCTTTTGAGCGTGAAGCCTGTTCTCGGCTTCGTCGAAGACCCGTGAGGCGGGGCCGTCGATGACTGCCGTCGTTACTTCTTCGCCGCGGTGGGCTGGGAGGCAATGCAGAAAAATGGCGCTCGAGTCGGCCCGGCCCATCAGTTCCTGATCGACCTGGAAGCCCTTGAACGCACGCTCTCGGGCGGCGGCTTCGTCCTCCTGGCCCATCGACGCCCAAACGTCGGTGGTGACCACATGCACACCTGCAACCGCCTCGCCGGGATCACGCATCAGGG
>BTRA01000014.1:0-36563 GCA_036986155.1 Gemmatimonadota bacterium | reverse complement strand
CAGCTTCATGAGTTGGCGTTCCAACTCGTCGTCGTCCTCGATGTCTCGAAAAAAGGTCCGCTCCGAGCTGATCGTCTTTCGCGGCTCGTGGGGGCTGACGGGCGTTGGGTCGATGCCGCGAACGCGCTGATGCAGCCACGCGCCTCGCTGGTGGCCGAGCCAGTTCTGGAGCCAGCCCTTCTGGAGACCGAGTGCGTCGGCTACCGTGGCGAGTCCCCGCCGCTTGAGCGACTCCACCATCGCAGGTCCGATGCCCGGGATATCGGCAAGGTCGAGCTTGCTCATGAAGTCCGCCTCCCGGCCGGGCGCGACCACATGCACTCCACCCGGCTTCGCCAGTCCCGCGGCCAGCTTGGCGATCATGCGGCGAGTGCTCCCGCCAATAGATACGGAAATGAGCGTCTCCTCGAGCACGGTCTGGCGGATGCGCTGGGCGGTTTTCTCAAACGTCTCGTCGGCAAACAGGCGCTCGGTGCCCACCAGGTCTAGGTAGAACTCGTCGATCGATGCCGCCTGCACTACCGGGGACAGGCACTCCAGGACCTCTCGGACGTGGTGGCTCCGGCGCAAGCAGGCATGACGGGGTACCGGCACCACCGTGGCTTCGGGACAAAGCCGCAACGCCTGGGCGGTGGGCATCGCCGAACGGACACCGTACTCTCGGGCTGGGTAGGAGGCCGAGGTGACCACGCCTCGACCGGTTGCGGAGCCGCCCACCAGGAGAAGGGGTGTGTTGCCGACGCCCTCAGGATCCTCGAGGCGGGCGACTTGGACGTAAAACGCGTCGCAGTCGACCAAGAGGATCCTCGGGTCCGGTCCGGGAGATTCCGACGCTCCGGTGTGCGGCGTGCGAGTCACGGCTCTTTGGTCACTCTCTGCCTGAGAAAGAGGGCACGGCTCGAGCCGGAAAATAGTGCCTTCAGGCCCGATTGCGAAGGTGGTCCTGTGGGCGATAGAATCCGTCAACGGCGCCGAGAACGGCGGACCGGGGGGCGCCCAGGCCGATGGGCGGCCCCGCTATCGAGCGACCCTCGAATTCGAGGAAGAGGAGCCGCGCCATGTCACATCCGTTTCAGTTGCCCGACCTAGGCTACGATCATGATGCCCTCGAGCCCCATGTCGATGCACGCACCATGGAGATCCACCATGGCAAGCACCACCAGGGCTATACGAACAAGCTGAATGGGGCTCTCGAGAATCACCCTGAGCTCCATGGTTACACTGCCGAGCAACTCCTCATGGCGCTGGGGCCGCTGCCCGAGGAAATTCAGGGAGCCGTGCGAAACAATGGCGGCGGTTACGTCAACCACAAGCTGTTTTGGGAGGTCATGGCTCCAGGTGGTGCGGACGCCCCGGCGGGCGACTTGGCGGCCGCGATCGACGGCGCCTTCGATTCGCTCGAGACCTTCAAGTCCAAGTTCACGTCGACTGCGGGAGCCCAGTTCGGCTCGGGATGGGGCTGGTTGTGCGTCAACCCGTTCGGCGACCTGGCTTGCTTCTCGACGCCGAACCAGGATAGCCCCCTGATGATGGGTCATACTCCGATTCTCGGTGTGGACGTCTGGGAGCACGCCTACTACTTGAACTACCAGAATCGGCGCCCGGACTACCTCGAGGCGTGGTGGAATCTGGTGAACTGGGATGTCGTCGCCGCCAAATTCGCGGAAGCCGGAGCGGGCTGGGTCCACACGTACGGGGGTTAAACAGCCTCGGCCTTGCGGGGTCGGTCGACGCTTTTCCTCACGGCACGCTGATTCGGCAATCCTTGTGTCTGCGTGAACATCTGTTTACAAATAGAATGTTCGCTTCCCGTAATAACCGGATACTTGGTATAAGGGATGCCGATTTGAGGTGTGCAACCACAAGATCGAGGTGGATTCCTGCCTGGGCGGGGATGCTGGTTCTGATGTTACCGACACTCACCTCGGCGCAGTCGCTCGGTGGCTCCGAACGCTCTGTCGATAGGGCGTACCGCACGGCCCAGTCGCATGACTTCACCTTCCTTCGTGACACGAAGCAGGTCCAGCGGTTCGTCAACGGTGGGTACTTGGTTCGTGTCCGCTCCGGACGGCACTACGAGCTCAACGGCGTCTCTTTCCCTTACGCCCGGCCTGAGGTGGCCTTGTTCATCGAGCGCCTCTCCCACCAGTATCGGAACGCCTGCGGAGAGACACTGGTCGTTACGAGCCTGACCCGACCGCTGAACCGGCAGCCGAGAAACGCATCCGAATTCTCGGTGCATCCCACGGGAATGGCGGTGGATCTTCGGCGGAGCAGTAACCGGGCATGCAGGTCGTGGTTGGAGCGTGTCCTCATCTCGTTGGAGAAGTCTGGAGTTGTCGAGGCCACGCGCGAGCGCTATCCAGCGCACTATCATGTGGCTGTGTTTCCACGGCAGTACGGCAAGTACGTGGAGCGGTTGGTCGCACGCGACAGGGAGCGCCGGGCCAAGTCACGATACACGGTGCGATCTGGCGATTCGCTGTGGACGATCGCTAGGCGCCACGGCACCACCGTCGTCAAGCTGCAGACGACCAACGGCCTCACGGGAAGCCGGATCTACCGGGGGCAGGTTCTCACCGTACCAGCGCGATGACGTGCGGGAGAGTCGGCTTCCATCCTTGAACCACCGCATCATCCATCCAGAAACGGTTGGCAAGCAGGAACGTTACCAGCTCATCACCTCGCTCGTAGTGCCACGGCCCATCGGATGGATATCCACGTTCGGTCGCGCCGGTACACCCAACCTGGCACCTTTCAGCTTCTTCTCGGCAGTATCGGCTACGCCGATGCTCGTTTCGGTGTCGGTCGGCGCGCGACACAGCGAGTGCAAGGACACGTTGGTGAACATCCGGAGCGGCGGGGAGTTCTGCGCAAACGTAGTCACCGAGTGCCACCTGGAAGCGATGAACCAGACCTCCGCGGAAGTGGGGCCGAGCGTAGACGAGTTCGCGCTTGCGGGGTTGCCCATGCAGACGGCGAGCGTAGTAAACGCGCCGTACGTTGCCGACTGCCCAGCCGTGCTCGAGTGCCGATGCGTTCAGGAAGTGGCGATCGGTGACGCTGGTGGCCTCTTCATCGGCGAGGTCGTAGCCATCCACGTCGATCGGGCGCTCGATGTGATCGAGGGTACCGAGTACGTGGACCCTGAGAGTCTCCGTCCGATTGGGCGTCTCTGGGGCGCCGCCTATACACTGCTCGGCGAGATCAAGGTGATTCCACGTCCGAAGTAAGCCAGAGGTCCACCGGCTCGAACCGCTCGACGTCCACAAGGCCCAGGTCGGTGATCTTGAGGGTTGGAATGACCTCCAAGCCCAAGAACGACATCGCCATGAAGGGGTCGTGTAACGCAGACCCGAGAGACCGCGCCGCCTCGACAACCTGATCGAGGCCGTCGCGAATCGTCTCGATGGGCTCGGCCGACATGAGCCCAGCGACGGGGAGTGCAAGCGAGGAGAGCACGGCCTCTGCCTCCGCTACGGCAAGTCCGCCGCCCAGGCCCGCCACACAGAGTACCGCGGTCATCATGGACGTATCGTCTGCCCCTATCACTATGATATTGTGATGATCGTGCGCGACCGTGCCCGCTATGGCCCCTCGCTCGAGGCCGATCCCGGTGACCAGCCCGAGACCCACCCGTCCACTAGCAGTGTGCCTTTCGATTACCGCGATCTTGAGGAGGTCGCGAGAGGGGTCGGCGACTACGGCGCCATGGACCACTAGCGGAGCGGCGACTTCCGAACCGGTTACGATCTGATTTGGGATGGCACGGATCACTCGAGTCGCACCTTCTCTAGCCGGTATCGTGAGATCCACTTTTTCCCAATCCACCGCCATGGAGGGATGAGGTGGAGGCGGAGGGGGCCGGCGCTCCCACCGGGGGGACCCGTCCGACGCCACGAGTTCTCCCCCGGCGTAGACCTCACGAATGTCCAGGCGATCGAGGTCTCCCACCACCAGTAGGTCGGCCCGCCGTCCCGGCGCGATGGCCCCCCGGTCGAGCAGCCCGAAATACTCAGCCGGGTTGAGGGTCGCCATGGTAATCGCGTCGATCGGATCCACCCCTTCGGCGATCAGCGTGCGTAGCATCGCATCGATGCCTCCCTCTGCGAGCAGGTCGGTTGGTTGCCGGTCGTCGGTACACAGGGAGACACGTCGCCGGTTCGCTGCGCTCAAGGCAGGCAGCAACGCCTTCAGGTTCTTGGCGTTGGACGCTTCGCGGAAGAACAGGTGCAACCCGCGGCGGAGCTTCTCGGTGGCCTCCTCGGCGGTTGTGCATTCATGGTCGGAGTGGGCCCCGGCCGCTACGTACGCGTTGAGCTCCCTTCCGGAGACTCCGGGTGCATGGCCGTCCACGACCCGTCCCGCGAACAGGTCGAGCTTGGCGAGGATTCCGGGATCACCATGGATCGCGCCCGGAAAATTCATGAGTTCAGCGAGACCGAGGACTCTCGGGTGTTCCAGCAGTCCGGCCAGTGCTTCGGACTCGAGGACGGCACCGGCGGTACTGAGATGCGTCGCCGGGACGCACGAGCTGGCCATGACGAACACCGAGAGCGGTAATCCCTCGCTGGCCTCGAGCATGAAGCTCATGCCATCGAGCCCGTGCACGTTGGCGATTTCATGTGGGTCGCACACGACGGTGGTGGTTCCTCGAGGTACGACGGCCCGTGCGAACTCGGGTGGTGTGGCGAGGCTGGACTCGATATGCACGTGTGCGTCGATGAGTCCAGGCACTACGAAGGCGCGCTCCAGATCTACGACTCTGATCGCCTCGTAACCCTCGCCGAGACCGGCGATCCACGGTCCGAATACGGCGACGTCGAGACTCTCGATGTCCCCCGTGAACACGTTGACGACCCTGCCATTCGCAAGGATGAGGTCGGCGGGTCGGTCCCCGCGTGCCACCGCGAGTAGCTTGGCTTTTTCGGAGGTCATGGCGTCGAATATAGGGAGCATGGTGCGGTGTGCCACCGGGCCGGCATCTTGCAAATTGCCAATCTTGATTGTTGCACTATGCGAGGGGTTGGCCTAATTTTGAAGTGCTCTCCGGCCGGGCGCCTTGCCTACCCGCCGACCCATCTCTTTCGCAGGAGTTCCCCACTGAGTCCGACCACGCCCAAACGCGCACTCGACTTCAGTCAGCGGGACCTACTGAGATGGCTTTACGTAGGCCGGATGACGCTCATGGCGGGAATCTTGGTGGGCGTTTTCGTGGTTTGGGAAGATGCGGCGCCATCGGCCACGCGCATCACCACGCTGATGTTCCTGGCGGCCTTGGGCATGACTGCGGTGTCGCTGTGGCATACTCATTTCCGCGACCGCGAGGCGGGGCAGAACTTCCTCTACGGGCACGTGATCTTCGATGTGGTGCTCGTCACGACGATCATCTACGTGGCCACTCCGTTGGATACGGGCGACCCCGGGTTCGTACCCCTCTACATTCTCGTGATCACGGAGGGCGCGCTCCTATTGCCGCTCCCGGGAGGCGTTCTGATCGGCGCGTTGGCGTCTATCACGTACTTCGCCGGAATCGTTTACGGCAACCCGGAAGGCCTCACCGGTACGGTTCCCTTACAGATCGGGCTATTCACAGTCGTCGCCCTGTTGACTGGATGGCTCGGAGACCGCCTGCAGCGCGCGGGCGTGGCGCTGGGCGCCGTACGCTCCGAACTTCAGCGGTTGAGACTCGACACAGGCGACATTCTGGCGAGCATCAGCACCGGCGTGCTCACCATCGACGGCGGTGAGCGCCTGGTGTACATGAACCGGGCCGCCGAGGATCTGCTCCAGCTCAGCCGGCGGCAGTGGGAAGGGTTGCCGGTGCTGGACTCGGTCGAGGCGGTCGCTCCCGGGCTAGGGACCGTGCTGCGACGGACCATGAAAGAACGGAGGCCGATGGCGCGGTTCAAGACGGTAGCGAGGGGCGAAGGCGGTGATGTCACGCTCGGAATCAGCACGACCGTATTGGAGCGGACCGAGGAGTTGGACGAGCCGCCGTCCGTGACCGCGATTTTCCAGGACATCACGGATCTGGAGCGGCTCGAGATCCTCAACCGGCGGACCGAGCGCCTCGAGGCCGTCGCCGAGCTCAGCGCTTCCCTTGCGCACGAGATCAAGAATCCGCTCGCCTCGATTCGGAGCGCTGTGGAGCAGATCGGCAATCCGACACTGGGGCAGAGTGACCAGCAGCTTCTCCAGCAGTTGGTGGTGGGAGAGTCCGATCGGCTTAGCCGCCTACTCTCGGAGTTCCTCGAGTTCTCGGCGTTGCGCATCAACTCTCAAGCTGATCTGGACCTGACCAGGCTCGCGCGAGACAGCATCTCGCTGGTCCAGCAGCATCCGGATTCGTGCAGCGGTGTCGAGATTCAGACCGACGGCGTGGACGAGGGGGTATTCGTGCCTGGGGATGCCGACCTATTGCATCGCCTGGTCTTCAACCTCGTCTTGAACGCTGTGCAGTTCGCGGGAGAGAACGGGCGGGTTGTGGTAGAAGTGGAGGACTGCTCCGGTGCTTGGCGGCCGCGTGGCACCGACGTCGCCAACCCGGTCCGCTTGAGCGTTCGCGACACCGGCCCTGGCATCGCACCGGACGCGGAGGCCAGAATCTTCGATCCGTTCTTCACCACCCGGCCCGGAGGAAATGGATTGGGCCTCTCGGTGGTTCACCGGGCGGTCGAAGCGCACGGTGGGGCGCTTTTCGTCGAAAAAGCGCCCGAGGGTGGCGCGCACTTCATCATCTACCTTCCGGGTGACCCCGCCCTGGCGAGCCGGCACGAAAGGTCGGCGACGTGAGCGCGGACGCGGTCAAGATTCTTCTCGTCGACGACGAGACCGGCATCCTGGACTCGCTCAGAATCCTGTTCAAGGGCGAAGGCTACGACGTGCACGCGGCCAAGAGCGGCAAGGAGGCGTTGGCGTGCCTTTCAGACCTATGTCCGGACATTGTCCTAACGGATATCCGCATGCCCGGGGCGAGCGGGTTGGACGTGCTCGCCGCGGCCCGGGACTTCGATCCGGCGATGGCAGTGATCCTCATGACGGCGCAAGCCTCGCTTCAGTCCGCGGTGCGTGCGGTCAACGAGGGTGCGTACTACTACCTGCAGAAGCCCTTCGCGAATGACGAACTGTTGGCCATCTGCCGGCGTGCCGCCGAGGCGCGGAGGCTCAAGGTGGAGAACAAGGCGCTCAAGAAGGAGATTCGCCGTCAGCGGTTGGGTACGGAGGTACGGCCCGTCGGTAAGAGTCGCACGTTCGTCGAGGTGCTGAAGCTTGCCGAGATGGTGGCCCCCACCGACTCGACCGTGCTCCTCACCGGGGAAAGTGGGACGGGCAAGGAGGTTGTGGCCCGCTACATCCACGACCTCTCCGACCGGGCGGATTCCACGTTCCTTTCGATCAACTGCGGCGCACTCCCGGAAGGCTTGCTCGAGAGTGAACTTTTCGGCCACATCAAGGGCTCCTTCACGGGTGCAGAGAAGGACAAAGAGGGACTTCTGGTTGTAGCTTCCGGGGGCACGTTCTTCCTTGATGAGATCGCGGAAATGAGTCCCGCCACGCAGGTGAAGCTCCTCCGGGCGCTGCAAGAGCGTGAGGTCATCCCCGTGGGGTCCACCGAGGTGGTGCCGATAGACGTGCGCGTCATCGCGGCCACCAACCGTGACTTGGAGGAAGAGATTCGCCGGGGTGCGTTCCGGAGCGACCTGTACTACCGCCTGAACGTGATCGGGCTCCACCTGCCCCCCTTGCGAGAGCGTCGGGAAGACATTGCGTTGCTAGCTCAGCACTTCGTCGAGAAACTGCCGACGAATGGCGACTTGGGTGAGGTCGAGCCGTGCTCGCCGGAGACGTTGGAAGTGTTGGTCGAGTACGACTGGCCCGGCAACGTGCGCGAGCTGCAGAACGCCCTCGAAAGGGCAGCCATCATGACCAAGGGTGGTGTCATCGAACCCGTGCACCTACCGGAGCGGGTCAAGGAGGCGCCACCACCGGCCCTGGTCAATGATCAGTCCCAGGCGAATCCCTCCATGGAGGTGATCGAGCGGGCGTACATCCAGTGGGTGCTCAACGCCGAGGGAGGCAACAAGACCCGGGCCGCCGAGGTGCTTGGAATCGATCCCTCCACCTTGTACCGCAAGCTGAACCGCTACGACATCGATGAGTGACGTGGTCACAAACAGAAAGCGTGCCTACCCGATGCGTGTACCAGATATTCGCAGGATGCTCGAGAGGGCGGACGACGAGAGCCTACCATGGGACCGTGTGACGCTCTCGGTGGTGATCCCGGCGTACAACGAAGTCGAGACGGTCGAGGCGTTGCTCATGCGGGTACGCGAAGTGCCCCTCACTCTGGAAATCATCGTGGTCGACGATGGATCGACCGATGGCACTCGCGATCTGCTCACGAGGCTCGAGGCCCAGGGACTGATCGACGTGCTCGTCTTTCAGGAGGTCAACAAGGGAAAGGGGGCCGCACTCCGCGCTGGGTTCGAACGCGCGACGGGTGACGTCATCGCGATCCAGGACGCCGACTTGGAATACGACCCGCACGAGCTGCCGACCCTGCTGGGCCCTATCCTGGCCGGAAGGGCCGACGCAGTTTACGGCTCCCGCTTCCTAGGAGGACCTCACCGCGTCCTTTTCTTCTGGCACTCCATTGGCAATCGCTTCCTCACGCTGTTGAGCAACATGTGCACGGACGTCAACCTTACGGACATGGAGACCTGCTATAAGGTCATCACCGCTGACCTTCTCAAGAGCCTCCCGTTGAGGGCCAACCGGTTCGGGTTCGAGCCTGAGGTGACAGCGAGGCTCGCCCAGGCGGGGGCGCGCATCTACGAGTTGCCGATCAGCTATCACGGCAGATCGTACGCCGAGGGCAAGAAGATCAACTGGAAGGATGGGGTGTCGGCCATCTGGTACATTCTGGCCTCCAACTTGGGGGCCACCCGTGCGCGGCCTTGGCGTGCGCCGGAGGTGCAACCCTGGAGCCATGGCCGTCTGGCCCACTCGGATCGTGCGGAATTGGCACCGCCCCAGGCCGTGGAAGAGGATTCCTCCCGTGTGCACGAGGGCTCCGGAGGCGGTTGACTCAGGGACCGTGGCCTCGATGACGCTTGGAGAAGTGCCACCCCCCGTCAGGGCGGGGGCCCTGGTGGTTCTTCTGGCTCTGGCAGCCTACGGGAACTCCCTCGGAAACGGCTTCGCGTTCGACGACGTGCTCATCATCGAGGACAATCCCGTCGTCACGGAGTCGGACATCGGCGGGGCTCTGGCGACGCCGTACTGGCCCATGGCGGTGGAGGGCACTGGACTCTATCGGCCGGTTACCGTGGCCAGCTACGCGGCCGAGTGGGAGTTGTTCGGGGGGGACACGGTAGGCTTTCACGCGGTCAACATCGTCTTGCACGGCGTCGCCAGCCTGCTCGTGTTCATGCTGCTCCTCGAGTTCTTCTCCACCGGTGGAGCGCTCGCCGGTGCCTCGATCTTCGCGGTGCACCCTGTTCACGCGGAGGCTGTCGCCAACGTGGTCGGGCGTGCCGAGCTCTACACGGCCGTTTTCTACCTCGCGGCCTGTCTACTCTTTTGGCGAGGGGCTCGGTGGCGGGGCGGTGGCCTCCGCGTAGCACGCCTGATGGGGGTGGCGCTCCTGTATGCGCTGGCGTTGGGCTCGAAGGAGATGGGAGCCACGCTGCCAGGCGTTCTGATCCTTCTGACTCTGTTCAGAGCGGACGGGACGCCTCTCCTCAGGCGGTTGCTGGATGAGCTGCCGTTGTTGGCCCTCACGGCGGCGGTGCTCGCGGCGTACATGGGCGTGCGCTTCCTGGTGCTCGGGTCGGTGGCCGGTGAAATCCCAGCGGCCGTGTTGGCCGGCCTGACCACGGGCGAGAGACTGCTCACGGCCATTACGATGTGGAGTCAATACGCCCGTCTCATGTTTTTCCCCCTTGAACTCGCCGTCGACTACGCGCCTGGCGTCCTCTACCCGGCGGTCACATTCGATGCCGAGGTGTTCGGCGGCCTCCTCACTCTGGTGGCTCTTCTCGTCGGAGTCGTGGTGCTGATCAGGACGCGGCCATTCATCGCGCTGGGCATCTTGTGGTTCATGGTAACCATTCTCCCAGTCTCGAACCTCCTCATATCGACGGGTACGTTGCTGGCCGAACGCACTCTCTATCTTCCCTCCGTTGGCCTCTCATTGGCCGTCGCTGGTGCGACGGCGGCCGTTGCTGAACGGGGGAAGGGGACTCGGGTGCTGGGCCTGGTCGCGATCATGGTTGTCGGGACTGCCTTCCTGGTCCGCACCGTCCTGCGCAATCCCTCCTGGCTGAACACCTTCACCGTCGTTGAGACGCTGGCCCGCGACCACCCGAATTCCCACCTGGCGCTGCGGGCAAGGGCCAATGGGCTCGTGCGCACCGGGAATCTTGAAGCGGCCGCCGACGTCTACGAGGGAGCCCTGGAGTTGGCCCCGTTCAACTATCCGCTCCTGGTGGAGGTGGCCGACTTCTATGGCGGCCGTGAGCAATGGGAGCGTGCGGAAACCCTGCTGGTAGAGGCGGTCCGGGCCTACCCACGCCAGACAGCGGCCTGGCAACTGCTGACCCGCCACCTGATTCTGCAGGGCCGTGGCCGCGAAGCTCATTCAGTCGCATTGCGGGGGCTGGAGCGGGCCGGCCGCGATCGGGAGCTCTGGGCCCTCGTTTCCGAGAGTTACATCCTGAAGGGCGACCTTCCGGCTGCGATTCGCGCTCGCCAGGCTGCGCTGGCCGTCGACCCCGAGTCCTCGAATGATTGGGGTCGGTTGGCCCTGCTCTTCGAAGCCAACGGGCAGCCGGGCGCCGCCGCGCGCGCGGGGGCGCAGGTCTCCGCTCTTGGCGGTGCAACGGAGGTCGGCCCTTCCTTCGGAGCTGCCCCTCGGGGAACGAAGCAGCTCTTGGATACAGCTCGATGATCCCCGGCAGCTGGCCATCCCCCTTTCGCTCCCTCCGCGTGGCCTTGGCCATTGTGGGCGTCTTGGCCGCGGCCGTGAATGTCAACACCCTGTTGAACGACTTCGCGTACGACGATCGACCGATCATCGTCGAGAATGAGGGTCTCCACGACCTCTCGAAGCTCCCCGGTACGCTCGTGGAGCCGTATTGGCCGAACGAGTACGGCCGCGAGTTGGGACTCTGGCGTCCGGTAACCACGGGACTGTTTGCGCTGCAGCTGGCGGTGTGGGGGGAGCGACCAATGCCGTTTCACCTCTTGAACGTGCTGTTGCATGTGGCGGTGACCATGCTCGGCGTGGTGGTCCTTGCACAATTGGTACCGTTGGGCACCGCATTCGTCGCCGGCGCGATCTTCGCGGTGCATCCCGTTCACGTCGAGGCTGTGGCCAACGTCGTGGGGCTGGCAGAGTTGTTTTCGACGCTCGTGTTTCTGTTGGCGTGTTTTGTGTTTCTGCGGGCCCGCGACACCCTGGGCGTGAGGGACACTCTCGTAATCCTCGGCCTCTTCGCCATCGCTTTTCTCACGAAGGAGAGCGCGGTCACTCTGCCCGGGGTGTTGTTCCTGCTGGATGTGGTACGCCGTGACCGCCCGGCTCGACGGGCACTGGCCTATTTCTATTCGCGGGGGGCGCTCTACGGTGGAATGGTTTTGGTTACCGGGCTCGTCCTCTACAGTCGCATCTTGGTCCTGGGCCGCGTCGCGAGCCCGTTCGGTCCCCTTGGAGCGGCCCTCCTAGAGAATCGTGTACCGCGTATTTGGACGGTCGCCTCGACATGGCCGCACTATTTCCGGCTGCTGTTTTTCCCGGCTGACCTCAGCGTCGACTATTCGCCCGCCGTGATTCCCCTCTCGTACGGCTGGGATGCGAGCAACCTGTTGGGCGTAGGTCTCGTCCTTACTACGCTGGGCGTCGCGCTCGCGTTGGCCCGGCAACCGACGCTTTCCCCCTATCGGTCCACCGCCCGCACGCTCTCGTTCGGCATCCTTTGGTTCGTAGTCACGATCTCGCCCGTGTCAAACGTTGTGTTCTTATCCGGTGTCCTGATGGCCGAGCGGACGTTTTACTTGCCATCTATCGGTTTCGCCGTCGCGGTGGCGTGGACCGCGCGGGCGTGGTATCGGGATCGGCCCCGGCTGGCCGTCATAAGTGTGGTGGTTGCCGTGATTCTAATGGGCGGGCGCACCTTCACGCGTAATGCGGCCTGGCGTGACAACATCACTGTGTTCAATACACTGCTACGCGAGCATCCCGAGTCTGGGAGGGCCCAGTGGCTGTTGGGTGACGCCCAGTTCATCGTGGGCGACACGGCTGCGGCGTTGAAGGCGTACAGCGCAGCGATCAGCCTGTTGAACGGCGCCTATCCACTGCTGGTTGAAGTGGGTCGGAGGTTGGAAATCGCCGGCCAAACAAGGACAGCTACCGTCCTCTTGGAACAGGCCTGGCGCGACCGTCCTACCCGGGGGGTAGCGCCGAGACTCCTAGCTCAGATCTATCTGAACCAGGGGAGATTCGAGGAGGCCGAAACGGCAGCCCGTGTGGCGGTCGAGTTCTCCGTGGGGGAGGACGGCGTCTCCAACCATCTCTTGGCCGAGGCGCTTGCTTCCCTCGAGCGCTGGCCCGAATACGTCGAAGCGCGGCTCAAGACCATCGAAGCCGGAGAGGGGGATCAATGGATGCAGTGGGTCTGGCTGGCCGTGGGCTACGCTTCCGCCGGAGACACGGCGCAGGCACTGATGGCGCTGGATACGGCACGCACGCGTGAGGTCCCAAAGATCGGAGTGCGCCAAATCGACAGTC
The DNA here is from genome assembly GCA_036986155.1 of Gemmatimonadota bacterium. Taxonomy (GTDB): domain Bacteria; phylum Gemmatimonadota; class Gemmatimonadetes; order Longimicrobiales; family Gaopeijiaceae; genus JACZXQ01. The sequence goes on along the minus strand of BTRA01000014.1, from coordinate 23,770 downwards.
TCGCGGCTCGGTACGTCGGGCGGTGAAAAATGCGAGTGGATTGCATAATCCAAGACTTTTGAGGGCCAATCAGGAGATGACAAGCTCCCCCCGAACCGAGCTATCTGGTTGTAGCATATAGAGTTAACGAGATCATGGACAGTTTGGACCCAAGCTTGCATTTTTCCATCAGCGTTTGGGCGTCCCAGTGCAATCACATCAGCAGGAGATACAAGATGCGGGACAAGAAGGGTTTCACCCTCATTGAGTTGCTCATCGTAGTGGTGATTATCGGAATCCTGGCGGCTATCGCCATTCCGAAGTTCTCCGCTACGCGTGAGAAGGCGTATTTTGCGGCAATGAAGTCCGATCTCAAGAACCTGGCTAGCCAGCAGGAGATCTATTACTCGGACACGTACGCCTACACTTCCAGCACCGCTCTGCTCACCTTCGTGACCTCGCAGGGGGTGAACGCATCGATCACGCCGGGTACGGACGGGTGGTCCGCGTCGGTGACCCACGCGGCTTTGGGCGCGGGCGAAGGCTGTGCGATCTACTACGGCAATGGTACGGCGCCAACGGCGCCGGTCAAGCCTGGATCCGTGGGCGAAATCGCCTGCACTCAGTAGCGGAATCTCGGACTTTCCTCCAGAATGGAGAACGGTCTGCGAGTGGGCGCGGTCCGACTGTTGGGCCGCGCCCGCTTAGATTCTGGACAATGTGGATCAGCCCTACAGAGGTGGTGCTAAATGGCAGAGCAGAAAGTCCGAGGCTTCACTCTGATCGAGTTGATGATCGTGATCGTGATCATCGGGATTCTAGCCTCCATCGCGATTCCGAAGTTTTCGTCGACGCGCGAGAAGGCGTACCTCGCGGCCATGAAGACCGATCTCAAGAACCTGGCCACCCAGCAGGACATCTATTACGACGAGGCCTACGTGTATGCGTCGCAGCTCTCAGATGCCAATCATAGTCAATCGGAGGGCGTGGTCATCACCATCAACGAGGCGACCGGAACGGGCTGGGCGGGGACGGCCACCCACTTCGGATTGCCGGGCGAGTCGTGCGGTATCTACCATGGCGATGCCGCCCCGGCCGGTGGCGCGCCGGCCTCACTGCCAAGCCAGGTGATGTGCACCATGTAGCGAAGAGGTACCCTCAGGCCGTACCTTCGCTGTGCCGCGTTCGGCGGCACGACTAGTGCGCACCAAACGGTTCATGGACGGCCCCACACCACTCAGACGAGAACTCCTGCTTTCATTCGGCCTCCTGTTCGGTGAGGCTACTATCCTCATGGGGATCGCCCTCGTTGTGATCCTCCCGCGCCTCCCGTCGTCCGGGCAGATCACGCTCCTCATCTTGCTCCTGTCCGTGGCACAACTCCTCGTGGTCATGGTGTTCGGCGGCTGGGTGCTCAACCGCCGTCTCCTCGCTCCCGTGAGCAAGCTCGTGAACGGTATCAGGCGTATCGCTGGCGGCGAGTACCATCACCGTATCGAGGCCCCCGACAGCCTCGAGCTGAGCGAGATAAGCGACAGCGTCAATCTGATGGCTGACCGCCTCATCGCGGACCAGGAGGTGCTCGCCCACAACGTGAGCTCACTCGAGGCGACCAACAGGGAGCTTGTCGAGGCGCGCCACCAGGCGGTTCAGTCGGCGCGCCTAGCGTCGGTCGGCACCCTCGCGGCCGGTATCGCCCATGAGGTCGGAAACCCTCTAGGGGCCATCATGGGATACGTCGACGTTGTCGAGAGTCGCCTGGAGGCCAGTCAGGGAGACACGGAGTTGCTCACCTTCATCCGAGAGGAGGCCCAGCGAATCGACCGCATCGTACGGGGCCTGCTGGACTATGCTCGCCCGGCTGAGCAGGGGGTGGAGCTGCTGTCGCCTGGAGAGGTGGTGGAGCACGTGCGAGATTTCCTCGTCAGCCAAGGCCAGCTCGCCGGTATCGAGCATGAATGGCGGTTGGCGGACACCCTTCCCAGGGTCTACATGAACCGGCATAGGTTGGAGCAGGTGTTGGTCAACCTGCTGCTCAACGCCATTCAGGCGGGTGGTGAGAACGGTCCAGGCAAGATCGAGGTGACCGCCGACACGAAAGTTGGACCGGGGACCTTCCTGCTCGCCCGAAGGGAAGACGATCCGCCCGGGATCAACTACCTTCACCGTCGAAGGGTCGCTCGGGATGAGCACGGGCTCGAAGTGGGCGCTTTGCAGACGGCTGAGGAGTTGGTCGTCATCACAGTCGCCGACGAAGGACCGGGAATCGACCCCGAGAATCTCGAGTACGTATTCGATCCGTTCTTTACTACCAAGGCTCCCGGAACGGGTACCGGGCTTGGACTTTTCATCTCCGCGCAACTGGTGGAGGGCATGGGCGGGCGGATCGATGTTACGAACCGCCCGGGGGGTGGCGCCGCCTTTGCGGTGAGCTTCCCCGCCATAGCGGACCAGGAGGAGCAGTCTGTCATCGAGAACGCGGGCCAAGTGGAGGGCAGAGTGTGAAGATCCTGATCATCGACGACGATCCCGGGCTGAGAAAATCTCTCTCACTCATTCTGACCGATGCGGGCTATCAGGTGGTGTCGGCGGAAGACGGTGCAAAGGGTCTCGCAACAGCTGAAGCAGTCCGGCCAGACATGATCATGTGCGACATCCGAATGCCGAAGGTGGACGGCCTCGAGTTCGTCCAACGGTACGGTGAAGCGGGCGGAGAGGCCCTGGTTATCATCATGACGGCGTATGGTAGCATGGACCTTGCCGTCGATGCGATGTCCAAGGGCGCATACGACTACCTGCCCAAGCCGTTCGGTGCGAATGAGGTGCTTCTCACCCTTCGTAAGGCCGAAGAGAGGGAAAGCCTGAGGCGGGAGGTGGGCCGGTTGAGGGCGGAGGTTCGAGCGGATCGCCGATTCGGGGAGATCATCGTGCGCTCTCCCGAGATGGTGAAAGCCATCGAGGTGGCCACCAAGGTGGCTCCGCACCCTTCGCCGGTCCTCATCACCGGAGCGAGTGGGACGGGCAAGGAGCTAGTCGCGCGCTTGATCCATCGAGAGAGCGCGCGTGCAGATCGCCCCTTCGTGGCCGTGAATTGCGGGGCCATCCCCGAGATGCTTTTGGAGTCTGAGTTCTTCGGCTACGTGAAGGGCGCTTTCACTGGCGCGGATAGCGAAAAGCAGGGCCTTTTCGAGGCAGCGGACGGCGGCACGCTGTTTCTCGATGAGGTCGGGGAGCTTCCGCAGCCGCTCCAGGTGAAGCTCCTGCGGGCCCTACAGGACGGAGAAATCCGGCCCGTCGGGGGGACCGTGAGCACTGAGGTAAATGTCCGGATCATCTCCGCGACCAATCGGAACCTTTCCGCGCTGGTGAAGGAGGGCGCCTTCCGCGAGGACCTTTACTATCGGCTTGCCGTCGTCCCGATTCACCTCCCCCCACTCAAGGAGCGTCGTGAGGAGCTTCCGGATCTCGTTCACTACTTCATCGAGCGGCATTCCGGGCGCCTGGGACTCGAGGTGAAAAAGGTCCACCCGGACGCGGTCGACGTGCTGCTCAACTACTCCTGGCCGGGCAACATCCGGGAGCTCGAGAACGTTTTGGAGCAGGCCATGCTTCTGGCCGATGGTGATGAGTTGGCTGCCGATGAACTTCCCGATCAGGTCAGGTTCTCGATGGCGGCCGGCGACGACCTCGAATTGACGGCCGACGATCTTTCGGTCAAGAAACACTCTGCGGCGCTGGAGCGAAAGCTCATCCAGAGGGCACTCGAACGCACCGGTGGAAACCGCACCAAGGCGGCTGAGCTCCTGGAACTGTCGGCGCGGGCTCTTCGCTACAAGATTCTGGACTACGGCTTGGACTAGGCGGGCCGCAGCCGGTTTTCCCAACCCGACATTCCGACGCCCGGCGCCAGCGGTGACGTTGGTTCATGCGATTGGGATATACCCTCCTGGAACTGGTCTTCGTTCTTACGATCGTCGTCGCCGGATTCACGGTGTTGGCGCCCGCATATCGGCGCGCACAAGAGCGTTTGATTGTGCGGTCCGCGCGAGAAAGCCTCATAGGCCTCATTGTTCGGACGCAGGCCTTGGCGGTGGTGCACGGTGGGGCGACCCTGACCCTCGAGGTAGACCCAGCGGGGGCCTCGCTCGAAGCGGGGGGTGAGGTCAGGGACACGCTCTCGCTCACGGCGCTCGGCGTTGTGATGGATTTGGTCAGGGGTAAGCCCCAGGCCCGGCTGCGCTTCAACTCTCTCGGGATCGGAGAACTCGCCGGTCAGACCGTCGGATTGTCGCGCGGGTCGGCCCGGGCGGGAATCGTCGTATCGGCCTATGGGCGGGTCCGGCGTTGGTGAGGCTACGGGACGGGCGCTGCCTCTGCACGGTCGGGACGGGCGGTGGGGGCGGCTTCACCCTCGTCGAGGTGCTCGTGGCGCTGGTCATGCTCCAAGTTGGATTACTGGCTGTGGCCGGCCAGATCGGAGTCGCTCACAACCTGCTGGACCGAGCGGTTCGTCTCGAGTGGGCGGTAGCGGTGGCAGAGTCGGTGGCCGACTCCCTCAGCCGGTTCGGGTACATGGGGCAGGGTTCGATCGACCTGGACGCGGGCCGCGTGGGCTGGGAGCCTTGGCCAGGAGGCGATGGAAGCGTCCTCGTGTGGGTGGAGGACGGCAGGGCGAAGCGCCTTCTCGAGGTGGCCGTAGTGAAGCGGTCACCACCCATCCGCCGATGAGCCACCGTGGGACCTCGGCGGTCGAGGCTTTGCTGGCCTTGTCGCTCGGGGCGGGGATCCTGCTCTCGGCATTCGGTCTTCTGTCCGCCCAACGGCGCTCGGCCAACCGCCTCCTTGCGCGGGCCGACGGGCTCTTGGCGAGGCGCGTGACCCGAATCGTTCTGGGAGAGGAGCTACGGCGTGGGGCCGAGGGGAGGGATTGGTGGGCCCCCGGCGGTGACAGCGTGCGGCTCCGCGTATTTCGCGGGCTCGCGTTCATGTGTCCTTCCGGGCTGCCGAACCGCGTCCTGGCCCGTTACCGGGGTAGTCGCCTCCCCGATTCCCGGAAGGACTCGGTGTTGGTCCTCGGTGCGAACGGTCGCTGGCAGGCGGTCGACCTGATCGCACGAGCCCGAACTCCGCTCACCTGCCCGGACGCTCCATTCGAGACCGTTGAACTCTGGACGCTGAATCCGCCGGCTTCTGGAGCTGTGGTGGCCCGCGTTTTCGAGACGGGAAGTTATCACCTGTCCGGTGGCGCGTTTCGGTACAGGAGGGGCCGCGGTGGCCGCCAACCGCTTACACCCAACGTGCTGGTGGCGGAGCGCAGCCACCTGGGGCCGGGGTTGACGGGTGGCCTGGCCCTCGAGCTTGCTACGGAGACACCGGCGCCCGGCGAATCTGACGGCCCCCGAACATTGTGGCCGCGAGAGCGTGCAAGGGAGTGAGGAGCGGCGGCGCGGGGCGCTCCTTCCAGCCCTGCTCCTCGTGATCGTCGCCGTCACGCTCCTCGGGCACGGCGCTCTGGTGCTGGCTCAAGCACAACTCGATGTCTCGATCGTGTCCCGGGCCCTCCTCATAGCCCGATTGAGTGCGGAGGGCGGTGTGGTTCAAGCCATGGCAGACTCCTCTATGTGGTCGGCCGCAGAACCACTATGGCGTCCGCGATCAGTCCGCCAAGGCCTTCTTGGCCCGTTTGGGCGCTTCCAGGTGTCCGTGACGGCGATCGATTCTGAGTTGGCATTGTGGGAAGGGACCGGGGCACACGTGGCACACACCGGGACGTACCGAGTTGGCCGGCTGGCGTGGAGGCTCGCTCCGGTCCGTCGCCTCGCCGCTGCCGAGGCTGTCGTGACGTCGGGGGGCCCCTTGGGCACGTCGGCTGCCGCCGCCGTTGTCGGCACCGACCTGAATCGCCCCCCGCTGGACTGGACCGGAGAAGATTGTGCCCCTTTCGCCGAGTCGGTGGCGGTGGCGGTGCCGGCTGGGAGGCTCGAGCCATGGGCGGTCCTCGTGGTGGATTCCGGCGCGGTCCCACCGTTGGGACTGCTTGACTGGGCCGTACTCGCGGACCGCTCGCGTAGGATACCGCCGGGCGTGATCACTCCCCGTCCTCTCGAATTCGCCGCAGTGTGCCGCATCGAGCTCGCCACCAACTGGGGCGATCCCTCGAGGAGGGGTGGCTGCCGCGACCACTATGTACTGGTTACCGCCTCCGATGATTTGACCTTGGTGGATGGCGGTGGACAGGGAGTCCTGGTAGTTGATGGAAGCTTACGCTTGGAGGGTGCGAGCCGGTTTGCCGGCGTCGTCCTCGTCGCGGGTGATCTGACTCTTGCCCAAGGGGCACGAATCGACGGACTCGTGCGTGCTGGCGGATCTGTCTCACTTTCGGACTCGGCGCGAATCGTTGGATCCGGCTGTGCGGTCCTGGCCGCTCTCGGGCGCCTCGCTGCGCTCCGTCGCCCCGTTGCGATCCCGGACGGGGCGTGGGTGAGCCCCTTGGGGCCCGCCAACTGAAGTACGGCCCGCTCCTGCGGGAATCCGTGCCGGAAAGGGAAACGATTTCCCCCCCAAATGACCGTTTTATGCGGAGTCTCGTGTAATCGCGAGGGGTTGCACACTTGGCACGGATCTGGCGGGGGATATCGGGGACTCCGAAGTCGAGTGTCGAAGCCAGGCCATGCTCCTCGGGTCGGCGAAGGCAGTAATCTTTGGGTCCGAGAATACGATGTTTACCGGTAGCGTTCTATCAAATGTTTATAAATAAACGCGTCGACAGACAAGGTAGATTTCTCTTGACAAGCCTGGACTTAGGGTTATAACCTGGTTTTGATATTCAGGTAAAAATATGTTCCTATGGCTCCGATGCGAGAGGTCTGAATGGGCCTTTTTGGAAACAAGCGAAGGTCGGTAGGGCTCGACGTTGGAAGTGGCTTCGTCAAGCTCGTGGAGATCGACCACTCGGGAGAGCAGCCCGAGGTGGTCCAGGTCGCCATGCGTCCTCTCGTGGCCGATGCGATCGTCGAGGGCGAGATCATGGATCCCGGCCTGGTCTCCGACACGATCGGTGGCCTGATCCAGGAAGCCGGGCTGAAGGGACGAGACGTCGTGACCGCCGTGGGTGGCCACGATGTGATCATCAAGCCGATCGAAATGGACCGCATGAAGGAGTCGGATGCTCGTGAGGTGATTCGGTGGGAGGCCGAGCAGCACGTTCCGTTCGACATCAAGAGCGTGGAGCTCGACTTCCAGATTCTGGATCCGCTCGCGGAGGGCCTTCAGATGGAGGTCCTGCTGGTAGCGGCAAAGCGCGAGTTGGTGGACAACAAGGTGAGTCTGCTTTTGGATGCGGGCGTTTCACCCTGCGTGATCGATGTGGACGCGTTCGCGTTGCACAATGCCTTCGAATACAACTATCCCGAAGCCATGGACGGTATCGTAGCCTTGGTGAACGTAGGCCACGAGACCACCAACGTGAACATCCTGGAGGACGGGACGCCGATTCTGACGAGGGATATCCCGTTCGGATCGCGTCGCGTTCGCGAGGATCTTCAGCGTGAGCGGGGCCTCACTGCCGAACAGGCCGAGGACATCGTTCAGGGTCGCGAAGAGCTCGCCGAAATGCCGCAGCTTGTGGAATCCTCGGCCGACGAGGTGGCCGTGGGAATCGAACGGGCTTCGGCCTTCCTCATGACGAGGCAGTCCGGCGCGGGCCTTGGACAGATCTTCCTCAGCGGGGGCGGCGCTAGGATCCCCGGAATGTCGGACGCGCTCGGGCGCAGGATGAGCGTCGAAACTCAAGTGGTGAATCCCTTCGAGCGAGTCCCTGTTCGAGAGGACCTAGGCGGGAACGTAATCCTCGAGGAAGCCGCACCTATGCTCCTTCTACCTCTCGGCCTTGCGCTGAGGGCGACCTAGCCGGGGGAGAGTCGAGCCTTGATCGAAGTCAACCTGCTGCCAGGCGGAAAGAAGCGAGCCGGGAAGGGTCGTGGATTCAGAATCGGCATACCCGACCTGAAGGCTATCCCCGCGGACCCGTTCATCATCGGGGCTGTCGTTGTTGGCCTTGCTTCGACCCTACTTGTCGGTTGGTGGTATACCGACCTGAGCAATCGCGACGCGGAACTGGCCGTGGCGCTGGAGGATGCGATCCAGGACTCGACTGATTTTCACGACCTGATCGAGAACAACAACACGCTCCAGGCTCGCCAGGACTCCGTAGCGCAAAAAGTGGACATCATCCAGGAGATCGATGCCGGCCGTTACGTGTGGCCGCACGTGTTGGATGAGGTAGCGCGCGCTCTCCCCGATTTCTTGTGGATAACCGCGCTCCAACAGGTCTCGGTGGGTGATTTCGTCGAATTTCGCATCGACGGGCGGGCCGGGAATAACATTGCGGTTACGACCTTCATGGATGCGCTCGAGGCGTCCCCATTCGTCAGGGGCGTACGGTTGATCTCCACGGAGCAGGCCGTAGAGCAGCTTTCGTCCGGAGGCGGCCAACTCGTCATCGTCTTCACTGTTGAGGCGGCCTATGAGCAGCCGCCCTTCGACTTGCTGGAGACGATTCCGCTCTTCGGGGCGGGTGCCGACGGTGGGAGTTAAAGGGGGCATAGAGCCATGGCGCTGATTCCTGACGATCCCAAGCAAAAGAATGCCCTCATCGTGGGGTTGCTGTTCTTGGTGGGGCTGTACCTCGTCAACACATACTGGCGGGTGGATCGAGTGGCCGAAGTCGAGCAGGAGGAGAGCCGTCTGGAGGCGCTCGAGAACAGTAACCGGAGCGCCGAAATCATCGCGGCCCGTGGCGGGTCCGCCCTCCAGGAGCGTATGGCCGTGTACGAACGCCATATCTCTCAGCTCGAGGCGCTGATCCCGCTGGAGGAGCAAGTGGCCTCGCTGCTCAACGACTTGACGCTGCTGGCCCGCGACTTGGGGGTCGATCTCGACATGATGCGGCCGGAACCCTCGGAACCGTCCGATTTCTATACGAAGCAGACGTACTCCTTGAGGGTGATTGGGGAATACCACGATGTGTCGCGTTACATAACGCGAGTCGCGTCGTTGGAGCGCATCATCACTCCGATCGACCTCTCCCTGAGCCTGTTCGGGACTCCTGAGCGGTTCCGTGAATACGAGTCGCCGGTCCAGGCTGAGTTTCGCATTCAGACCTACGTGATCGCGTCGGATGAGTCGCTTCCACCTGGAGGTCCGTGATGAGCCGGGCACGCACGATCCTTTTCGCGATGCTGGCCCTGGCGCTTAGCGTGTCGGCAGCCGCTTCGGGTCAGACCCCACCCCCGCCCGACCAGGGTCTCGTTATGGACCGGGAAGTGTTCCGATATCCCGACTATGCCCGTAGAAACCCTTTCGCTCCGCTTTTGAGCGCTGAAGGTGGGGGGCCCAGGTTCGAGAGGCTGGTGCTCTTGGGCATCGTTTTCTCCTCGGATGCCAACAACAGCATCGCCCTCTTTGGAGAAGGCTCGACCACGGTCGCGTCCAGCACAGAGATTTCTGTGACCGCGGGCGCTCGGACCTATCGGCTCCGAGTTGGCGAGTCGATTGGCAATACCACCGTTCTTGAGATCCACGAAAACCAGGTCGTGGTTGCCGTGGACGACTTCGGGCAATCGGAGCAACACACGTTGGAGTTGCGCCGGCGAACCGTGGGCCAAGGAGGCCCCTCATGATCTCGACTGTTGCTCTTATTGTCGCGCTCCTCTCTGGCGGGGGTGAGTCCGTAACGGCGCTCACCGTCATTCCCAACAACGGCCGGACCGATGTCCTGGTAACCGTGAAGGGGAATGTCACCTACCGAGACTTCACGATGGAGGGGCCGAACCGCCTCATCCTAGACGTCATGAACGCGCGGCATGCACTTCCAGGCGAGAACTTCACCGGTGTCAACCGGGGCGGCATTCTCGCGGTGCGGACGTCACAGTATTCCGAGGACATCGTGCGCATCGTGGTCGAGCTGAACCAGCCCACGGAATACACGATAGAGCAGTACGACGGCACGATCCGGATCTCACTCGACAATCGCTTCGGCGATTTCGATCCCTGGGAGTCGGCTGGTACCGCCCCGACGTTGGCTCCGGAGATGGAGGCGGCCACGGCGGCGGGGTTTGCATCAGCCTCGCTGGACCTTCAGCCTTCGCCGATGCAGTCCCAGGCGGCCCGCATCTCGATCACGTTCATCAACACTCCGATTGAGGATGTGCTCTTCACGTTTGCGGATTTCTCCGGCCGCTCGATCGTACCGTCCTCTCAGGTCACCGGGATGACTGTAACGGCCGAGATCAAGGACCAGGCATGGGACGACGCCCTCAGTGCCATTCTGCGGCAACAGGGGCTCCGAGGGGACGAGGATGGTCCGAGCGGCATTATCCGCGTCGACCTTCTCACGAACATCAACCTCGCCGAAGATACCGAGCCCTTGAGGACCGAGATCTACCAAATCAACTACGGCACGGCCGCGGAGGTTCTCACAGCGGTGACGCCGCTGCTGACTACGCGTGGCAACTCGTCCGAATCGCCGGCCACGAACACCCTCATCGTTACCGACATCGAGCGCGTGCACGCGGCGATCCGATCCCTTCTCATCGAGCTCGACCGCCCGACGCCTCAGGTGATGATCTCTGCGAAGATCATCTTCGTGAACCGTACGGATCTCAACGAGTTCGGTATCGTCTACGATCTGAAGGACTCGCAGGGAAACCAGTTCAGCCAATTGACCCCCGCCCAGGTCGACCTCGATGGCGACGGAACGCTGGAGACTACAACCAAGAACGTCGTGCTGCTCGGCGGAAACTCCGTCGCCGCGCTCGGGAATGCGAAGGCCCGAGTGGCGGGACCGACGCTGCAGTTGTTGACGTCGCTGGTGATCGGCCGCCACACGTTGGTCGGTTTTGTCGAGGCATTGGAGTCCTCCAACCTGAGTGACATCCAGGCCGCACCGTCCGTGACCGTGGCGGACAACCAGGAAGCCCGGTTGCAAGTCGGCGAGCGGACGCCGGTTCGCGTGATCGACGCTCAGGCCGGTGGGACCGGTGGAGGCGGTGCAGGCTTCCCGCGGGCGACGGTGCGATTCGAAGAGACAGGCATCATCCTGACTACGACTCCGCACATTACGGCGGGTGGGCACGTCCTGATGGACATCAGGGCCGAGCGGTCTGCCGCGGACTTCGCGGACTCGGACATCGGCGTGATTTTCCGTACCCAGAACGCGACTACGCGGGTGCTCGTGCGGGATGGCGAGACCGTGGTGATCGGTGGACTGACGGTCACCGAGCGGAGTGAGGTTCGCTCGGGCGTACCGATCTTGATGAATCTCCCGGTGATTGGCCGCCTCTTTAGGCTCACCCGGGAGTCTGAGGTACAACGAGACCTGATGATCCTCGTCACGCCGCACATCGTGCGTGCAAACGCGAACTGATCCGGGCCGAGGAGGCCTGCATGCTTGGTCATAGATCCATCCGTGTCCGCATAGCGCAAGTTGCGACGTCGATGGCTGCTCTCACGCTGCTCATGGCGTGCGACGGCCAGAACCTCTTCGTGGGCCCTGCGGTCACCGGGCGCGTTGATCTCCGTCCCCCGACCGTCCAGATCCTCACGCCTTCCCCCACGGACGGCTCACCCTCGGCGAAGCCGCTGGGCGATTCGGTGCTGGTGACGGTCCTGTTGAGTGACGACGTGGGTTTGGACAGCGTTCGCTTCGAGGGCGTGTCATTCCGTGGCGACGTCAACTTGGGCACCGACACGGTCGTTACCCGATTCGAGTCCAAGGTCGTGCTCCTCCTCACCGTACCGGAAGACACGACGGTGAGCCGTTTCCTGATCGCGGTTCCCGACACCATCAAGGAGACCTCCCAGATCATCGCGCACGCCTTCGACACGCTGGGCAACGTGGCGTCGGACACCGTACAGCTCGTCCTCGGTGGGCCGGATGTGCAGGTGATCAACCTTGCGGACGGCGATGTCATCCAGGCAGGCCGAGATCTGTCTGTGCGCCTCGAGGCTCAAGACCCCCAAGGCATCACCTCCGTTCGGATCGATCTCACGGGCGCAGTGACCCTGTCTATGTCTCAGGCTGTGAATCCCCCGTTGGACACAGCAGTCGTGGATCTGGTGATACCCATCCCTCCGCTCGCGACGGGCCCCATGCAGTTGGTCGCCCGTGCGCGGAACGGACTGGGGGTCTCAGGCCAGGCGGGCACATTGAACATCACAGTGGTCTCTAGCCAGGCGGGCGACATCATCCCGCCAACCGTCAAGTTCGAGAGCAGCTCCGGTGGCCGCCTGGAGCAGAAGGATCTGGTCACCGTCGTTGTCACCGCCCGTGACGATAACCAAGGGAGTGGGATCTCGACGCTCGGCATCACTGTCCTGGCCATATCCCAAACGCGCGGTGACACGCTGATCCAGTCGAACTCGGTGACGTTCCCCGCCGCCCGCACGGGGACCGTGGCGCAGGATTTGACCTTCCCGGTGTTCAACGCAGATCCGCTCGCGTTGCCCGACACCCTGGTTTTCGAGGTCACCGCGTTCGCGGTCGATGCGCAGGGCAACTGTTCTTCAAGCGTAGGCTTGGACACGTTGGTCGCTCTTCCGTGCGCGGTTCTCCCGACTGGCCAAACTGCGGCATTGAACACGTCGGGCCTACGCGATGAGCGTATCATCGTCGCCGGGCGGACAGTACTACTGCCGACGGGCGGGCTGATCATGGATGCCGCCGTGGATACGGCGCGAGGCAACCTCTATCTCTCGAACCACACGCGGGACCAAGTCGAGATCTTCCGACTGGCAGAGGAGGACTTCCTCCCGGCGGTGCCGGTGGGCTCAGAGCCCTGGGGCCTGGCGATGCACCCCTGTTACGTCTCGGTGACGTTGCCGGGCTGCGGCGACAGTCTCTGGGTCGCCAACTCCGGTGGTACGAACGTATCCGTCCTCGACTTGGCGTCCGGACCCGCTCCGTTCGAGCGGCCGAGTCGCCGCTTCCTGACGCCGGACGTCGTGCTATGGGACGTCGAGGAGGCCGAGGACGCCAACGGAACGACCACCTGGCTCTCCACGTTCATTCCGACGGCACAGGGGAAGGGATTCAGCGATCGCCCGCAGTTCATCGCGCAGGATTTCACCGGACGCGTGCTCTACTCGACGAAGGTGACCGAATTGGGCGATCTCGGGACGATTCGCAAGGCATTCAGCCCCGGCGGCCCCGATCCCGAAGTCGTACTCTTCACAGCCCATGGCGGCTTCGACGAGGCGCCGGAGTTCAGGGCGATCAAGAACGTCGACTTCGTCACGAACGGCATCTTTACCGATCCGGTTCTCGATCTCGGGACGCTGGTGATTCGAGACCACCCGCCGGGTGATCTCCAGACCACCATGTCGTTCGGCCCGGCCACTCTGGACAATGCGATCGCTCTAGCGATCGCCGGTGGCTCCGACATCGAGGCCACGGCGGCCTCACGCTGGAACGTCGGCAGCATCACCTTCAACGACACCACGTTCGTCACGGCCAGCGGGAACGGCGCCTGGGTGGCGTTCGGTGAGGGCTCGGTCGAACCGGTGGGGCGGATCATCTCGTACGACGCGGCGGCTGACGTCGTCACAGGGGCGATTCCGGTTACCGACCTCATGACCAACCCGGGCGAGACCGTGCGCGGGCTGGGCCTGAACTTCGACGGCACGCTGGGTGTGGCGCGGGGCGTCCAGGCCTATTTCTTCACGGTCAACGACCTGCGCCTCCAGGGCGTAGCGGACCTTCCGGGTGGGGGGTCTGGGGCGGTCCTACACCCGCTCCACGCCAATGCTCGCTCGCTCACGAACCCTGCGGGTATCTACCGGCCTGATACCCACCTCGCCTTCATCGGGACGGGCGTGAATACGGTGGACATCATCGACACGTTCCATTTCTTCCGTTCGGGCCGGATCTTTATCCGAGATGTGGTTTCCGGCCCGCTCAGGGCCGTGCTTCCGTCCGCCACGGACAACGCGGGCCTGACCTGTCGGTCCACGCCTGTTACGGGCCTGGATGCGCTGGGCACGCTGGTCCCCATCGGAAACGCGATCGAGATCTTCGCGGGCGGTGACTTCCAGACTCCACACCCCGCTGTGGGCGCGCCGACCGAGGACAGTTGTATCGTCCTGAAATTGTTCGGCGTGACCGACTCGGGCGGCGTTGTCGTCATCGATGTCCGGAAGAGTGACATTCTAAGGGACCATCCTTCCCGCCAATAGTCGAGGCGCGTGAAGGAAGCCTTCTCGAGCGACGAAGGCGGGACCCCGGTGGGTGGACGACCCACCGGGGTCCTTTTATCGTTGCACGCCGCGAGCCCGGTCCGGCATGCGGGCCGGCCGATAGCGAGCGGAACCAACGAGGACGGAGTCATGAGGCGCATATCCTTTCGAACCGCGGGCGAGTCACATGGGCGGGGCCTGGTTGCGGTGCTGGAAGGCATACCGGCTGGGCTGTCGCTCGAGATGGAGCGCGACGTAGATCCGGAGTTGCGCCGCAGACAGGGCGGTCATGGGCGCGGGCGCCGCATGAAGATCGAGTCCGACCGCGCCGACCTGTTCGCGGGAGTGCGCTTCGGCGAGACGCTCGGATCGCCACTCTCCATGGTGGTGTGGAACAAGGACTGGGAGAACTGGCAGACCGCCATGTGCGTGCTCCCGCCCGACCCGTCGGGAAACCCCAAGGCGCTGAAGCCGGTTTACCTCCCGAGGCCCGGCCACGCCGACCTCGTCGGACTCCTCAAGTACGACCGCCGAGACGCTCGCGACATCCTGGAGCGGGCGAGCGCCAGGGAGACGGCGGCACGCGTCGCCTGTGGGGCGGTGGCCAAGAAGCTGCTTAGCGAGTTCGACATCAAGATTGGTAGCCACGTGCTTTCCATCGGTGACGTCGACGCCGCGATGCCGGCCAAGCTGCCGGTCGACCTCAATAACGCTGTGGACTCCTCCCCAACACGGACGCTCGACTCTGCTGCAGGCGATCTCATGGTCGAAGCGATCGACAGGGCTGCCGAAGAGGGTGACACACTCGGTGGCATCTTCGAGGTCGTGACCACGGGCCTCCCGGTCGGGCTGGGGAGTTACGCCTCCTACGATACCAAGCTCGACGGGCGGCTGGCCGCAGCTCTGATGTCGATTCACGCCATCAAGGGCGTCGAGATCGGTGCGGGCTTCGAGGCCGCGAGGAGTCCGGGCTCCCGTGTGCACGATCCGATCCTTCCCGAAGGAGCCGAGCGGGCCGGTGGCTTTGGTCGGGCGAGCAATCGGGCCGGCGGCCTTGAAGGCGGCATCACGACGGGCGAGCCGCTGGTGGTGCGAGCGGCGATGAAGCCTATTTCGACGCTCAGGAAGCGGCTTGCGAGTGTCGATCTGCGTGACGGGTCCGTCGCCGACGCCGCGGTCGAGAGAAGCGACGTCTGCGCCGTACCGGCTGCCGCCATTGTTGGTGAGGCCATGGTGGCGTTGGTCCTCGTCGATGCCGTGCTCGAGAAATTCGGTGGTGATTCGATGTCCGAACTCCGCCGGAACTTCGATGGATACGTCGCGTACCTCACCGAGCGCGGTTATGGGGAGCGCTGAGCTCAGTGGCTCCACCCTGTTTGATCGGGTGCTCCTCGTGGGCTTCATGGGGAGCGGTAAGACGTCGGTGGGTCGGGCGCTGGCAACGTGCCTGGGATGGCGTTTCATCGACTTCGACCGCGAGATCGAGGTCCAGTGCGGCAGGGATATCACGTCGATTATCCTCGAGGATGGAGAGTCCTACTTCCGCGAGGTGGAGTCTCAGGTGGGCGCTACCTGCATGGACGTGATGGGCGCGGTGCTCGCGAGCGGTGGGGGGTGGCCCACTCACCCGGGGCGTATGGCGGACTTGCCTCCGCGTACACTCAGCGTATGGCTGCAGGTTACCGCAGGCGAGGCGGTGAGACGCATCAGCTTGGACGGGCCGACCAGGCCCCTCCTTCAGGTCGCGGATCCCGTTGGTCGGGCACACGACTTGATGAGTGAACGGGAAAAGTGGTACGCACGGGCGAGCATGGCGCTCACTACGGATGATCGGGAGCCAGCCGCGCTTGCAGCGGAGATAGCGAAGCACGTGAGTGGAGAGAGTTGTCACCCTACTACTCGGACAGGCTCCTAGCCTATGAAGCTGGTCATTGTAGAGTCGCCCGCAAAAGCCCGGACGATCGGCCGTTACCTCGGTAGCGAATACGAGGTCGCGGCGTCGGTCGGGCACGTGCGCGACTTACCGCCCAAGGAACTCGGCGTCGACGTCGAGAACGGATTCACTCCCAAGTACGTCACGATTCGGGGAAAGGGAAAGATCCTCCAAGAGTTGAAGAAGCGGGCCAAGGGCGCGGAGGCCGTTATTCTCGCCACCGACCCTGACCGCGAGGGCGAGGCTATCGCCTACCATGTGGCCGAGCAGTTGGGCTGGGAAACGGAGCAGGACCGCTTTCAGCGAGTGACCTTCCATGAGATCACCAAGTTGGCGGTACAAGGCGCTCTAGAGGCAGCCGGCCCCATTGACATGCAGAAGGTCGAAGCCCAGCAGGCCCGACGGATTCTGGACCGACTCGTGGGCTATCAAGTGAGCCCGTTCTTGTGGAAGCCGATTCGGCCGGGTTTGTCTGCGGGTCGGGTACAGACGGTCGCGCTCAGGCTGCTCTGCGAGCGCGACGACGAGATCAATGCGTTCGAGTCCGAGGAGTACTGGTCGATCGTAGCCTCGCTGATCAAGGATGAGCAGGCCTTCGAGGCCAAGCTTCAGAAGATCGACGGAAAGGCCTTCAGGCTCGAAAACGAAGCGGCAGCGCAGGCGGTTGTGGCGGAGGCCCTCAAGCAGCCTTTCCGGGTCGCGGACGTGAAACGCCGGGAGCGGCGCAAGAACCCGGCACCGCCCTTCACGACCTCCACCCTTCAACAAGCGGCGGCCAAGCGGCTTCGCTTCTCAGCCAAGCGGACGATGACCTTGGCGCAGCGACTCTATGAGGGGCTCGAGGTCAGAGGACAGGGCGCAGTCGGCCTCATCACGTACATGCGGACCGACTCCACTCGGGTGTCGAAAGGGGCCGTCCTCGAGGCTCGCTCCTGGATCGAGCGCGAGGTCGGGAAGCCGTACGTCGCCGATTCGGCCCGGTTTTGGGGTGGGAAGCAACAGAAGGGGGCCCAGGACGCCCACGAGGCGATCAGGCCGACCAACGTGGAACTGCATCCGAGTGAGGTGGGTCCGTCGCTCGATCCGGGCGCCGCCCGCCTTTACGAGCTGATCTGGCAACGCTTCGTCGCCAGCCAGATGGCGCCGGCGGTTTACGACACCACCACGATCGACTTCGACATCCGGGGCGATGACGGGCGTGCCTACCTGTTCCGGTCCACCGGGTCGGTGGTGAAGTTCGAAGGCTTTACGCGGCTGTACCTCGAGGCGAATGAGGCGGGCGATCATCGCCGGCTGGACGACCTCGATCCTCTACCGGCGATGGAAAAGGGCGATGAAGCCGAGGTGCAGGGGATCGTGCCAAACCAACACTTCACACAGCCGCCGCCGCGTTTCAGTGAGGCTAGCCTGGTGAAGGAGCTCGAGCGCCTGGGAATCGGGCGTCCGTCCACTTACGCCCAGATCATCTCCACCATCCAGGACCGGGGATACGTGGATCTGGAGGAGCGCCGCTTCTACCCGACGCCGCTCGGCGATACCGTCTCGAAGCTGCTCGTACGGGTCTTCCCAGATATCTTCGATGTCGAGTTCACCAGCCGCATGGAGGGCGAGCTGGATCGCGTGGAAGATGGAGAGCTGGACTGGCAGGGACTTCTAGCGGAGTTCTATCCGCCCTTTAAGGTACAGCTCGAAGCCGGCGAGGCGCGCTCAGAGGAGATCATCAAGGAACTCCTCGCGGCGGAAGGCGAGACGTGCGAGATCTGCGGCCGGCCGATGCAGGTGCGCTGGAACCGGTTCGGCCGTTTCCTGGGCTGTTCGGGCTACCCCGACTGCAAGAGCACACGGGCGTTGGATGCCGGCGCGCGGCCGGAAGAGAATCTCGGCGTCGACGCAGAGACTGGACTGGCCGTTCTTGCCAAGGTTGGCCCGTACGGGCCCTACGTTCAGCTCGGAGAGGCCGAGGAGGGCAAGAAGCCGAAGCGGGCCAGCCTGCCCAAGGGCAAGACGCTGGAGGACGTGGATCTCGAGTATGCCTTGAAGCTGCTGAGACTCCCTCGCGAGTTGGGCAAGGACCCAGAGTCGGGAGAGGAAGTGGTCGCGGGCCTCGGCCGCTACGGGCCGTTCGTGAGGCGCGGAAAGACATTTGCCAGCCTAACCGGCGAAGACCAGATGTTCAGCGTCGAGTTGGAGGAAGCGGTGAATCTGCTCAACGAGAAGAAGGGCGGACGCGCGGTGATCAGAGAGCTCGGCCCCCACCCGGATTCGGGAGAAGACCTGGTGATTCTTTCGGGCCGCTATGGGCCCTATGTGACCGACGGGAAACTCAACGCCTCCCTGAGAAAGGGCACGGAGCCCGAGGAAGTGACCATGGAGGCCGCCGTGGAGCTCCTGGTCGAGGCCGCCGAGCGAAAAAAGCGGGGTGGTGGCCGTGGGGGAAGACGCCGCAAGAGCTCGTAAGGGGACCGAGGCCGTGAGCGACGAGATCCGAGTGGTGGGAGGCGGCCTGGCCGGATGTGAGGCCGCCATCCACCTCGCCTCGAGAGGCCACCGCGTAATCCTTCAGGAGATGAGGCCCGTTCGCGGCACGGAGGCCCATCAGACGGATCACCTGGGTGAGTTGGTGTGCACCAACTCCTTCAAGAGCGAAGATCCCGCGAACGCCCACGGCCAGCTCAAGCGCGAAATGAGGGCGTTGGGCTCGGTGCTTCTCCGGTCGGCGGACCTCACGCGGGTTGCGGCGGGCTCGGCGCTGGCCGTTGACCGGCACCTCTTCGCGGAAGCCATGACCGAGGCGGTGGCGTCCCACCCGAGCGTCGAGATTTCCCGCGAAGAGTGCACGGCCCTGCCAGACGGCCCGGCGGTCATCTCGACGGGACCGCTCACCTCGGACGCACTATCCGATGCGATTCGGGCCGCCCTCGGCGCTGAAGGGCTCGCCTTCTACGACGCCATCGCTCCGATCGTGCACAGAGACTCTCTCGACGAATCGATCGTGTTTGCGGCCGGGCGCTTCGACGAGGACGACGACTACCTCAACTGCCCAATGAGTGAGGCCGAGTATGCAGCGTTTATAGCGGCCTTGGTCGATGCGGACGTGCACGAGGGACACGATTGGGATGCCGTTCCCTATTTCGAGGGCTGCCTACCCGTCGAGGTCATGGCTACACGGGGGCACGATACGCCCCGGTTCGGACCGATGAAGCCCATCGGCCTGATCGACCCGCGCACGGGCGAGAGGCCGCACGCGGTGGTGCAGCTCCGCCGAGAGGACCGGGCCGGGCAAATGTGGAATATGGTGGGGTTTCAGACCCGCCTCCGTGTCCCAGAGCAGCGACGTGTCTTTCAGATGATTCCGGGCCTGGCGGAATGCGAGTTTCTTCGATGGGGCTCGATCCACCGCAACTCATACCTACGGTTCCCGGATCGGCTGAAGCCTCATGGGTCCCCTCTGGACCGCGATGACCTGATTTTCGCGGGCCAGCTCACCGGGGTGGAGGGTTACACGGAATCTGCGGCCAGCGGGATCCTGGCGGGGATCAACCTGGACCGTGTCACGAGAGGATTGGAACCCGCGATTCCGCCGGGCACGACCATGCTTGGAGGACTCTTCCGATATCTCCGCGACGCAGACCCTGAGCACTTCCAACCCATGAACTCGAACTGGGGCCTGGTGGATCCTCTTGGGGAGCGCGTCCGCGACAAGAAAAAGAGGCGCGGGATGACGGCCGAGCGCGCCCAGGCGGACTTCCTGGCCTGGATGGACGAGGAGCGGGTGAAGCCCGTGGATGTGGGAAGGCCGACGTCTGTGGCGGGAGCCGAAGAGGAATGACCATGCAAGCCGACGTTCGCGATTTTCTGACACATCTCGCGGATGAACGGCAGCTCTCCGGAAACACGGTGGCCGGGTATGATCGGGATCTCCACGATCTCATCGAGTTCCTGGCGGAGTACCGGGGCGCCGCGGACCTGGGTTGGAGCGATGTGGACCGACTCGCGCTACGTGGCTTCATGGGCTGGCTCGACCGCAAGGGGCTCTCGAGGCGAACCGTCGCGCGAAAGCTGTCGGCCGTGAGGGCCTTCTTCCGGTTCATGTATCGAGAGACCCGTATCGAATCCGATCCGGCGCGCCTGGTGAAGAGCCCAAAGGCCGAAAAGCTGCTCCCCGGGCACGTGGGGAGGTCCGACATCGATAGTATCTTCCGCACCGCAGAGGCCGCTGCCGCCCAGAACACGCTTCAAGGCACGCGAAACCTGGTGATCCTCGAGTTGCTCTACGGGAGTGGGCTCAGGCTCGCCGAAGTGCAGGGGCTCGACATGGAGAACCTGGATCTCGCTGGACGCCAGGCCCGAGTTCTCGGCAAGGGCAACAAGGAGCGCATCGTTCCGCTGACGCGGGCCGCGATCATCGCGATCCGCCGCTACGAGTCTCGTCGGACGGAGCTCTTGACCTCTCGCCCTGGGGCCGATCGGGAGCCCCTGCTCTTGAATCCAAGCGGCCACCGGCTCTCGCGCCGTTCGATCCAGAATGTCGTGCGGAGATTCTTGGACGACACGGCCGGTGGCGAAGGCCTCAGCACGCACTCGCTCCGCCATTCGTTCGCCACGCATTTGCTCGACGCCGGTGCCGACCTGATGGCGGTGAAGGAGCTGCTCGGGCACGCGTCTCTCTCGACGACTCAGATCTACACCCACACGTCGAAGGAACATCTCCGCCGGGTGTACGACCGGGCGCACCCGCGCGCGTAAACGGCAGCTTGGTGGGACCTTCCAGCCTGGTTATGGTTAGACCCTTCTCCGATCAAAGGGAGTCTTGCCCGTGTACCAACAGAGCTTCAGAGCGACGACCATCGTTGCGGTTCGTGGGGATGGCGTCCTTGCGTTGGGAGGTGACGGCCAGGTGACCTTGGGCGAAACGGTCGTGAAGAGTTCGGCCAAGAAGGTCAGGGTCCTCAAGGAGGGCGAGATCCTCGGAGGGTTCGCCGGCGCGGTCGCCGATGCTTTTACGTTGTTCGAGCGTCTGGAGGAAAAGCTCGAGCGCTTTCCCGCCAACCTCACACGAGCGGTTGTCGAGTTGGCCAAGGATTGGCGGACGGACCGCTATCTGCGCCGGTTGGATGCGCTTCTCGTGGTGGCCGACCGAGAGCACCTGTTTCTGGTGAGCGGCCAAGGAGAGGTCATCGAGCCCGACGACGACATTCTGGCGATCGGTTCGGGTGGCTCGTATGCCCTCGCCGCGGCTCGCGCGCTGAGGCAGCACTCGGATCTTTCGGTCGCAGATATCGCGAGGACCGCCCTGGAGATCGCCGCCGACATATGCATCTACACCAACCGTGAGATCACGGTGTTGGAGCTTGAATAATGGATGCGGCTGAAGTGTGCTCGGATGCCGTAGTGAGCGACGGCGAGGGTGGCGAGGAGGACTGGTTACCGGCCCTCACACCGCGTCAGATCGTCGAGGAGCTCGACAAGTACATCGTGGGCCAGGATCAGGCCAAGCGGGCGGTGGCCATAGCGCTACGCAATCGCTGGCGTCGACAGGAGGTCGAGGATGAGCTGCGCGAGGAGATCATTCCCAACAACCTCATCCTGATCGGGCCGACGGGCGTGGGGAAGACGGAGATCGCCCGGCGCCTCGCACGGCTCACCGGAGCGCCGTTCGTGAAGGTCGAGGCGACCAAGTTCACCGAAGTGGGCTATGTGGGCCGCGACGTCGAGTCCATGATACGGGACCTGGTGGACGTCGCGGTCAACATGGTAAGGGCGGAGCGAGAGGACGATGTGCAGGCGAAAGCAGGAGAGACCGTCGAGGACAGGCTCCTCGACCTGCTGTTGCCGTCTGCGACGCCCAGGCCGTCCGAAGCCGAGGCCGGGAAGGTCGACGAAGAAGCCGGCGGGGCCCAGGTCTTCGTGGCCGGCCCCCAAGGCGTCGAGGCCCACGAGCCCGATGACGACTCGCTCGAGGGACGGCGTGCCAGAACCAGGGAGAAGCTCCGCAAGCTCCTCGAGGACGGGAAGATGGAGGATCGCCAGGTCGAGGTGGAGGTCTCGCAGGCCCCATCGATCGACGGCATGGTCGTGCCCATGGGCGGCAACGAGGGCATGGACTACAACTTCACCGAGATGCTCCAGGACATGCTTCCGAAGCGCACCAAGCGCCGGAACGTTTCCATCGCCGAGGCGCGCCGGATTCTGCTGCAGGATGAGCTCGACCGACTAGTGGACATGGACGAGGTGATCCATGAGGCGCTGATTCGTGCCGAGGATATGGGTATCATCTTTCTCGACGAGATCGACAAGATCGCGGGTGAGCGCGGCGGCGTGGGGCCCGACGTTAGCCGTGGCGGTGTCCAGAGGGACATTCTGCCCATCGTCGAAGGGTCCACGGTACAGACGAAGTACGGGCTCGTGCGGACGGACCACATGCTATTCGTGGCCGCCGGGGCATTCCACGTCTCCAAGCCCAGTGATCTGATTCCGGAACTTCAGGGGCGCTTTCCCATCCGCGTCGAACTGAAGAGCCTTGGGGAAGACGACTTCGTGCGCATCCTCCAAGAGCCGCGAAACGCGCTGGTGCACCAGTATCGCGCCCTGATCGAGACCGAAGGGGCCGAATTGGAGTTTACGGCCGAGGGCATCGAAGAGGTCGCCCGGATCGCCACCACGCTGAACGACCAGATGGAGAACATCGGGGCTCGGCGGCTCCAGACGGTGATGACGACACTGCTCGAGGACATGCTGTTCGACCTACCGGAGGGTCGCGGGCCCAAGGTGGTTGTCGATCGCGCCTTCGTTCAGGAGCACCTGAGCGAGATCGTCGAGGATGCCGACCTGAGGCGGTACATCCTCTGACCGAACCCGATCCGCCGCCTTTCCAGGGTCGGCGGGTCCTCCTACGTTGCGTCGCCAAACGGTGGGGTTCGAACGCACCCCTGACCAGCGGACCTCTAGCTCATGGAGGCGCATGAGCGCGATTCATCCCAAGCACTTCCTGACGCTTTCCGACCTCGACGAGAGCGAACTGCTGCATGTGCTCGATCTCGCGGGCGAACTCAAGTGCGGGGAGCGTGCCGGTGCGCC
The DNA here is from genome assembly GCA_036986155.1 of Gemmatimonadota bacterium. Lineage (GTDB taxonomy): Bacteria > Gemmatimonadota > Gemmatimonadetes > Longimicrobiales > Gaopeijiaceae > JACZXQ01. The sequence goes on along the minus strand of BTRA01000014.1, from coordinate 549 downwards.
GCTCGCGGGCCGCTCGCTCGCCATGATCTTCAAGAAGAGTTCCACCCGAACGCGCGTGTCGTTCGAGGTCGGTATGTACCAACTCGGTGGGTCGGCCGTCTTCTTGTCGGACAAGACCAGTCAGATGGGAAGAGGCGAGCCGGTTCACGACACGGCCAAGGTTTTGAGCCGTTACGTCGATGGTATCATGATCCGTACGTTCGAGCACGGGGAGGTCGTTGAGCTGGCGCGGCATGCCACGGTTCCCGTGATCAACGGTCTCACGGACCTTGTCCACCCGTGCCAGCTCCTCGCCGACCTACAAACCATGCAGGAGGCCTTCGGGAGAGACCTGTCGGGCCTCACGGTCGCCTGGATCGGGGACGGAAACAACATGGCCAATTCCTGGCTGAATGCTTCGGCCCGGCTGGGTTTCCAGCTTCGCTTGGCGTGTCCCGAGGGCTACGAGCCCGATCCCGAGATCCTCGCCCGAGCCCGAGACGGCGTGACCCTGATGCGTGATCCCGGCGAGGCGGTTGCAGGTGTGCATGTGGTCACCACCGACGTTTG
>BTRA01000013.1:0-36760 GCA_036986155.1 Gemmatimonadota bacterium | reverse complement strand
GGCGCCGAAGCCGATGGCGAGGAAGCCGATGGTGAGGAAGCCGATGGTGAGGAAGCCGATGGTGAGGAAGCAGGCGCATTGGAGGACGTGGAAGAGGAGTCGGCAGGAGAAGTCGAGTCCGATGAGGAGGTGGGAGCCGATGACGTCGAGCCCAAAGAGAATCGTGATGACGAACAAGACGGCTGAGGCTCTGGCTCTGCTTGGACTGGCCATGAGGGCCGGCGCAGTGGCTCGGGGCACGGACGCGACGAGGCGAGCGATCCAGGAAGGATCGGCCTTGCTCGTGCTGCTGGCTCGGGACGCATCGAGTGTTCAGCAGCAGAAGGTGCTTCGCCTGCTCGAGCATCGTGAGACGCCGCGGGTGTCGGTGGGAAGTCGCGCAGACCTGGGCGCGGCGGTAGGGTCCGCGCCGATTAGCGCGATTGCGATTACGGCGGGGTCGTTCGCCGAGCAGGTTCTCGGCCGGTTGTCGCCCGAGGCCGGAGTCGGCCCAGCCATCCAAGAGAGGTAGTGGGACGGTATGCAGGTTCTCGAGCTAGCGGATGATCTGGGGGTAACCCCTGAGGTTCTCCTGAGCCTACTACGCACTTTACGCATTTCGGCCTCCGACAAGGAAGCCGTGGTGAGTGAGGCTGATGTGGCGATCGTGCTGTCGCGTGTGGAGCGTGAGCGGCGGGGTGGCCACAAAGACTCCAGCGCGGCCGTCGAGGCCGCCATTGAGGACGTCCAGTCACATACCGGGCGCCGGCGTAGGCGTAAGAAGGTCGACATGCCCCCACCTCCGCCCGACGAGCCGGACGGCGTCGAAGAAGACGCTGACGACCTCGAAGAGGTTGACGAGAGCACCGAGGATGCGGCCGAGTTGGTCTCCGAGGCGGACGATCCTGAGGCTACCGGCGAGCTGGTAACCGAAGAGGAGGCCGAACCCGAACCCGAACCTGAGCCTGAGGTCGAGGCGGTCGAGGCGTCGAGTGATACCGCCGACGAGGTCGTTGAGCCCAGCGTCGCCGAAGTCGACCCACCCGAACCCATGGCTCAGGAGCCAGCCATCCCAGCCGAAGTGTTCGAGAAGCCCGAGCCCGCGAGGTTCGGGGGAGAGGACGGGCCTGCGCGAGTGCTGGCAAAGCCGGCTCCGGCAGCCAGCGCGGGGCCGGGCGGCAAAGTCCGAATTCAGGCTGAGGGCTATACCTCCGACGGTCGCCGCAAAGAGCGTGGCCCCAAAAAGGGCAAGAAGCGCCAGCGGGTGGATCAGGGCGCCGTCCAAGAGAACATCCAGCGCGTCATGGCGCAGATCAAGGGAGGCGGCAAGAAGCGCAAGCGGCGATCGTCGGGACCGAGCAAAGAAGAGCTCGAGGCGATCCAGGAGGTCGAGCGGGAGGAGGAGGAGCGCGAACGCACCACCGTGCGGGTCAATGAATTCCTGACGGTCTCCGAGTTATCAGACCTCGTGGACGTGTCTTCCACCGAGATCATCGGTGCGGCGTTCAAGGATCTTGGAATTGGGGTGACGATCAACCAACGCCTCGACTTCGTCCAGATCGAGATGCTGCTCGACGGGTTCGGCTTCACCGCGGTGCTCGAGGAGGAATACGCCGCAGCAGATGTACATGAGGAAGAGGTCGAGGATCCCGCGACCCTCCAACCGCGACCGCCGGTGGTCACGGTTATGGGGCACGTCGACCACGGGAAGACCCGGCTGCTCGACTTCATTCGAAGCGCGAACGTGGTGGCCGGCGAGGCTGGTGGTATTACACAGCATATCGGTGCGTACCACGTCGACAGAGGTGATAGGAGCATCACGTTCCTCGACACTCCGGGCCACGCGGCCTTCACCGCCATGCGTGCTCGGGGTACGGACGTCACGGACATTGTGGCCCTAGTGGTCGCGGCGGACGACGCGGTCATGCCTCAGACGAAGGAGGCCATCAGCCACGCACGCAATGGGGGAGTGCCCCTGGTCGTGGCGATCAACAAGTGCGATCTGCCATCGGCCGACCCGAATCGTGTGAAGCAGGCGCTGCTCCAGGAGGGTGTCAACGTCGAGGACTTCGGCGGGGATGTGTTGGTCGCTGAGATCAGTGCGAAAGAAGGCACGGGCGTCGATGACCTGTTGGAAAAGATTCTCCTTCAGGCCGAACTCCTCGAGCTCAAGGCCAACCCCGACCGACCGGCAGTGGGAGCGGTAATCGAGGCGGAGCTCGACCCGGGCAAGGGCCCGGTTGCCACCGTGCTGGTACAGAAGGGCACGCTACGCGTTGGTGACAGTTACATCATCGGCCAGTTCGACGGCCGTGTCCGGGCCATGCTCGACGAGCGTGGCCAGCCCGTCAAAGAGGCGGGCCCCGGCATTCCGGTACAGATCCTCGGGGCGGGTGGTGTTCCGCAAGCGGGCGACGCACTCATGGCCATGACGGCCGAGAAAGCGGCTGAGATCTCCCAGAGCCGCCAACGGCTGGAGCGCGAGAAACAACTGCGCATCAAGGAGCGCGGGGTCAAGCTCGGTGACTTTGCCAACATGGCGGCGGAGGGCAAGACCGACACGCTACCGCTCATCATCAAGGCAGATGTGGATGGTTCGGTGCAGGCCCTGGCCGACGCCCTGGAGCAGCTTGGCACCGACGAGGTCAGGGTCCAGATCCTCCACCGCGCGGTCGGGGCCATCAACGAAGAGGACGTGCTGCTCGCCCAGTCAGCTGCGGGTGTCATCATCGGATTCCGGGTGCGACCGCACACCAAGGCCCGGCTTCAGGCCGAACGCGATGATGTGGACATCCACGTCTACGACGTGATCTACGAGGCCGTCGACGAAGTGAAAGCGGCGCTCGAGGGCATGTTGACACCGGAGCGGAAGGAGACCGTCGTCGGTAGCGCCGAGGTCCGCGAGATCTTCAGGGTATCCAAGGTCGGTACGATTGCCGGCTCCTACGTGCAGGATGGACTCATCGACCGCAGGGCCAACGTCCGGCTGATTCGCGAGGGCATCGTGGTCTACGACGGAGAGATCTCGTCGCTCAAGCGCTTCAAGGACGATGTGAAAGAGGTCCGCGAGGGCTTCGAGTGCGGCATCGGTATCGGGAATTTCAACGATATCAAGGTCGATGACGTGATCGAGTGCTACCGAGTGACCGAGATCGCCCGCACGCTGGCCAGCGCTGGCCAGCCCGGAGGCTGAGTCAAGGCCCGGCGGGCCGGATGGCCGCGTCACGTCTCCTATGGTCGTCTCGCTGATTTCCTGGCAGCTCTCGCTCCCGGAATGCGGGTCGCTCAAGGACAAACGGCGAGTGGTACGCTCCCTCAAGGAGCGGTTGCGCAAGCGCTTCAATGTTTCTGTCGCGGAGACCGCCCATCACGACGTGTGGACGAGGGCTGAGATCACCGCAGTACTCGTTGCTACCGATGGCCGTTTCGCCGAGTCGGTTCTGTCCAGGCTCGACGAATTCGTCGAGTCTGAACCCAGAGCGAGCATCACTGGGACCCGAAAAGAGGCCCTGTGAGACGCATCGAGCGACTGAACGAGCAGTTCAAGCGGGAGATTACGTCCATCCTCCGGGACCACGTCCGCGATCCACGTATCGGCAGGCTTACGGTAACGGGAGTCGACGTAACCTCCGACCTCTGGGTGGCGCGAGTCCATCTACGCCTTTTCGGAGACGACGCCGACCGGAGGGAGGCGCTGGCCGGCTTGGAGGCCGCCGCCCCCTTCATTCGACGAGCCCTCGCATCGTCGCTCCGCATACGGCGGGTTCCCGAGTTACGCTTCGTGGAGGATCAAACCCAGGAGCAGGCGTCTCGGATCGAGGAGATACTGAGGAGCGTGCTTCCGGACGAACAAGAGCCCCACGGTGCCGACGCCGACCCTGAGGAGCTCGAGGACGGGGAGGGTGAGGGGTGAGCGTTCCCGCGGCTGGCGGATTGCTTCCGGTCGACAAGCCGGTGGGGCCTACCTCGCACGACGTGGTCGCCTGGTGCCGGCGTGCGTTGTCCACTCGGAAGATTGGGCACACCGGGACGCTGGACCCGTTCGCGTCCGGGCTGCTCTTGTTGTGCATTGGGCGGGCCACCAGGCTGGCTGAGTACATCACCGCGCTCGACAAGACCTACGAGGCGATCGTGCACCTCGGGGTCAGCACCGACACTCACGACCGCCAGGGTGCCGTGGTGGCCGAATCGGATCTTTGGCGCTCCGTGACCGAAGCTCAGGTCGAGGCGGCCTTGTCCGACCTGCGAGGTCCAATCGCGCAGATTCCGCCCCAGTTCTCGGCGAAAAAAGTCGACGGTGAGTCCATGCATCGGCGCGCCCGTCGGGGTGAGTACGTCGACCTCCCACCCGTAAACGTCACCGTTCACGAGCTGACGCTGGCCTCTTTCGATCCTCCCGAGCTCGGACTCACGGTGACATGCTCCAGCGGTACGTACGTACGTGCGTTGGCGAGAGATCTGGGCGAGGCCCTTGGCGCGGGCGCCCACCTGACCGAGCTTCGCCGCACGTGCGTGGGGGGATTCGGTGACGATCGCGCGTTACCCGGTGGCGAACTCCAGGGCGCCGTCCCGCTGGAGCGGGTTGAGCAGTTTTGGATCTCGCCCACCGAGGCGCTCGCACACCTCGACGCTGTCGACGTAAGCGCGGCCGACGCCCGACAACTCGCGATGGGCCAGTGGCTCGAGACCGCGGCCATGGTCCCGGAAGGGGTGCCCATCGCCGTCCGGGAGGGCGGCCGCCTCATCGCCGTCGCCGTGCTGCAGGACGGACGGCTGCGGCCTCGGAAGGTGCTCGAAGATGCCTGAGCACGCGATTGATCCCGGCCTGCCGTCCGGGCTGCCCGACGACGGGCGAGGCACGGTGGTCACCATCGGCACCTTCGACGGGGTGCACCGCGGCCACTGGGAGGTGTTGAAGGAGATCACGTCCAGGGCGGCGGCCACCGACCGCCGGAGTGTGCTGGTGACGTTTCACCCCCATCCGCTCACTCTCGTCAGGCCCGAAGTGGCGCCACCGCTACTCACGATGCCCGACGAGAAGAAGGAAGTCCTGGCTGAGAGCGGGCTGGACTACGCGGTTTTTCTGACATTCTCACCTGTGCTAGCCGCCTACTCTCCCCGTCGCTTCGTCGAGGAGATCCTTACGGATCGCCTGGGCATGGACGAACTGGTAATCGGCTATGACCACCATTTCGGGAAGGGCAGGGCGGGTGATGCGGACACGATGCGGGCCCTGGGCGATGGGCTTGGATTCGCGGTGGACGTGGTGGGACCTGTGATGGCAGGCGATACCCCAATCTCATCCACCCGCATACGCAGGGCGCTCCTGACGGGCGACGTAACGGAGGCCAGCGAGGGCCTCGGGAGGCCTTACTCGCTACGTGGCCTGGTGATTCGGGGTGATGGCCGGGGCCGAACCCTGGGGTTCCCGACGGCCAACCTGCACGTTGTGGGAGGCGGTCCGGGCGAAAAACTGATCCCACCACCCGGCATCTATGCCGTCTGGGGAATGCTGCGGTCCGGCGCATACGCGGGGGCACTCCACGTGGGCCCGAGGCCCACATTCAGAGGATCAGCGCCCACCATCGAGCTTCATCTGATGGACTTCGAGGGCGACATCTACGGCGAGGAGGTGCGCGTGGACTTCGTGAAGCGCCTGAGAGATGTGGAGCCGTTCGACTCTGTGAAGGCGCTGGTAGCTCAGATACGGGAGGACGTGGACGTCGCGAAGAAGGTGCTGGGATCCCGCTCCGGTGCCGGGGAAGGAGATTGAGGGCGGAGCGGCCCCCCATTGAGCGTACTTGGCCCTTCGACTACGTTTAATGGCTAAAGCCTTAAATCTGGCTTCCCTCGTAGCTCAGACTCTTGCGGAGGCATCGTCAAAATGACGATCCAAAGAGAAGAAATCATCAAGAAGTACCGGACCCATGAGGACGACGTCGGCAGCGCGCCGGTGCAGATCGCGATCCTGACGGCTCGCATCAACGACCTCAGATCGCATTTCGACGCCCACAAGAAGGATCACCACAGCCGCCGCGGTCTCCTGAAAATGGTTGGACGCCGCCGCCGGTTGCTGGAGTACCTGAAGCGCACCGACGCGGAGCGCTACACGGGGTTGCTCGAAGACTTGGGGCTGCGGCACTAATACCCGAGAAAGCCTGGGAGAGTCGGCCGAGTAGTACTCAGCTGCACACGGCGGGTTTGCCCGTCCATGCGGCGGTCGACGTCTCTCCGGACATCTCGGAGCTCTTTCCCGGGGGAAAGCCCTTCGCGACGGAGCGATTGACGCGAGCCAGGGTGGTCCTGGCCGCGTATGAAATCTGGAGATAAGAAGACAAATGATTCAAAGGATCGAACGCCAGTTCGCCGGGCGGACACTCAGTCTCGAGTTCGGCCGCATGGCGAAGCTGGCGCACGGATCCTGCCTCGTGCAGTACGGAGACACTGTGATTCTCTGTACCGCCACGGCTCAGGACAAACCAACCCACCTCCCCTTCTTCCCGATGACGGTGGAGTACCGGGAGAAGAGCTACGCGGCCGGGAAAATCCCCGGCGGCTTCTTCAAGAGAGAGGGCCGGCCCGGCGAGAGTGAGATCCTCTCGGCCCGCCTTACCGACAGGGTCCTCAGGCCGCTATTCCCTAACGGCTACATGAACGAGACGCAGATCATCTGCTACGTGCTGAGCGCCGATCAGGAGAACAGCGCCGACGTGCTTGCGCTGATCGGGGCCTCGGTGGCCCTGAACATGTCCAAGGTCCCCTTCAACACATCTGTCGCGTCGGTGCGCATCGGGCGCATTCAGGGCACCTGGGTATTGAACCCCACGTTCCAGCAGCTGGAATACTCCGACGTCGATCTCATCGTCGCGGGCTCCGAGGACGCGCTCATCATGGTTGAGGGCGGCGCCATCGAGGTACCGGAAGATGAGATCCTCGATGGCCTCTTGAAGGCCCATGAGGGTATTCGCGAGCTCATCGCCATCCAGAACGAGATTCTGGAGGGGCACCGGGTGCCCGACATGGACTGGTCTCCCCAGGAACCGGACGCCGACCTCGAGGCCAAGGTCGAGGGCATCGCCGAAGGTCGTGTGGCCGAGGCGCTGGGCCTAAAGGACAAGACCGAGCGGAGCCAGGCCATGGCCGCCGTGAAGGAGGACGTCATCGCGCAGCTCGCCCAGGAGGACGAGAACTACGCCGAGCACTCCGGTGACGTGAAGGACATCCTCCGCTCCATCGAGAAGAGGACGATGCGCCGGCGTATCCTCGACCACGGTGAGCGGGCTGACGGACGCTCGCTGGAAGACGTCAGGCCGATTACGTCCGAAGTGGGCGTACTGCCACGCACGCACGGCTCGGCACTGTTCACTCGAGGCCAGACCCAGGCACTGGTAGTCACCACGCTCGGCACGTCCAGGGACGAACAGCGTATCGACAGCGTGGACAGCCTCGAAGAGGTGACCAAGTCGTTCATGCTGCACTACAACTTCCCGCCGTTCTCGGTTGGGGAGGCCAGACCCATCCGGGGTGTTTCGCGCCGGGAGCAGGGCCACGGCGCTCTGGCCGAGCGGGCGATCCAGCCGCTGCTTCCGGCATACGATGACTTCCCGTACACGATTCGGATCGTCTCCGACATCATGGAGTCCAACGGGTCGTCTTCAATGGCTTCCGTTTGTGGCGCTTCGTTGGCGCTGATGGATGCCGGTGTGCCGATCAAATCGCCCTGCGCGGGTGTGGCCATGGGCCTCGTGAAGGAAGGCGACGAGATCGCGATCCTGACCGATATCCTCGGCCTCGAGGACGCGCTCGGCGACATGGACTTCAAGATCGCGGGCACGCGTGAGGGCGTCACATCGATTCAGATGGATATCAAGATCGAGGGGCTGACTCACGACATCTTGAAGGCCGCTCTGGAACAGGCGCATACGGGGCGGATGCACATCCTGGACGTGATGAGCCAGACGCTCGAAGAGGCGCGCAGCGACCTCTCCGAGTACGCACCTCGTATCGTCAGCATCCAGATCAACCCCGAAAAGATCGGTGATATCATCGGGCCGAAGGGGAAGACGATCCGGGCCATCCAGGACGAGTCCGGCGCCAAGATCGACATCGACGATTCGGGTATCGTGAAGATCGCGGCGGTCTCCGGCGAGGCCGGGGCACGGGCACGAGAGATGATCGAGGCGATCGTCAAGGAGCCTGAAGTGGGCCGCATTTACGAGGGCCCGGTGAAGAACACTACCACGTTCGGCGCCTTCATTGAGATCATGCCCGGTACGGAAGGCCTGTGCCACATCTCGGAGCTCGAGGACGGGCGTGTTGAGAATACCGAGGACGTGCTCAAAAAGGGCGACATCACTCGGGTCAAGCTTCTGTCGATCGACGAGAAGGGTCGGCTGCGTCTGTCGCGGAAGGCCGCTCTGGCCGAGGATGCTGCGGGCGAGGACGAGTCCGACGTTCAGGATCAGGCCCAGGCCGGTGACTGACCCCTCGGACTGGGTTGAGGGATTCGGGGGCATGGGCACGGGTCCATGCCCCCGACGCTTGCACCATCCCGACGACACGGGAGGGGGCGGCGTGTACAGACTTAATGAGGGCGCCGTGCGGGACGACACGCTCTCCAACGGCACGAGGGTAGTGACCGAGAAGGTTCCCGGCGTACGCTCGGCTGCGGTGGGGGTGTGGGTAAGGCAGGGCTCGGCCTATGAGCCGCCGGCGACGCTCGGGATCAGCCACATGCTCGAGCACATGGTTTTCAAGGGCTCGCACCGGAGGTCCGCTCACGAGCTGGCGAACGCGCTCGAGTCGCTGGGCGGGTCCCTGGACGCCTACACCACTCGTGAGCATACCAGTTTTCAAGCTCGTGTCCTGGATGAGCATCTGCCCCAAGCGTTCGACGTGCTCGCCGATCTGATCTTGAACCCCGCCCTCCGAGTCGAGGATCTAGAGTCCGAGAAGAAGGTCGTTCAGGAGGAACTCTCGGCAGTGGACGACACTCCGGACGACCTGGTCTTCGAGTTGCACGGCGAGCGTTTCTGGCAGGGCCACCCGTATGGCCATTCCATCCTCGGCACCCACGACAGCGTGGCCGGGCTCACCGAGCACGCACTTCGGTCCCTTCACGGCGAGAAGTACCGCGGCAGCAACATGCTGATCGCCGCGGCCGGCAACGTGGACCATTCGCACGTCATGGAGCTAGCCGAGAGTCTCTTCTCCGGCACTCCCGCCGTGTCCGAGGCCTCATCCTCGCTCGAGGAACCACCGACCGCCCCTGTGGGTGAGGAGCGCGTGGACAGGCCCACCTCACAGACACACATCGTGATCGGCACGCGTACTCCGTCACGCTCCGACCCGCGGCGCTACACCTTCGGCTTGGTCTCAGCCGCGTTCGGCGGGGGGATGAGTTCGCGCCTGTTTCAAAAAGTCCGGGAGGAACTCGCGCTGGCGTACTCGGTTTTCAGCTACCAGTCGTTCTACCGCACGAGTGGCATCACCGGCGTGTATGTGGGCACACGCCCCCAGGCGGCCGACGAAGCTGTGGCTGTGATCTTGCAGGAGTACGGACGCCTGGCCGAGGGCAGCCTCGGCGAGGAGGAGTTCGAGCAGACCAGGAACCAGGTGAAGGGTCAGATGACCCTCGGACTGGAGTCCTCGAGCGCTCGGCTCTATAGGCTGGCGGGGTTCGCGCTGTACGACGAACCGTTCCTGACCTTGGACGAGTTACTCGCGAGAATCGACGCCGTTACGGCTGAGAGCGTCGCGGAGGTGGCAAGGGAGTTCTTTTCGCCCGAGCGCCAGTTCTCGCTGCGGCTGGGGCCATGAGGTCGCATCCCCGGGGGATCGTACGCCGGGCGTCAAGGTCGCACGCTGCTGTGCGATTCGGTAGAATCAATCGCTTTGTCACAGCAAGCACCGGAGCCCGAACGCGACAATGCTGATCGGCGTACCGAAGGAAATCAAAACCAGGGAGTATCGCGTGGCCCTCACTCCCGCCGGGGCGGAGGCGTTCACCCAGGCGGGACACCTTGTACTTATCGAAGAAGGCGCGGGAATCTCGAGCGGATTCACGGACGACTTTTACCAATCCGTCGGTGCTGAGATCGTAGGATCCGCCGATGACGTCTGGGCCCGGGCCGAGATGATCATGAAGGTCAAGGAGCCCATCGAGTCGGAGTGGCCCAGGATCCGTGAGGGCCAGGTGCTCTTTACGTATTTCCACTTCGCCGCCTCCGAGCCGCTCACGGAGGCGCTGTTGGCCTCCGGAGCGATCGCCGTCGCCTACGAAACGGTCGAGTTGCCGAGCGGCGAGCTGCCGCTGCTTACACCGATGAGTGAAGTGGCGGGCCGAATGGCTGTCCAGGAGGGAGCCAAGTACCTGGAAGCCCCCATGGGCGGAGCCGGCGTGTTGCTCGGCGGCGTACCAGGGGTTCTGCCGGGTAAGGTGCTGATCCTAGGAGGTGGGGTCGTCGGGACGAACGCGGCGAAAATGGCCGCCGGCATGGGCGCGCGCGTGGCCATCATGGATGTCGACCTGGCGCGGCTGCGCTACCTCGACGACGTGATGCCGGCCAACGTCAATGTGCTGTTCTCGACGCGCTACGCCGTGCGGAAGCAGCTCGAGGACTCGGACCTCGTCATCGGTGCGGTTCTGGTACACGGTGCCAAGGCGCCCTCGCTGGTGGTGCGCGAAGATCTAAAGAAGATGCGCCACGGCGCCGTCATCGTGGATGTGGCGGTCGACCAGGGCGGCTGTGTGGAGACGATCCATCCCACCACGCATGACGACCCGATCTATGTGGTCGACAACGTGATCCACTATGGCGTAGCCAACATGCCCGGCGGTGTACCCCGTACCAGCACGCTCGCCCTGACGAATGCGACGCTCCCCTATGCGCTCAGCCTGGCGGGCAAAGGTTGGCGTGCGGCCTGTAGGGACGACCGCGCATTGGGACTTGGTGTGAACGTTGCAGAGGGCAAGGTGGCCTATCCGGGCGTCGCGGAGGCGTTCGGTATGGAACTGCACGACGTAGACGATGTTCTCACACCTCCGGCTCGCGTGTGACGGAGCAGGCTCTGGTGCAGTTCATGCGACTAGAGAGCAATCCGGATCTTCCGCTCCCTAGTCGGGCCACACCTCATGCAGCGGGCTACGACATTCGCTCGGCCGAGCCGGACTTCGCTTTAGCGGTGGGCGAGATCCGACTGGTTGCGACCGGGCTCGTGATGGAGTTGCCGGTAGGTGTGGAATGCCAGGTCCGGCCCCGTTCTGGGTTGGCACTTCGGTATGGTATCACCATGCCCAACAGCCCTGGCACGATCGACCCTGACTATCGAGGCGAGGTGCGGGTGATTCTGCAAAACACCGGCCCCGAGCCGGTGGACATCGCCAGGGGCGAGCGTATCGCCCAACTGGTCTTCGCCCGTTTCGCCTCGCCCGAGATCGTGGAAGCCGCGGAATTGTCGGCTACGTCGCGGGGAGAGGGCGGCTTCGGCAGCACGGGAGCCACATGAAGCTTGAGATCACACCAGTCAAGTGTAAGTTTAGCAACTACTTGACAATTTCCCACTGATGTGCCCATGAGCCATTCAACAGATCCTTTCCCCGATCGGTCTCAGGCTGAACCGGTTCCTCCTCATGTGTTTACAGGATTGCTCGAGGGTCAGAGTGCACCTGCAAGCTCATGGAATCCTTTCAGCTGGTTCGAGTCTGGGCGTTTGGTGCCGGTCAACGACATCGCCGTCGACCTGGGTACGGCGAACACTCTGGTTTACGTAAAGGGTGAGGGGATTGTCCTGAACGAGCCGTCGGTCGTGGCCGTCGTGAGGGGCAGCCACCGCATCATGGGGATCGGACTAGAGGCCAAGCGCATGCTGGGCCGAACGCCTGAGGGTATCGAGGCCGTACGCCCCATGAAGGACGGCGTCATCGCCGATGTGGATGTGACTGAGATGATGCTCCGGCACTTTCTCAAGCAGGTTACGGCTAAGCGCATCTTTCGCATCAAGCCGCGCGTGGTGGTGGGTGTACCCTCGGGTATCACCGAGTTGGAGCGGCGGGCAGTTCGGTCGTCTGCCATGGCCGCCGGAGCGAAGGCGGTCTACATGGTGGCCGAGCCCATGGCTGCGGCCATTGGCGTCGGCCTGCCCGTGGACACGCCGACGGGCAACATGGTGATCGACATTGGAGGCGGGACCACGGAGATCGCCGTCATCGCACTCTCCGGTATCGTGTCGAACACGTCGATCCGAGTGGGTGGCGACGAACTGGATTCCTCGATCGTCACGTTCCTCCGCAAGAATTACAATCTGCTTATCGGTGAGCCGACGGCCGAGGCGATCAAGATGCAAGTGGGCTCTGCATTCGACAGCGGCGAGGAACGGGAGATGGACGTGAAGGGCCGCGACCTGGTGAGCGGCATTCCAAAAACGGTCACGGTGCATTCGCAGGAGATTCGTGAGTGCATCCAGGAGCCTGTTCAAGCAATAGTGGAAGCGGTGCGACGCGCCCTCGAGATCACTCCTCCCGAGTTGGCAAGCGACATCGTAGACCGGGGTATTGTGATGACAGGTGGAGGTGCGCTCCTCCGGGGCCTGGATCTGCTGCTCCAACATGAGACCAACCTTCCAATCCACGTGGACGAGGAACCCCTAACTTGTGTCGTGCGGGGGGCCGGGCGGATCTTGGACGACATCCCGAAGTATCGGTCCGTCCTGACGACCTGATCCGCGGAACGCCGGATGTCCGCATACCACATGGGTGAAGGCCTGAAACCGGCCGGGCACCGCCAGACAATCACTGCCCTGGTGATCGTTGGCGTGGCGCTCGTCGCGCTCCTTGCGCCTCCTGCCCAACAGCAGCGATTGGCCTCTCTGCTGCGAAACTCCGTACTCCGGCCTTTCGTGACCATGCAGGAAGGGCTGGCTGCAGCTCGTCTCCACTCCATCTCCACCAAAGAATTCCAGGCCCGGCTCGACGCGACGGTTTCGGCGCTTGCGAACTATCGCACGCTTGCTGAGGAGAATCGTCGGCTGCGGCAACTCCTCGCCCTAGCTGTCCGGCTGGACACCGCATACCTGCCTGCCTCGGTGCTCCGTCCGGGAACGGCCGGTTCGGAGAGCATGTTCCTGTTGGACGTAGGCTCCGACCAAGGCATCAGTGTCAACGCGCCTGTGATCGCCAGCGAGGGACTGATCGGCGTCGTGCGCGAGGTGGGGGCGGGCATGAGCATCGGCATGGATTGGACCCACCCTGACTTCAGAGCCAGCGCGATGACCGTGGACGGGGAGATCTATGGGTTCGTGCGGGTGGAGCGCGGCCTGTTCCGGGAAGGCGACAGGCTGCTGCTGGACGGCGTCCCCTTCTACAACAGCCTGGAGCCGGGCATGGCAGTCGTGACGAGCGGCCTGGGCGGTGTGTTCCCTCGAGGGATCGCCATAGGAACGGTGGACCAATTGGCGGCGGAAACGGTGAGTTGGCTGCGCAGTTATTGGCTCCGTCCGGCGGTCCTCCCGGGGACCGCCACCCATGTGCTCGTGGCCGTGGGATCGATCTCCGAGCGTCCGACCGACCTGACCGAGGCGATGGGGGATTCAACGATGCGGCGTAATGGTCCGGGCGACAGCTTGGAGGGTCCCGGCTCGTGAGCAAAGCCTGGCGGGTCTCGATCGTGGTCGTGGGGCTAGCGGTGCTCCACTTTCTTCTGCACGTGGGATTCGGTCTGGGCGATGTCGCTCCGGATCTGCTCACGGTGGCGCTACTTGTGGGAGTGCGTGAGGTCGACGTGGGGTGGGGGGCTGGAATCGGGTTGGTGCTGGGGTTGCTCGAGGACGCCTTCGCGGCGCTCGCCTTCGGGGCGAGTACGGTAGCGATGACGATCGTGGGTGCCGCCGGGGCGCGTACTCGCGACCTGTTCGTAGGGGACTCGCTCACCTTTCTGGCCTCTTACTTGTTCGTGGGGAAGTGGTTGCGGGACCTCGTGTATTGGATTGCTGTAGGAGAAGGTCTCCGTCAACCGTTCGTCGAGTCGATGCTGATCGGATCGGGCCTCGCCGCTGCGTACGCGACCGTGGTAGGGGTCGTGGCCATCGCGATCAGCGGTTCCTGGTGGGAGACAGTCCGTTGAAAGCGCATCACCCGCATCGTCGCCGTCGCAGAGCCAGAGTCGCGACCGGGCTCATCGGTCTCGTCATCGGCACCATCGCACTCCAATTCTTTCGGGTTCAGGTGCTCGAGTCTTCGGGCTTCAAGCTCCAGTCGGAGTCCAACCGGCTCCGCCCGATCCCGACTCCTGCGCCGCGCGGGACGATCTACGACCGGAACGGTTTGATCATCGCCGACAACGTTCCAGGCTACGCGGTCTATGTGCTCGCGGCGCCACGCGATTCGATGAAGGCCTCGCTGCGGAGACTCCAACCCCTCCTGGACCTGTCCGACCCCCGAATCGAGCTGCTCGAGGGGCGCATCCGCCGAAACCAGCCGCTCTTGGTCGACGTGGACGCCGACCTCGGTGCCGTGGCAGCCCTCCAGGAGCGGGGAAGTGACTTTCCGGGTATCTATCTCGAGATGCGGCCCAAGCGCCGCTACCGCTCGGGCGCCGCGATAGGCCACGCCCTGGGATTCGTCTCCGAGATCGCGGCCGATGAGTTGGCCTTGCCCAGGTTCGCGGATTACGAGCAGGGCATGCTGATCGGGAAGGCCGGAATCGAGCTGCAGTACGAGGAGCTGCTCCAAGGCACTAGAGGTGTGCGCATCCTGGAGGTGGACGCCAGCGGCCGGCTCGTAGGCTCGTTCGCGGGCAGGGAGGAGAACCCCAGCGTCCCGGGCGAGGATGTGCAGTTGAATCTCGATCTCCCGCTCATGGAGTGGATCAATTCGATCTTCCCGGACTCGATGCGCGGGGCGGTCGTCGCGCTCGACCCGGCGGACGGAGGGGTCCTTGCCCTTTACTCGGCCCCCACTATGGACCCCAACGACTTCGTCGGGGGGATCGAGACGGATGTGTGGGACGAGCTCAGCAACGACCCCAGGCAACCCCTCTTCAACCGGGCCGTGATGGGTCGCTACGCGCCGGCCTCGATCTGGAAACTGGCGGCGGCCGGCATCGCCCTGGACGCCGGAGTGATCGGGCCTACCGAGGTGATGCCCGAGCCGTGTAACGGAGGTATCACGATCCTCGGTCAGTACAGGCGCTGCTGGAAGAACGGCGGCCATGGGTTCCTGGACCTCGCCGGGGCCATCGCCCACTCCTGCAACGTCTACTTCTACCAACTGGGCGTGCGCGTGGGACTGGACAACATGCTGGAGGCGGGCACACGACTCGGGTTCAGCGACCTTACCGGAATCGACCTTCCCCAGGAGAACCCGGGCATCTTTCCAAAAGATCGGAGTTTCTGGGTCGACGTGTTCGGATATCGCCCGCAGGAGGGCGAAGTGCTGAGCCTCGCGATCGGGCAAGGTCCGAACGACCAGACTCCGATCAAGATGGCGCAGTTCTACACTGCCCTCGCGAGGGACGGATCGGCTCCCGCGCCGCGACTGCTCAAGGGGCCGCCACCGACCGACTCCTGGCGACTCGACCTGTCACGGCGTGCGATCGAGGAACTGCGTAAGGGCATGCGCGCGGTGACCTCTCCGGGCGGCACGGCATACTACCGGACGGCACTCGAGTACTGGGACATCATCGGCAAGACCGGGAGCGGGCAGAACCCGCAGGACCCGGAACGGCCCCACGCCTGGTTCGCCGGCATGGCGGGCCCCCCCGGCGGGGAACCGGAGATCGTGGTGGTGGTTCTGGTAGAATTCGGCAAGAGCGGCGCGAGGGTGGCAGCGCCGATCGCGGCCAAGGCGGCGGATTTCTACCTCCGCCGGAAGTACGGCATACCCATCGACACGATCCAGACGCTCGCCGAACATGTGGAGGCCGGCGTGCCAGCACCCTGGGCCCGCTGGTAGGAAGGGCATCTTGATCCGCCGGCTGGTGCGCTCTTGGGCGATCGACACGCAGTTGGTGGGTCTGGTGCTCATGCTCACCCTGTTCGGTATCGCCATGATCTACTCGGCAGGCGTGCTGAACGACCCCAGCCCGGTGACGACGGGCGCCTGGATGAGGCAGCTCGTGTGGCTGGGGATCGCCCTGGTGGCGTTCACGGTCGTGTCGCGGATTTCGCTCCGGTGGTTCGAGTGGGCTACCCTGCCGGGCTACGTGCTTGCGGTCATTCTCCTTGCCGCCACCAAGGTGATCGGCACCGGCTCGGGGACGGCGGCAGGCGTCGAGAGCTTCATCGATCTGGGCTTCATACGCTTTCAGCCCGCGGAGTTCGCCAAGCTCGCTACCATTTTTGCCCTCGCCCGCTATCTGGGGACCCGTGCGGACGAGCCTACCACACTCAAATCGCTGGTGCCGCCGGCGCTAATCGCCGGGTTGCCCCTCGGGCTCGTCTTACTCCAACCCGACCTGGGCAGCGCACTCGCGTTCGTTGGAATCCTTTTCGCCGCGCTCTTCTGGGCTGGCACGGCGCCCTGGCTGCTACTACTGCTCGCGAGTCCCGGCGTGGCTCTGATCTTGAGCTTCGATACGCTGATCTGGTCGGGATACTTCGTGGTTCTTGTGATTTTTCTGTACTTGTATCGCTACCGCCTCTATGTGGTCGAGTCGGTTTCGGTGTTCCTGGCCAACCTGGCGGCCGGTACGATCGCGGGGCCGCTTTGGAACTCACTCGCGGCGTACCAACAGAATCGAATCTTGGTGTTCCTGGACCCCGGGGTCGATCCCCGGGGGGCCGGCTACCAACTCATCCAGTCGATGGTGGCCATCGGTAGCGGCGGGCTCACGGGAAAGGGCTTCACTCTGGGCAGCCAGAAGCGGCTCGACTTTCTTCCCGAGCAGCACACAGACTTCATCTTCTCTGTTATCGGAGAAGAGTTGGGGTTCATTGGCACGTTACTGACGTTGATCGCTTTCGCCCTCATTCTCTATCGCCTTGTCAGCATGGCCGCCGAGGCAGAGGATCCCTTTGCCGGTCTCGTCATCTTCGGTATCTTCGGAGCTTGGTTGGTGCATATCTTCGTTAACGTCGGTATGACCGTGGGTTTGGTGCCCGTCACTGGCATTCCCCTCCCGTTCGTCAGCTATGGTGGAACGTTTCTGTTGATGTCCTGGGTGGCGGTGGCTGTGGCGGCTCGCGTGGCCCACGAGGAGCCCTGACGCGTTGGCCTGGTTCCGAAAAGACAAGAAGCCGCTCAGGGCCGAGGATCGCCGGGATCTCCCAGGCGACGTCTTCGAGAAGTGCGACGGCTGCGGCGAGATCCTGTACCGTGAAAAGCTCGCCCAGAACCTCCAGGTGTGCCCAACCTGCGGTCACCACTTTCGAATCGACGCCGAACAGTACGTAGCGCTTCTGATCGATGAAGGCAGCTTCGAGGAAATCGACGCGGGCCTTCGAAGCGGCGATCCCCTTTCGTTCAAGGACCTGAAGCCATACACCGAGCGCCTGCGCGCAGCGGAACGAAAGGTCGGCCGACTCGATGCGGTGCTCTCGGGCGTCGGCACCATGGACGGTCTTCCCGTGGCCCTCGCTGTCATGGACTTCCGGTTCATCGGCGGCTCGATGGGATCCGTCGTCGGAGAGAAGATCGCCAGGGCGGGGCGTGTGGCGTTGGAGAGGAAGACCCCGCTGATCGTCGTGAACGCATCGGGGGGAGCCCGGATGCAGGAGGGGGTCATCTCCCTCATGCAGATGGCCAAGACCTCGGGCGTGCTGGCACGCCTCCATGAGGCCGGCCTGCCCTACATCTCGATTATCACCGACCCGACAACCGGTGGTGTGACTGCTTCGCATGCCATGCTGGGGGATGTCAACCTCGCCGAGCCGAAAGCGTTGATCGGTTTTGCCGGGCCCCGCGTCATCGAGGAGACCATTCGGCAAGAGTTGCCCGAGGGCTTCCAACGCGCCGAGTTCCTGCTCGAACACGGTATGGTGGACCGCATCGTGGATCGACGTGATCTCAAACTCATGGTCAGCCGGCTGCTCCAGCACATGATGGGTTGATGGAGCCTTTCGACGGGCCCGGCTCGGGACTGCCAGGGGGTCTGGCACCCATGAAGCTCGACCCGCAGGGAGGAGACCTGCTCGCCGAACGCCTCTTTCCGCACCTGGCGACCGGTGTGCAGTGGGGGCTGGAGCGCATGGTGTCGTTCCTCGCGGCCACGGGCGATCCCCACGTCGGCTATCCGATTCTCCACATTGGAGGCACCAACGGAAAGGGCTCTGTGGCGTCGACGCTGGCCTCAGCGCTCACACACGCCGGTCACCGGGTCGGCCTCTACACATCCCCCCACCTTTGCTCGTTTGCCGAACGGTTCCAGCTGGCGAAGGCGCCGGTCGGGGAGGACGAGCTGATAGAGTTGGCCGCAGAGCTACAGGACCCGATCGTAGCACACGGACTGACGTTCTTCGAGGCCGCCACGGCCCTGGCGTTCCACTTGTTCGCCCGAAACGAGGTGGACGTGGTAGTGCTGGAGGTGGGGCTCGGGGGACGGCTGGACGCTACCAACGTGGCTCGTCCCATCATCACGGCGATCACCAACGTGGCACTCGACCACTCCGAGTACCTGGGTGACGCCCTTCCTGATGTCGCCCGAGAGAAGGCCGGTATCATCAAGCCGGGCGTGCCGTTCATCACCGCCGAAGGCGACGCCGGGCTGGTGGAACTGTTCCGAGGGATGTGTGGGGACGCCGGTGCGCCGTTCCGTGCGTTGGACCCGACGGCCGACCTGGCTGGACTGGAGGTCATGGAAGATCATACGCTCTTCCGCATGGATACCGACGCCTGGGGAGAGTTGGAGTTGTGGACCCCCCTGGTCGGCGCCCACCAGGCGGTGAACGCCGCGCTGGCCGTGCGCGTCCTCGAAGGACTTCCCGAGGGCCTTCGGCCCGACCGGAACGCCGTTCTAGAGGGGATTCGATCGGTGCGGTGGCCTGGCCGCAGCCAGATCGAGCACATCGACGGCCAGACCTGGCTGCTGGACGTGGCTCACAACACCGCCGGCGCGCTCGCGCTTTCCGAGGTGATGGCGCGTCTCCCGCTGCCCCGCCCGATCGTGATGCTCACGGCCGTATTGGGTGACAAGGACTGGCGGTCCATGCTGCCTCCACTGTTTCGGCTGGCGGACCGGGCGATTCTCACCCAACCCCCGTCCGCGCCTGAGCACCGGCGCTGGGATCCGGAGCAGGCGGTGCGAGTAATCGGCTCACCCTGTCCCTTGGAGTTGGAGGCGGACTTCGGTTCGGCCATGGAACGTGCCCGAATTGCGGCGGGACAGGGCACCGTCGTGGTTACGGGGTCGAACCACACGGTCGGGGACGCACTCGAGTTCCTCGACTGGATTCCCTTCCAGACCATTCCTAGCACGGCTCGGTCACAGTAGATTCGCCCGCATGTCAAAGGCCAGCTTCAAGAGGCTTCCGGGCTTTCGCGATTTTCCCCCGGAGGATCTCCGCTTCCGAAACCACATCTTCGAAGCGTGGCGCCGGGTAGCACGGCGTTACGGATTTCAGGAGTATGACGGACCTCCGCTCGAGTCGTTGGATCTGTACGTGGAGAAGAGCGGCCCGGAGATCGTGAGGCAGCTCTACAACTTTCGGGACAAGGGCGAGCGCGAGATCACCCTCCGACCTGAGATGACGCCCTCGCTCGCACGCATCCTGAGTGAGCGTAGCCGGGCCATGCCCAAGCCGATTCGCTGGTTTTCCATCCCCCAGTTGTTCCGCTACGAGCGCCAACAGAGGGGGCGGCTCCGCGAGCACTTCCAGTGGAACGTGGACGTGGTCGGCGAGGACGACGTGGCCGCGGACGCCGAGGTGGTCGCGGTCGCCATCGACGGCCTGCGCGAGTTGGGCCTCACGCATGAGGACTTTCGGGCACGGATCTCCGACCGACGCCTGTTGGCGGGATTGTTGGGAGCACTGGGTGTAGCAGAGGGAAGCTTGACCGCCGCTTTCGCCATCGTGGACAAGATCGAGCGAGACGGCGGCAAGACCGCCCAGCGCCTCAGGGACGAGGCCGGGCTCGACCCGGGACAGTCCGCCAAGGTGCTAGAACTGTTCGTCGACGCCACGCTGGACGACCTGGCCGAACGCTTCAGAGACCATGAAGGTGTGGCGGCCGACGTGGCTCGGCTCCAGACCTACGTGGGCTACCTCCAGGCCATGGGGCTCGGGGACTACGTCGACTTCGACCTGAGCATCGTCCGCGGTCTTGCGTACTACACGGGTATCGTCTTCGAACTCTTCGACACGCGTGGAGAACTTCGCGCCATTTGCGGAGGTGGCCGCTACGACCGCCTGCTCGAGTTGGTAGGGGGCGAGCCGCTTCCGGCCGTGGGGTTCGGCATGGGTGACGTGGTCCTGGGCGAACTGCTCAAAGACCGCGAACTCGGTCCGGACCCGGATGCCGGGGTGGACTACTTCATCGTCTGCGTGGAGGCCGATCAGCGCGAGTTGGCCCTCGCCATCGCCCACGCCCAGCGCGAACGGGGACGCTCGGTGGCGTACGCCCTGCGCGAGCAGGGTGTCGGCAGGCAATTCAAGGCTGCGGGAGCCCTGGGTGCACGAGAGGTCGTCGTGCTGGGGCCGGACGAGGTCGCCGGCGGGAAGGCCGTGGTACGCGTCATGGCATCCGGAGAGGAGCACGAGGTCTCCCTCGAGGAGCTCTGTTGAGCGAGAAGGGTCGACTCCGGGGGACTCGCCGCATGATGGAGCGCGCGGTCGGACGGCTCAACCTCTTCGAGTATGTGCTGATGGGAGGCGCGGCCATAGTCGCTCTGTTGGGTGGGGCCGGCATAGCTTGGATTCTCCAGATTGCCGTCGGAATACCGTTCCGCGTCTCCTGGTTCGTGGCCTCGCTCCTCCTGTTCGTGTTGCCGGGCGCAGCCGTTCTGCGCCGCGAGGCAAGGGCGGAATCAAAGAAAGACGAAATCGATGGCTGACGACAAGAAGCTGACTCCGCGGGACGAAGATTTCGCCGCGTGGTACAACGAGGTGGTCCTGCGGGCCGAGTTGGCCGATTACTCGCCGGTACGGGGCAGCATGGTCATCCGCCCGTGGGGGTACGGCATCTGGGAGCACATGCAGCGCGCTCTGGACGGACTCTTCAAGGAGACCGGACACGAAAACGCGTACTTCCCGCTGCTCATCCCAATGAGTTTCATCGAGAGGGAGAAGGAGCATATCGAGGGCTTCAAGCCCGAGTTGGCCGTGGTCACGCACGCGGGTGGCAAGGAACTCGAGGAGCCCCTGGTGATCCGTCCCACTTCCGAGACGGTCATAATGGAAATGTACGCCAAGTGGATCCAGAGCTACCGGGACCTGCCGCTCCTGATAAACCAGTGGGCCAACGTGGTGCGTTGGGAACTGCGCACTCGGCTCTTTCTCCGCACGTCCGAGTTCCTGTGGCAGGAGGGCCATACGGTGCACTCCACCTCGGAAGAGGCCGAGGAGCACACGCGCAGGATGCTGGGAGTATACCGAACGTTCATGGAGGACTGGATGGCGATGCCGCCGGTCACGGGCCTCAAATCCGAGTCGGAGAAATTCGCAGGCGCGGTACGGAGCTACGCCTGCGAGGCCATGATGCAGGACAACAAGGCGCTCCAAGCCGGAACGTCGCACTTCCTCGGGCAGAACTTCTCGCGGCAGTTCGACCTGACCTTCCAGTCCGAGGAGGGCAAGGAAGAGTATGGCTGGAACACGTCGTGGGGTGTGTCGACTCGATTGGTCGGTGGCCTGGTGATGACGCACGGCGACGACAATGGGGTCGTGGTGCCGCCGATGCTGGCGCCCACTCAGGTGGTGATCGTGCCCATCTGGAGGAAGGACGACCAAGCTGAGGCCGTGCGCTCGAAGGCCGCCGAACTGAAGGCGCGCTTGGCGGAACAGGGGGTGAGGGTCAAGGTCGACGACCGCGACCACCTGTCGCCGGGCAACAAGTTCTACGAGTGGGAGCGGAAGGGCGTGCCGATCCGCATGGAGTTGGGCCCCAGAGACCTGGAAAACGATCAGGTTGTGCTGGTAAAGCGCGTGCGCGACGAACAAGAAGAAAAGAAGGAGTTCCTGCCGCAGGCCCAGGCCGTGGCTGAGATGCCCGAACGGCTGAGCGCGTTCCAAGCCTCACTTCTCGAGGCCGCGAAGGCGCGGCGCGAGGCGCACTCGCACCGCGGTGTCGTGGACATCGGTCAGCTCAAGGAGATCATGGAAAGCGGCGGCGGCTTCGTGTATACCGGCTGGAGCGGCGATCCCGAAGTCGAAGAGCGCGTGAAGGAAGAAACCAAGGCCACGCTCCGCTGCATCCCGGATGAGGAATTCCGTTCCTCGGAGGCCCCGGCCAAATGCGTCGGCGGTGGGGAGGCCAAGATGGAGGTGGTGTGGGACCGGGCGTATTGAGTCGTTCCTGCGGAAACACTCTACGTCTCCGGGTTCTCCAAGAGCTCGGTGTCCGGCACCTTAGGATCCGTCGGCCCGTACCGCACCAGTAGTCCGCCGATGAAGGACGTCGCCAACCACGCGATGGCGGTGACCTCGAAGATGTTCTCCAGCTCGAAAGATCCCAGTCCCGCTGCCGCGGTCATGAACATCGCGAACCACGACACGAGGTTCTGCAACTGGAACTCTAGCGGGGTCTTCCGCTTCATGCTGCGGACCGCCTGAAACAGCGAGTAGATCGCCAGGCCACCGACCACAGGCAGGGCCAGCGTCAGCGACAGTCTGGAGAGCAATCCCAGCGCAGCGCCGAGCGCCCCCCCGATGCTCATAGACACCAGCGTCGTGTCCTTCTGCGATCTCGCCAGGGACATCGAAGGCACCGGCGCCTCGTCCGAGCCGAGGATCTCCTGGATAGCCGCCTCGGTGGCGGCCCGGTCGATCCCCGCTTCGTCCGTGATACGAGTGAGTTCGGCCACGGTCAACGTCTCTCCGCTGGCATCGATCTCGGCCGCTCGCTGTAGGATCTGAGAGATCTGATTGGCGGAGATCGTATCTGGGAGGTTGGTCATGTTCGTGCCACTCATAGCCGTTGTCGGACGAATCGGCGCCAGCGCGGTCGGCGGCCGGCGCCGTGACGGGACCAAACTGCACTTCGGTTGAGCGGGGCGCGAGGTTTCAAGCTGCCGATCACTCGGCGGCCGGGCCTCTCCTGGCAGCGACGCGATCGGTCAGCCATCCGTGCACGCCCACCTGCTCGGCACACGTCCGGACGGCATGCCGAACTCCCTCGTCGCCTGCCGTCTCCACCGCATCGATAAGGGCGTGCAGAGCCCGCCGCTGCCGGCGCATGTGCACGATGGCGAACAGCATCAGGGCCAACACGATCGCTGCACCGGCACCTACCAAGGCGGAGCGTACCCCGCTTACCGTCCGCGAATCGGCCACGGCGCGGTCCACGTCGCTGATCCGCACGCGTAGGGAGTCACGCACATCGAGCATGATAGAGTGAAGGGCGGGCGGGAGGACCTCCTCGAGACTGAGCGCAACCGCCGTGGCGAGTCGCAGTGTGAGAGTGTCGGCGGAAGCGGCCAGCCGCGTCGTCATGCCACGGCCGAGCGCGTCCGTGAGCGTGTCCGCCATCGCGCGGGCCAGCCGTGTGCCGCGGAGCTCGACGACGGTCAGGTTGTCTCGTAGGAGTTTCTGAAGCGAGTGATTGAGATCGCTTTGGAGTTGCACGGCCAGGTGTGCGGCGACCGTGTCGGCTTCATCGCGGACGCCGGCACGCATCTCGTCCCACGTTCGGCGGGCCGGATTCAGGACCGATCCCGCGAACTCCCGCTGGAGGAATACGCCGACGGAGTCCGTGAGCCGGCGCTCCAGCGCGAAGAGGGTGCTATCCTCGCGGTCGAGCCGCTCGACGGCTCCCGCCGCCAGGCTGCCCCCGGCCGACCGCGCGGCGCCGCATCCGATGATGGGGATCCCAAGCACCGCGATGGCGAGGCGTCGTAGAGAAAGGCGCAACCGCCCTCGGATCAGATCGTGCTTTGTCATGGTCGGCCGCGCTCCTTAAGGGAAAATCCCCATTTGGTCGTACGAGGTGGCAATCTTGTCGATTGCGGAGATCAAGGCCGCCGCCCGGAAGTCCGCCCTTCCATCCAACCCCATCTGGATCTCGCGAATCTCATGATAGGCGGCAGTCATGGTCTCTTCGAGGCCGGACGAGACCAGCTCGGCTTCACTGGCGCCATGGGCGATCCGACGCGCCTCCTGCGGTGAGAACGATATCCCGGTAGCACGCTCGACCGAGTCGAGGAGTCTCCCGTAGGCCGCCTCGTCGAACCGCTTCTCCAGGCGCCCGAACCGGACATGGGACAGGTTCTTGAGCCATTCGAAGTACGAGACCGTTACTCCTCCCGCGTTGAGATACACATCGGGGACGACCAACACGCCGCGTTCCCGCAGCACGCTGTCGGCTCGGGTCGTGGTCGGCCCGTTGGCGGCCTCCG
Organism: Gemmatimonadota bacterium; assembly: GCA_036986155.1. Lineage (GTDB taxonomy): Bacteria > Gemmatimonadota > Gemmatimonadetes > Longimicrobiales > Gaopeijiaceae > JACZXQ01. The sequence continues at coordinate 12,299 of BTRA01000013.1, read as the reverse complement.
CCACGATCTTCGCCGAAATACGCGGCGCGTTCTCCTCGACTATCTGTCCCTCGAGCGCCGCCGGCACGAGGATGTCGCACTCCAGTTCCAGGGCGTCCGCTGACCGCGAGATATCCGTGGCGCCCGGAAATCCCAGCAACGAGCCCGTTTCCTTTCGGTGCGCCATGACCTTCTCGAGGTCGAGCCCGGTGGGGTCGTGAATGGCACCCTCTACCTCCGCCAGCCCGACCAGAACGGCGCCACCTTCCTGGAGGAACTTCGCGGCGTGATACCCGACGTTGCCCAATCCCTGGACCACGACGCGCTTGCCGTCGAGCCCAGGCGACAGGCCGAGACGCTTCATGTCTTCGGCGACCTCACAAGCACTACGGATCCCGAAATACACGCCTCGCCCGGTCGCCTCCACCCGGCCCCGTATGCCACCTTGCGCGACGGGCTTCCCCGTGACGCAGGCGAGGGCATTCAATTCGCCGCCGGCGAGGGATAGATACGTGTCGGCGATCCACGCCATCTCGCGCGGCCCGGACCCGTAGTCCGGCGCCGGCACGTCTACTCCCGGGCCAATGAAGTTCTTTCTCGCCAGTTCGAAGGTGTATCGGCGAGTGATCCGCTCCAACTCGGCATCGGAGTAACTCGCGCGGGCCACTCGGATACCCCCCTTCGCACCGCCGAACGGGACGTCCACAACAGCACACTTGTAAGTCATCAACGCCGCCAGCGCCGTGACCTCGTCCTCACTCACATCGATGCTGTAGCGTATTCCCCCCTTCGTCGGACGTCGGTGCTGACTGTGCTCGGCACGCCATGCCTCGATGACCTCGATCGACCCGTCGTCCCGTTTGATGGGGAAGGCGATGTGGTACACGCTGCTTGCGGTTCTGATTTGGGAGAGCAGGTGGGGGTCGTGTGAGGTCAAGGCCGCCGCACGATCGAACGACCGATTGACCTGCTCGAGAAAACCGCGTGCCGGTACCATCGTACGATTACCTCCGACGCCGGCACCTGGACGGCGACACGTCCGGGTGCACGACTCTGGTTGTCGTCTTGGCTGGTCGCCACCTACCGTATCAACCAGTGGCGCACACCGCGGCCTCGGCTTACGGAGGAGTCAACCCGGATCCTGCAATCGCGACGTCATCCAGGAACCGAGAACGTCGCGTGAGGCGTTAACTTGCGCGGGGGGCTCGGCAAAAAACAAGCCCCGCCACGGGCCGTGAGGATTCAAGGCTCCGCCCCGGTCCCGCCCATGATCCTGCCCCTCCTTGTCTTCCTCCCCGCGCCGGATTACAGTGGCTCTCATCCAGGTGGGTCTCGTGGAGTGCCCCGCGGTTTCCGCTGCCCCCGGTACGCCCGGGCGCCCACCCTCCGAACACCGAAGCAATTCTCGGTCACGATCATGAAGCGTCGTTCCTTTCTCAAGCTCATTAGTGCGGTCGGCAGCGGTCTGATCGGCTTGGCGCTGGGCGTCCCTGTAGTCGCCGCGTTCCTCTCTCCGGTGTTCAGAAAGCGACGGGCCGAGGCTTGGGTGGCACTGGGCGAGGCCGAATTCTTCGACTGGGACGTTCCGATCAGGGTCGATATTCCCCAGACGGTACAGGATGTGTGGGTGGAGAGTCGCATATTGCGCAGCGTGTGGCTCTACACGCAGGACGGTGAGGAATTCACTGTGTACAACGGCCGCTGTACGCATCTCGCCTGTCAGTACGCCTGGGACGAGGAGACCGACGTCACGTTTCACCCCGAGTCCGACGTTTTCCACTGCCCCTGCCATCATGCGATTTTCCGTGTCACGGGCGAGGTCATTCGCGGGCCCGCGCCGCGGCCTCTCGACACGCTCGAGTGGAAGGTCGAGGGCGGAATCCTCTATGCGCTATATGTGGACTTCCGGCCCGGCATCTCCGACAAGGTGCCCGTCTAGTGAAAAGAGTCCGCGACTGGCTCGACGTGCGGCTCGGCGCGAGCGCCCTGTACAAAGGCGTGCTCGACCGGGACATGCCGGACCGCCTCACGTGGTGGCATACATTGGGCAGTGCCACCTTCACCACGTTCGTGCTCCTCGTGGTTACCGGCATCGTCATCGCCACCTACTATTCCGCTTCCCCTGTCCATGCCTACGACAGCGTCTGGTATCTGCAAAACGAAGTCCTGGGCGGGGCACTCATAAGGGGAATGCATCACTGGTCCGCCTCGGCCATGGTTGTGCTGTTGATCGCGCACATGATCCGAGTGTTCACGTGGGGCGCATACAAGTACCCACGGGAAGCCAATTGGTGGGTGGGCGTGCTCCTGTTCATCGTGGTCATGGGCTTCTCGTTCACCGGATACCTTCTGCCGTGGGACCAGAAGGCGTACTGGGCCACGCAGGTGGGAATCGGTATCGCCGGGACGACGCCTGTAATCGGTGACGTAGCGGCGACGGTCCTCAGGGGCGGACCGGAGCTCGGTGCGGGGACGTTGGCGCGTTTCTACGCATTCCATACGCTCTGGCTTCCGGGGGCCCTCGGACTCTTGGTTCTCGTTCACATGTCCCTGGTTGTCCGCCATGGGATCGCGCCGGAAGCGCGTGCTCTGGAGGCCGGTGCGCCCAAGAGCACGAGCCATCCCGAGTACCCGGCGTACTACGACCAGGCGTACGCGGCATCCAAGAGTGGAAGGAAGAAGTTTTGGCCCGACATCATCGCCAAGGACATCGTGGTGTCCGTGGTGGTCGTGGCCTTGATCATGGCTCTGGCGCTGCGGTTCGGTGCCGGGTTGGAGCCGCCGGCCAACCCCAGTGACGCCTCCTACGTGCCAACGCCGGAGTGGTACTTTCTCCCGCTGTATCAGCTCCTGACGCTGGTCCCGGGCTCTCTCGAGAGCCTCGTGGCCGTGGGCGTGCCGACGGCCCTCATACTGGCCCTGCTGGCTCTGCCCCTCGTGGACCGCCGGAGCAAGAGAAGTATTTGGCGCCGACCCCTCGCCGCTGGCGCCCTGGTATTCGTCCTCGCAGGCTCAGGTTACCTCATCGGCACCGCCACTCGCGCGCGGACGTTCGAGGCTCCGGAACAAGTGGGACCGCCCATCCCCGCATCTGCCCGAACGGGCGCGGCCCTCTACAGGGCCAATGGGTGCAGTGACTGTCACTCCATCGCTGGGGAAGGGGGCAACGAGGGTCCCGAACTCACGGACATCGGCATGCGACACACGGTGGGCTGGCTTCACAGTTTCATAGAGGATCCCGCGCGCTTCCACGAGGATTCCGACATGCCCTCGTTCGGTCTACCGCAACTGACCCATCAAGAGGTGGAGGAACTCTCTCTCTACCTCGAAACACTGCGGGGCGACGCACTGCCATCCGAACAGCCGGAATTCTTCGACACCTTCCCGCCGATCGGACGCTAGCGGGCGAGGCGCAAACCGTTCCCTAACCCCGAACGACCGCGTCCGCCTCGATCTCGATGAGCATCTCGGGATCGATAAGTCGGCTCACCTCCACCATGGTGGTCGTCGGGGGGTGTTGCTCGAAAGCCTCCCTGTGCGCTCGGCCGAACTCTTCCCAGCGCTCGATGTCGGTTACGAACATGCGGGTGCGGGTCACGTCCGCCATGGTGGCGCCCACTCCGGCCAGCGCCTCGGCGATGATCTCCAAGCAGCGCTTGGCCTGCTCATACGGTTGGCCCACCCCGTGGACCCCGCCCTCACCTGCCACGGATGCGGTACCGGTCACGAATACGCGATTCCCGGTCCGCAACGCGCGGCAGTAGCCCACCTTCTCCTCCCACGGGGCTCCACTGAAGGCCCGCCGGACGCTCAGGGACCGCCCCCCACGGAGTCCTGGTCCGCAGCGTCTCGCTCGCGCTCGGCCTCGAGCTCCTGGTTGATCAGGTCCTCGACCTCGGCCCACAACTCCGTCATGTAGCGAATGTCGCGTCCGTGCGAGTCGGCGAACGCGACCAGGTCGTCCGTAGTGAGCCCGTACGCCTCGAGGATGCTGTCGCGCTCGGTCGGGTGGATTTCTTGTTCGAGGTTGTCCATCGCCGCAATCCGGAGATCTACGTAGATCGCGATGAACGTGTCTCGGTCCAGGGTGTCCGCCTCGACGCCCGAGGGCCCGCTGCAGCCCACCACCGCGCCGAGCAGAACGACGCTCAGAGCAGCGTGGCCGAGCGCCGGGGAACGCTTGCCAACTCGAGCCCGGGATGGGCGGTCTGTGTACCGTGGAATCGCCATGATATGTGCTCGAAAAGAAGCCCTCGACCTGAGGCGCTGTCAACCTGTACGGGATCAGCGACCCACGGTTCGAACTTGGAACGCGTCGAGGGTATCAGGAGAGCGTCGGCGGCCGTTGACTTCGCCCGAAAGGTGTACCATGCCACTGTACGAACCCGCCATCCGCCTCCATCTCGTGGTCCTGCTGACCGGTCTCCTGGTCGTCGCCGGGTGCGCCGTGAACCCCGCCACAGGGCAGCGGCAGTTCTCGCTGATCAGCGAGGCCCGCGAGATCGACATGGGGCGCGAGGCCGACCGTTCGATCTCGGCCTCGCTCGGACTCTACGAATCGGAGGAGCTCCAGGAGTTCGTCCGGGGGCTTGGAAACGAGTTGGCCCAGGTATCGGAGCGCCCGAGGCTGCCGTGGTCGTTCAAGTTGGTCGACGACCCGACGGTGAACGCGTTTGCACTGCCCGGTGGCTTTATCTACGTGACGCGCGGCATCCTGGCGCACCTGAACTCAGAGGCCGAGTTGGCCGGCGTGTTGGGTCACGAGATCGGTCATGTTACGGCCAAGCATTCGGTGAGCCGGATGAGCCGGCAGCAGCTCCAGCAGATCGGACTCGGCGTCGGCATGGCGGTCTCGTCCGACATGCGTCGCATCGGTGACGTTGTGGCCGGAGGGTTGCAACTCCTGAATCTCAAGTACAGCCGGGGCGACGAGAGTCAGTCCGACGAGCTCGGCATGCGGTATATGACGCGCGCCGGGTACGACCCCAACGCGCTCAGGGGTGTGTTCCGGACGCTCGGCCTGGTGTCGGGTGGCAGCGGTCGGCTTCCCGAGTGGCAGTCCACGCATCCGGCTCCCGAGAACCGCGAGGCCAGGATCATCGAGTTGATTGCCGCCACAGGTGTGGACTATTCGGGCTACGACGTGGACCGTGACGGGTTTTTGCGGCGCCTCGAGGGCCTGGTCTACGGAGACGACCCCCGGGAGGGCTATTTCAGCGGTGTCCGCTTCAAACATCCGGACCGGGCCTTCCGAATCGACTTTCCCGGTGGATGGAAAAAGATCAACCAGAAGACCCAGGTAATTGCCGTGAGCCCTCGCGAGGATGCGCTCCTCTCGCTCACTCCCGTACAGAATGTCTCCGGCGTTGGTCGCGCGCTCGACCGGTTCCTGGACCGGGAGAACGTGATTGGAGAGGGAGAACGATCGCGACAAGAGATCGGGGGGTATCCTGCCACCCGGAGATTCTTCCGCATCGTCGGCAACGCAGGGAGGACCGAGTTCGAGGGCCTGGTGGCCTTCGTGGACTACCGAGGATCGATCTACCGGATCTTGGCTTACAGCGTGGCGGGAAGGTACGGGCCCTACGCCGAGACGATCGTCGCCAGCGTTCAGAGCTTCGCCCGCCTCAGGGAGAGGGCTGCCCTGAACGTGCGTGCTTGGACGATCGGGATCGTCAGGGTGCCGTCGACCATGTCGTTCTCTGAGTTCATGGAAGCCTATCCCGGGCCGGTAGACGCCGAGGAAGTGGCGCGATTGAACCGCGTCAAGATGGATTCGAGGCTCGAGCGAGGTCGTTTGATGAAACGGGTTCGGGGGCGGCGGCTCCGCTGACATCGTCCCTCTGCCGTTGCAAAAGCGGCGCGAGCGACGCATTCCTACGTCTCGTACATCTTTTTCATCGCCTGGTCCCGCTCGCCGGGGGGTAGACGGCCCGGGTACGGGGAGCCGGATGGATCGAGGGGGAAAGGGCATTCCTCTTGGGGGGCAGTAGGGTCATGAGTCACTTCGCACGCATCGTGTCGCTCGCTCTCATTATGGGTGCGGGCGCGTGCGGAGACGGTGCGGATCGCGCGCCACCGTTCCGGTACCCGGCGGGATCCCGGGAGCGGCCGGAGGGCTTGGGCAGCCGAGGGTCCGCGGCCGGGTTCCCTTCGGTATTCGCGATCGATCCCAAGGATCACGTCGGGCAGACGTTCGAAGCGACACCCACACTCTACGCGTATGTGACGCCCGCGGAGGGAGGAGAGGACCGCGTTCGACTCCTCGTTCGCGTCGTCCCATTCCGAAGCCCGTTCATCTTCGACGGACCGGCAATCGAAGTCGCCGTGCCTGCGGAAGAGGGCTTGGTCCCGATCTACCTCGAAGGATCGGAATTGCGGCTACTCGTGGACACGCTGTACGCGTGGCAGGTGACCGCCCTTCAGATCGTCGACGGCGATGAGCGTGTGGATCAGGCCGAGGGGTACATTGTGCGAATTCCGGAGGCCGTGGGAGGGATGCCGCAGTCCGGGACCGGTGCCGGGCACACGGTGTGGCTCATTGAGCAGGGCGTCTGGTACGACGCCTTCGCTGCCGTGGCCGGGGGAGGACCCGGCTGGGCCCGGTCACGTGATGAGATGATCGAGCGAGCTCGAGGGCTTGTTGCCCAGCCGTCCGGCTCATGACCCCACGCAGTTCGTGAATTCTCCTCGTTTGAGCGCTTTGGCCTTTTGGGAATCGGCTGTCGCTCCACCCGTCGTAGGATGTCTGATCGCGTTTCTCGGGGTGGTGGTCGCTCAAGACTTGGGATGGCTCGAGCGGGTCGAACTCGCCGCGTACGACACCTTCGTCAGATCCCTCGGCGAGGCGGAACCCGACGAGCGCGTCACCGTCGTCAAGATCACCGAACAGGACCTCAGGGATCTGGATCAGTGGCCGCTCGACGACGCACGACTCGCTCGGGCCGTCCGCACACTCGTTGATGCGGGAGCGGTCGCGGTAGGCGTGGACCTTTATCGAGATCTTCCGGTTCATCCGGGTTCGGATGAACTCGCGCGGGTCCTCCTCGAGTCACCTGAAGTGGTCGTCATCAGCCTCTGGCCACCGGAACTCGGGACTCCGCCTCCCCCGGTGCTTCGCGGGAGCGACCAGGTCGGGACCAGCAACTTCGTGCGGGATTCCGATGACCGGATTCGTAGGGCCGTTCATGTCATCGAAGAGGCCGATGGCTCGCGTCACTACTCTCTGGCTCATCGTGTGGCCAAGCGTTGGCTGGCGGCACGGAGCGGTTCGTCGGAGCCGATGCCGGCGATCGATGGTGCACCGGAGCCTCTCGGTGACTGGGCACCTGCCCGGCTCTCGCCCACGTACGGAGCCTATCGCTGGGCTCCCCAAGCGATGGCGTTCGGCGGAGGTGATGGCGGCCGGGTCTACAGCGCGGAGACGTACCAGACGCTCATCGATTTCGGACGATTCCCCGCATTCCACAACTACCGACTCACGGATGTTTTGGGAGCTTCCGAGGGTTCGCTGGACGTCGACGGCCGCGTGGTACTCATCGGTAACGTGGCGAGGAGTGTGCGTGATCCAGCTCCGACTCCGATCGGGATTCTCGCGGGGGTCGACGTACAGGCGCAAATGACGAGCCAACTTCTTCGCCTCGCGCTGGGTGAGACGCGACCGATCCGGCCTTGGTCGGACCGGGCTGAAGTGGTGTGGCTCCTCCTCTGGACCGCCCTAGGCGCTGTTGTCGTCGCTCTGATACGCCCGACCTGGGCGGTTACGTCGCTTGGTGCCTTGGGCGTTCTGGGCGTGGGGCTCAGCGCCCGGACCGCGCTACAGGCGGGGGTTTGGATTCCTTCAGCGGCGCCCGCGGTCGGATGGCTGGGTGGCTTGGGCCTGACGCTCGCCCTGGTTCGGACGCGGGAGCGGCGGACCCGCAGGATCTTGATGCAACTCTTCTCTCGCCACCTATCGCCGACCGTGGCCAGTGAGGTGTGGCATCGCAGAAGAGAGTTCCTCGAAGGAGGGCGCCCCAAGCCGGCCCGTATTCCTCTCACCGTGCTCTTCGCCGACCTCAAGGACTACACCGCGATGACGGAGCGGTCGGAACCGGTGGAGTTGATGGAGTGGATCAATCGCCTGCTGGGCATGATGGCGGACGAAGTCATGGGCCATGGCGGCGTCGTGGACAGCTACCTCGGTGACGGGATCATGGGCACCTTCGGCGTCCCGGTCGGATCGGACGGTGGGCCGGCCAAGGACGCGTTGAATGCCGTACGCTGCGCCCAGGCCATGGCGACACGCGTCGCGGAACTCAACAGGGAACGGGGAGTGGCGGGCCTTCCGCCGGTTGCGATTCGAATCGGAATCAAGAGTGGCGAGGCGGTAGTCGGAAGCATCGGGAGCAAAGACCGCTTGAAGTACACCGTGATCGGTGACGTGGTGAACACCGCTTCGAGGCTCGAAGGATTCGCCGGAGCCCCTCACGACTTCGCGGCAGAGCCTGCGCGCATCCTCGTCGGTAGAGGGACCCGAGACCTGGTCGACGGGAAGGTCGACCTCGTCGATCTCGGAGCCCACGGCATCAAGGGCAAGCGTGAGCCGGTCGAGGTGTACAAGGTGATCGTCGGCTGAGTAGTCGGTTCCGGATCCGAGTGGGGTAGTACGCTGCTGACACCCGGTCAAGAGGGCGTCCGCAGTGGATTCCCGGTCCTCGAGTGAGTGAAGGCGTGCTCTCTGGCTCCTGGCCCGTATCTTGAATAACTTCCGTGGGGGGAACGAGTTACGGCGAAGAAAGACCGCCATTTCGGCGGCTTTCATGCCAAATTGGCATATATCGAGTGGGAGTTGACCGGATAGTGCGATGTTGAGTGCTGAACGACTGACGGTGAAGGCTTCGGAAGCCATTCAGGCCGCTGCCGCCGAGGCCCGCCGGCGCGAGAGCGCCGAGATCCTGGGGCTCCACCTGGTCCACGCCCTCCTCGACCAGGAGGAGGGTGTCGTCACGCCCGTGCTCAAGAAGCTGGGCGTGCAGGTGCCGCTCCTTCGCGAGCGGCTCGCCGAGGCGCTGAGCAGGCTCCCCAAGGTAAGCGGCGGTGCGGATCCCGGCCTCGCGCGGGACTTGTCCCGGGCGCTGGACAAGGCCGAGTCCTGGGCACGAGAGCTCGAGGACGAGTACGTCTCGACCGAGCACCTCCTGATCGCCCTGACCGAAGAGGAGGGTGACGCCGGAGAGCTGCTCCGGGATGGAGGGGCGACGCGCGAGGCGGTCGTCGAGGCGCTAACGGCGGTACGTGGCTCGCACCGCGTCATGGATCAAAACCCGGAGGAGAAGTTCCGCGCGCTCGAGCGCTACAGTCGCGACCTGACTGCGCTGGCACGCCAAGGAAAGCTGGACCCCGTCATCGGGCGCGACGAGGAGATCCGTAGGGTGATCAAGGTGCTGGCCCGCCGCACCAAGAACAATCCCGTGCTGATCGGCGAGCCGGGTGTTGGGAAGACCGCCGTGGTGGAGGGTCTCGCCCAGCGCATCGTCGCGGGGGACGTGCCGACTTCGCTGGCCGACAAGAAGCTGGTCGGGCTGGACATCTCATCGATGCTGGCCGGCGCCAAGTACCGGGGTGAGTTCGAGGAGCGCATGAAAGCGGTGCTCAAGGAGATCATCTCGGCCGATGGCCGCTACATCATCTTCATCGACGAACTGCATACGATTGTGGGGGCGGGTGCGGCCGAGGGCGCGGTGGACGCGGGCAACATGCTGAAGCCCGCGCTCGCGCGCGGGGAGCTCCGCGTCGTGGGCGCCACGACCCTGGACGAGTACCGCAAGCACGTCGAGAAGGATGCCGCGTTGGAGCGACGATTCCAGCCGGTCTATGTGGCGCCGCCTTCGGTCGTCGACACCATCGCGATCCTGCGCGGTCTCAAGGAGCGCTACGAGGTGCATCATGGAATCCGCCTGAAGGATGACGCCCTCGTGGCCGCCGCCAAGCTCTCGGATCGCTATATCGGCGGACGTTTCCTGCCCGACAAGGCCATCGACCTGATGGACGAGGCCGGAAGTCGGCTCCGCATCGAGATCGATTCGATGCCGGAGGAGATCGACGAGGTGGAGCGGCGCATGATCCAGCTCGAGATCGAGAAGCAGGCCCTTTCCGGTGATGACGGGGCATCGGCCATGGAGCGCCTAGCGAACGTCGAGGCCGAACTCGCGGAGTTGCGCGAGAGGAGCGCCGGGATGAAAGCCCGCTGGCAGGCTGAGAAGGAGGCCATCACGCGCCTCCAGGACCTGAAGGAGCGTATCGACGAGTTGCGCCTGGAGGGGGACCGAGCCACCCGGGCGGGTGACCTGGAGAGGGCCGCCGAACTCCAGTACTCCGAGATCCCCGGCACCGAAACGGCCGTGGAGGTGGCCGAGGCCCGCCTGGCGGAGCTCCAGGCGGATGGCGGGTTCCTGAAAGAAGAGGTGGACGCCGACGACATCGCGGCCGTGGTGGCGGAGTGGACCGGCATTCCCGTGAGCCGCCTCATGGAGTCCGAGCGCGAACGCCTCACTCATCTCGAGGACCTCCTGGGTGGCCGTGTGATCGGCCAACGGGAGGCGCTCACCGCCGTCTCGAACGCCGTGCGCCGAGCCCGCGCCGGTCTGCAGGACCCCGATCGCCCCATCGGCTCTTTCATCTTTCTCGGCCCGACCGGTGTGGGGAAGACTGAGACCGCCCGGGCGCTGGCCGAATTTCTGTTCGACGACGAACGCGCTATGGTGCGGATCGACATGTCGGAGTATATGGAGAAACACGCGGTGGCTCGGCTGGTGGGTGCGCCCCCGGGGTACGTGGGTTTCGAGGAAGGCGGTCAGCTCACCGAAGCCGTGCGCCGTCGGCCGCACGCTGTGGTTCTGTTCGACGAGATCGAGAAGGCCCATCCCGAAGTCTTCAACGTCCTGCTCCAGATCCTGGACGACGGAAGGCTCACGGACGCGCAGGGCCGCACCGTCGACTTCCGGAACGTCGTGATCATCATGACGTCGAACCTGGGCAGCCAGATGATTCTGGAGCGCTCCGGTGAAGACGACTTCGAGCGGGTGAGCGAGGCCGTGCTCGGCGAGCTGAACAGCAGCTTCCGGCCCGAGTTTCTGAACAGGATCGACGACGTTGTCGTGTTCCGTCCGCTCGCCGAGGACGATATCCGGCGCATCGTGGACATCCAGCTACGGCGCGTGCAGGCCTTGGCGGAGGAGCTCGACGTGCGTTTGGAGGTTTCCGACGAGGCCAGGGATTTCCTGGCCGCGGAGGGTTTCGATCCGGCGTTCGGCGCACGGCCGATCAAGCGGGCGATACAGCGGCGCGTCCAGGATCCGCTCGCGCTCTACCTTCTCGAAGAAGATCTTCCGGCCGGCACCCAACTCGTCGCTTCGCTCGACGACCGGGGTGATGGGCTGCGCTTCGATCCGCGGCCGGTGTCGATACCGGAGGACGCGGTTCAGGGTGCTTGACCCTCGAAGTACGCTCGGGTATGCTCCGGTGGCTTCCAATCCCCTGTCTCTTGGAACAGGACGAAATCGGTGAGACGAGTCCTACTTCTCTTGCTGGCTGCCCTGCTCGTATCGGGATGTGCCAGCAGTCGGGTCCGCACCAACCAGGCTTCCGCCGTTGCTCCCCAACTCGTGGTCGAGCGTTTCCTCCAGGCCGTCACTTCGCGTGACCTCGTGTCGATGTCGCGCCTGTTCGGCACGCCGAGCGGGCCCATCGGCGACACCGGCAGTTCGTTCGGCTGCTTCTGGAAGAAGATTTCCGTCATCGTGGGCGGGGACTCCTGCGTGAAGTGGCGGGACGTCGAGCTCCGCATGGATGTGATCGCCGAGATCCTGCGTCACAACGATTATCGGATCACGTCCGAACGGCGGATTGCAGGCAGGGATGTGCAAACCGTACGACTAGGTGTGGAGCTAAAGATGACCGACGGTCGGATCGTACCGGATATCGGCTTCACTCTCGTACCGGCCGGAGACGCTCGCTGGCTCCTGCAGGAGATCGAACTGGCGAAGATCACGAATAGTGGGTGACCGTCACTCCTGAACGAGCTCGATCAATACACCACCCGTACTCTCCGGATGGAGGAACGCGACCCGATGGCCGCGCGCGCCCGGACGGGGTTGTTCGTCGATCAAACGCACGCCGGCCTCGCGGTACTCGGCGAGTGCCGCGGAGAGGTCCGGCACCCTGAATGCGATGTGGTGTAACCCCGCTCCGCGTCTCTCGATGAAGCGCGCCACGGAGGTGTCCGGGCCGCGTGGTTCGATGAGTTCGAGCGGGCCGACGAACGCCACGTTGACGCCCTG